>DRQF01000060.1 GCA_011369445.1 Planctomycetota bacterium | reverse complement strand
CGAGGGCCTGTTGGATGAGCTGCTCCGTTGCCGTGTCCACGCTCGATGTCGCCTCGTCGAGGACGAGCACCGGGGGATCGTGCGCGACTGTCCTGGCAAACGAAATGAGTTGTTTTTGTCCCTGCGAGAAGGTTGCGCCGCGTTCCTGCACCTGGAAGTCGAGGCCGCCTGGGAGGGAGTTCACGAAGTCCTCGGCAAGCACCGTACGACAGGCTTTCATCAACGTCTCGTCATCGATGGAGTCGTCGCCGAGTCGGAGGTTTTCTCGGAGCGTGTCGGCAAAGAGGAAAACATCCTGAAGGACGATCCCGATGGAGCGCCTCAGCTCGTGCTTGTCCAACTCCCGGATGTCGATGCCATCCAGGAGAATCCGGCCTTGCGTGACATCATAGAAGCGACCGAGAACATTGATGAGCGAGCTCTTGCCGGCACCTGTATGGCCGACGATGGCCACCTTCTCGCCCGGCTCCACCTTGAACGAGATCCCCCTCAGGACTTCGACCTTGCCGTCGTAGCTGAAGTGGACGTCGTCGAATTCGATGCGCCCCTGGGCGCGCCCGTTCGGAATCCGCTTCGGTTTCGGTGCGTTGGGGATCGAGCGCTCGTCGTCCAGCACCTGGGCCAGCCGTTCGGCCGACGCCATCGCGGATTGGAGGACGTTGTACTTTTCCGAGATCTGCCGCAACGGCTCGAAGAACTTGTGGAGCATGAACCAGAAGAAGACGAGGTCCTTGGCGCCGAGCTGGCCGCCTGTCACGAGGTTGTGTCCGGCGACGGCAATCACCGCAGTTCCCAGGGATGAGAGGACCTCGACGCCGGGATAGAAGAGGGCGAAGTTCTTGATGGTCTCTCTGTGAGCATTCTTCAGTTCGTGGTCCCACTCCTGGAACCTTCGATTGATTCGCCGCTCCGCGCGAAAGATCTGAACCACGCGCATTCCCGTGATCGTTTCGTTGATGAAGCTGTTCAAGCGAGTGATGCGAGCGCGCACCTTGCGAAAGAGATTCTGAGCCTTCCTCTTGAACCGAAACGACCACACGGCGACGAAGGGCAGGAGGGCCACCGTCAGGAGAGCCAGGTGCGGGCTGATCCAAAAGAGGAGCCCCAACGTCAGCGCCAACATGACGATGTCATAGAAAATGACGTCGATCCCCGATGAGAACAGCTCCGCCAAGGCTTCGATGTCGCTCGTGACTCGCGTGACGAGTTTCCCGACGGGATTGGTGTCGAAGAACCGCAGGTTGCGCCGCTGAAGATGCTGGAAAATATGGTTTCTCACGTCGTAGACGATGTGCTGTCCCGTTCGAGCGGAGATCCAGAGCTGTGCCAAGCGAAGGCCGAACGTGGCGGCGGCGAGACCGATGTAGATGAGAGACCACCGGGTGAGCAAAGCAGTCGGAGAGGTGCCCTCCGTAGAGATCTCTCCGAGCACGATCCCTGTCGCCTGACGAACGATGAGCGGCCCTCCCATCGTGAAGACGGAAAGGAGCAATAGCAGGACCACGCTGAGTGCGAACCATCCGATGTAGGGTCGAGCGAAGGGGAGAAAGCGTTTGTAGAGCCGCCACTCGAAGATCTTCCCGACGACCTTTTCGTCATGCACGCTCGACATCAGGCGGCCTCCAACTCCCTCTCGACGAGTTGGCGGCGCCATGTGTCCGCGTACCAACCGCCGCGAGTGAGCAGCGTCGCATGGTCGCCCTGCTCCGTGATTCGACCGTTCTCGATGACGACGATGTGTTCGCAGTGCATGATGCTGGAGAGACGATGCGCGACGAAGATCGTCGTTCGACCCGCCATCGCCCGCCGCAGGTGCTCGAGGATCCTCTCCTCGGTGTCGGTGTCCACGGCGGAAAGACAGTCATCCAAGACCAAGGTGGGCGCGTCGTGGAGAAGTGCGCGCGCGATCGCAATACGTTGCTTCTGCCCGCCGGAGAGGGTCACGCCTCGTTCGCCCACGATTTGATCGAATCCCTTGGGAAATGCCTCGATCGCGTCCAGGATCTGGGCGGCTTCGGCGGCGGCCCGGACCTCTTCGATCGAGGCATCGGGCCGGGCGAAGGCGATGTTGGCGCGAATCGTGTCGGAGAAAAGGAAAGTGTCCTGAGGCACCATGGAGATGGATCGTCTCAGAAGACCCAGATCCAGCTCCCGTACGTCGAATCCGCTTTGGAAGACCGTCTCCGCCGGCGGGTCGAGCAGCCGCCCCAGCATCTGGGTGAGAGTGGACTTGCCGGCTCCCGTCGGGCCGACCACGGCCAAGGACGAACCCGCCGGAATATGGATGTCGATGTCGACGAGAGAGGGGGTCTGTGTCCCCGCGTGAGTGAAGGTGAGGTGACTGAGCCTCCACTCGCCGTTCAGTTCCGCGTCGGTGACGGGGCCGCCGACAATCTCGGGTTCGATGGAGAGAAACTCTTCCAGACGTTCGAGGGCGACCTGGGCGCGCTGGAAGAGCGACAGGGTCCAGCCGATCGCGATCATCGGCCAGATGAGCAACATGTAGTACCCGAAGAACGAGACGAATTCGCCCGCGCTGAGGGCGCCGCTCAGCACGTCGCGGCCCCCGAGCCACAGGACGCAGACCGTAACCAGGGCGGAGAGGGCTTCGATTCCCGTTCGCATGCGTGCCCGAAGCATCGCGAGGCGCATCGAGTCGTCGATGTAGAGCGAGGCTTCCCGCTCGAACCGACTGATCTCGTAGTCTTCCCGCGCGAAGGCCTTGACGACACGTGACCCGGAGAAACTCTCCTGGGAGAGTTCGGATACCCTGGCGGTCTGCTCCTGGACACGGAGCGACGCGGCCTGCATTTTCGGCATGAGGCTCCGGATGTAGAGGAGGACCACGGTCATCGGGACGAGAGAGACGAGGGTCAGGCGCCAGTCCATCCAGAGCATGAGGCTCACGGCGCCGATCCCCATGATTCCCGTTTGATACAGGTGCATGACGCCGGGGCCGACCCCCATGCGGACGGCTTCCACATCCGACGTCAGCCGAGACATGATGTCGCCCGTGCGCGCGCGATTGAACCAGGAGAAAGAGAGTTTCGAAATGTGCTCGAAAAGACGATCCCGTAGGCGGCACTCGAAATCACGGCTGGCGCCGATCCAAAGCCAGCGCATGTAAAACTGGCAGATCGCCGTTGCGGCCGAAACGCTGACGAGAAGGATCGCCAGGTTGCGAACTCTCGCGGCATCGGCCCCCTCGTGGATGGCGCCGATCGTCTTTCCGAACAGCAGTGGGACTCCCAGAGCCAGGAGGGCTCTCCCCGTCATGGCCAGAATGGCGAGCCGGCCCCGGATGAGGTCGGGTGCGCGCAGCTCTTGGATCCGTTGATTTCTGAGGAATTCGAACACTGGGTAGATCTGTCTCCTGGATGGCTCCGCCCGATGCTAACCGGGAACGGTCGCCGCCTCGAACGCGCTGGCGGTGCATATCTCTTCCTTGGCATTTTTTCCCATCTGCGGTGGGGTGGGAGTTCTCGTCAAGGCGGTGCGATCTTCCGGTCGATAGAGACTTCGCCAAGACCCCGATTCTGATGACTCCGTAGGACCACGGTGACCCATTCGGGGCATGCCATGCCGATCGAGAGACAACGCCATGATGAACCGCAAGCTTCTGCCCCTCCTTCTCGCGCTCGCCGTGTCCGCTTCAGTGCCGGCCCAGAAGACTCCCGCGAATGCGACCAAGCACTCCGATGACGCCACTCAAAGGCTCGCCGAGGCCGCAGTGATGACCGATCACCTGCAGGTGGTCGTGACTCTCAAGAAGGGTGGGGCGATGCATGGTGTCGTCAAGGACGGCAGGATGATCGAGAAGCGGGTTCGCGGCGGAGCCTACAAGGAACTCGAGGAGCACAAGAAGAGCACGGTCGGAGCGGGGCTCCGTCTTTGGTTCTATGACAAGCTCCCCGGCTATCTCTTCGTTCCATGGCGCCAGATCGAATCCGTGAGAATCGTTCGTCGTCTGAGTCGCGCGGATTGGGCCGTCTACGAGGCCAGGGAGAAGGCGGCCGCCAAGGAGCGCGTCAAGAGTTCCACGAGCGCGCCGACGCCACGGCATCGGGACACGCTTTCGAAGTCCACCCAAAGTCCAGCCGGTTTCTCCGCCCTGACGGATCCCCAGAAGGATCTCATGAAGGAGTATCCACCCGTGGAGGGTTACGTCCCGGAAAAGTTCGCGGCACTTCAAAAGGCGATGGTGCTCGAGGATGCGAAGGTCGGCGGGAAGGATGCGCGATGGCTCGCCGTCTATCCTGACTGGCTGAAAGCCTACCGGGCGTACATGAGCATCCCGGAGCCAGAAGCCAAGAAGGCTTCCGCCAAGCCGGGACCCCGCCCCAGAATCTCGCGAAAACCCGTCAAGAAGCCGGCGCCCAAGAAGGAGGCGGCACCGAAGCGTTTGACCAGGCCGGTCCTTCCCAAGAGGAAGTCGCCTGCGTCTTCGTCGGGCCGCTCCCGCAGTCTGGGCTCCTGAACTCGACGCGGGAGAATCGCGGCTTCGACGACGCGGGGCTTCCCGAGGCGCTGCGGTGGACCGAACCACGCCATGGGTTATGGTTGGCGTATGACTCACGGTCGCCCTTGGCAGATTCCTGGACTTGGCCGCCTCTTGGCTCCCCTGGGGGCGGTCTATGGTTGGGCCGCGAGTCGGCGACGGAAGGTCATGGCGCCCCGAGGTTATCGATTCCCGGTCCCCGTGATCAGCGTCGGCAATCTCACCGTCGGCGGGGCCGGGAAAACCCCCTTCGTGAGCCATCTTCTCGGTCGTCTGCCCCACGCGCTGTCTCCCCCTCTGGTCCTGGCTCGGGGATACGGGGACGCCCTGCCGGGCGAGCCGACCTCGCTGAATGATGAGGGACAGATGCTGGCCCGCCGCCACCCGGGGCTCGCTCAGGCTCAAGGGGCTGACCGCATCGCGGCGGCGCGAACAGTTTGGGAGGAGGTTCAGCCCCGAAGCGTGATTCTGGACGACGGCGCCCAGCACCTCGCCATCCAGCGCGACCTCGAGATCCTCCTTCTCGACGCTCCCAGCCTTCTCGAATCCGCTCGGGTGTTGCCGGCCGGGCCGTGGCGTGAGCCCTTGCGCGAGGCCCGGCGGGCCGACCTTCTCGTCCTCACGAAACTGCAAGACGTGGGGGAGGAGGGAGCCGCCCGGGCCGCAAAGAGACTCCAACAGGTCGCCACGGGGATCCCCCTTCTGCGCGCCAGGGATCACGCCTGCTCCTGGATGGATGGCGGTGCGCGCCGCTCTGTCGAGGACCTTGCTGGACTGAAGGTGGGCCTCGTGGCGGGAATCGCGCGGCCCGAATCATTTCAACGGACCGTGGAGAGCCTCGGAGCCGGCGTGGCTTGGCTCGAGACCCCTGGAGACCACCGCCGTCTCAGTCCGCGGAGTGTCCGTGTGCTGAGGCGACGTGCGGCAACGGTCGACCGGATTCTCGTGACCGAAAAGGATGCAGCGAGAATCAGTGATCAGCTGGAAGGCCTCCCTTGGGGATACATCGAGATGGCGCTGCGGGTGGAGGATGAGGCAGGGGACCTCGACTGTGCGCTCGCCGTTCTGGCGGAAAGGGGGGCGGCGTGACCGAGGAGATCGGCCGTCTTCGCCGGCTCGTGGAGAACTGGCGCCCCATCGACGTCCTCGTCGTGGGCGATGCGATGCTGGACGTCTACGTCCACGGCGCGGTGACCCGCGTCTCGCCGGAGGCGCCCGTCCCCGTCCTCGAGGAGCAGCGCAGGGACGCTCGTCCCGGTGGGGCGGCGCACCTGGCCGCGAGTTTGAGTGCTCTGGGGGCCCGGGTCCGGCTGCTCGCTCGTTGTGCCGAGGACGAGGCCGGCGAAACGTTGAAACGCCTCGTTGCCCGGGCGGGCGTCGAAGCATCGTGGTTGCCGGTGGGGTCCACGACGGTGAAGACCCGATTCGTGAGCTTGAACCAGCAGCTGCTGCGTGTGGACCTCGATCACCGGACGCCCCTCGGCGCAGGGGCGCGCGACGCACTGCTGCGCGGGCTCGCTTCCCATTCCGAGTCCGTCGTGGTGTCTGACTATGGCCAAGGTCTCGTCGACACTGCATTGCTGACCGCGCTCCGAGCGCGCGATTCCGGGTGGTACGCCGACCCCTCGCGCCATCGGCCGGCCGGTTTCTACGCTGGTGCTCGGCTGCTGACGCCCAACCGGAACGAGGCCCATGCGGGCTTGGGGGGGGCGAAGGGCGGAGTCGACCCCCGTCGGTTGGCGGAGCGATACGCGTCGGCGGCCGGCGGCAGTCCCGTCCTGCTCACTCTCGGGGCCGAGGGCGGTGTGCTCTGGGATGGAACGGCTCACGTCCTCCCCGTTCGCGCTCGGCCTGTCTTCGACGTTACCGGTGCTGGCGACACGACCTTGGCGGCGGCCGTGCGCGCCCACCTCTCTGGCGCGAATCTCGTGGATGCGGCCCGTCTGGGCATGGTGGCCGGAGGGCTGGCCGTCACCCACTTCGGAGCCCGGCCCGTCCGTGTGGACGAATTGATCGCCGACCTCTCCTGACTCGCCTCGACAGCATGCTCGGGTTATCCTTCCGGCATGAGCCTCACATTCGCCCGTTTGGGCGACATCCTTCGTCGCATGTCGGACGTGCGCATCGCCGTTGTCGGCGACATGGTGGCGGATGTCTACCTGGATGCCGAGCCCGTTCGTCTTTCCCGCGAGGCGCCGGTCATGGTGAGTCGGTTCCGGAAGGAGACGCTCCTGCCCGGGGGGGCGGCGAACGCCGTCAACAACCTGAGAGCGCTCGGCGTCGATGTGATGCCGTTCGGCGTCGTCGGAGCGGATGACGCCGGGATGTCCCTGACCGAGACGTTCGCGTCCATGGAGATGGAGGTGAAGGGGATCGTCATTCAGGACGACTACGAGACCATCATGAAGACGCGCGTCATGTTGAGCGAAGAGGGACGCCGCGCCCAGCAGGTCTTGCGCATCGATCGCGAGCCTTGTGTGCCCGTTTCGCCTCAGGCGGAGCTGGCGCTGTTGCGGGCCTTTCGCCGCGCGCGTCCGGATCTCTCGGCCGTGATCCTCTCGGACTACGGCTATGGGGCCGTGACAGATGGCGTCATCGAAGCGGCGCGCTCCGCTTCCCCCGACATTCTCGTTGCCGCGGATTCGCGGTACGGTCTCCGGCGGTTTCGCGGCGTCGACGTCGCGACACCCAACATCGGCGAGGCGGGCGCTCTGGTTGGACGAAGGCTCTCCGCCGAGCAGGAATGTCGGGAGGCCGGCCTGGCGCTCCGGCGCGACCTGGAGTTGGAGTGCCTGCTCATCACTCGAGGTAACCAGGGCCTCATGGTGATCGACCAGAAGGACGAACCTCTGTTTCTGCCGGCGTCGGGGGCCGAGGATGAAGTCACGGATGTGAGTGGGGCGGGAGATACCGTTATCGCGCTCATGACGGCTGCCCGCGCTGCCGGTGCCGAATGGGAGGAGGCCGCCGAGCTGGCCAACCTGGGGGCCGGAGTCGTCGTGACGAAGTTGGGCGCCGCGACCGCGAGCCCCGAAGAGATTCTGAACGTGGCGGCGAGAGAGAGTTGACCGGGTCCATCTCGCCCATTCCCCCCCCATGCCCTATCATGGGCCCGAGTCGTTCTTGAGGAGAGCAGAGTGGGACGCGCCAGAAGAACCATGGGGCCGGACAACGGCGCCGTCATCTTGAAGTCGGTGGGGGAATTGAAGGACATCGTGTATTGCCTTCAAACCGAGGGGAAGTCGGTGGTTCTTGCGAACGGAGCCTTTGACTTGCTTCACGTGGGGCACCTGCGGCTTTTGAAGGATGCCAAGCTGCGCGGGGATTTTCTGGTCGTCGCCGTCAATACGGACGCCTCGGTAAAGAAATACAAGAATCCGAAGCTCCCGATCGTGGGCGAGGACGAGCGTGTGGAGATGCTCGCGGGTCTGCGGTGGGTGGACTACGTCATCAAGTTCGACGAAGTGAGCTGCGATTCTCTCATTCAGGCCGTTCGCCCGAACGTCGTTGTCAAGGGCACGGACTACACGCCCGAAACCGTTCCCGAGCTCGAGACGATCAAGGAGGTGGGAGCTGAGGTCGCGATCTGCGGCGATCCGAAGGACCACGCCACGAGCAAGCTCATTCAGCGGGTGCGCCGCCTCAAACTCTCCAGGAAGTGATCACTCCGCCTCGGGCGATCGTCGTTCGTCTTCCCAACTGGGTGGGCGACGTCGTCATGGCGACGCCTCTGCTGCGTGCTCTGAGGTCGCGATGCCCCTCCGCGCGCATCGTCGCTGCCGCGCGACCCCATCTGTTGCCGATCGTCGACGGTCTTCCCTACGTGGACGATCAGTTGCCTCTTCCAGCGCGTGCAGCCGAAAGAGTCTCCGCGCTGAGGCGCGGGGGATTCGATGTAGCCGTTCTCCTCACCCATTCCCTCGGTTCCGCCCTGGATATGTGGCGAGCCCGCATTCCTCAACGGCTGGGCTACAGAGGCGACTGGCGCCGGCTGTTGCTGACTGCGACCTTGAAGCGCCCGAAGTCGGGAGGGAAGTACCGACCCGTACCCATGGTGGAGACCTACCTCGATCTGTTGCGGCTGCTCGATCCCGAGGGGGAGGTTCCCTCCGATGTCCGATACGAGCTGCGGTCGACGCCGGCCGAGGAAGCGTGGCTGCGCGCTTGGTCCGAACGCAACGATCTGGACTTGGAATGCGACGGTCCCTGGGTCGGGATCAACCCCGGTGCGAGTTTCGGGGCCAGTAAGCTGTGGGACCCGGTCCGATTCGCCGAGGTGGCGGATCGACTGCGTGACGCCTTTGGGTGGCGGCCGATTCTTCTGGGCGCTCCCGGCGAGGCCGGGCTTTTGCGTCGCGTGGGGGCGGCGATGTCGGGTGAGGTCCTCGACACCTCTTCGGACCCCATTCCGCTCGGCCCGCTGAAGGGGCTGGTCTCCCGCTTGAAACTCATGGTCACCACCGACTCCGGTCCTCGAGCCTTCGCCCAGGCTTTTGATGTTCCCAGCGTCGTGCTGATGGGGCCCACGCACCCGGGATGGACGGCGGCGAACACGTCGTGTTCTCGGATTCTCCGCCGTGATGTCCCCTGTGGGCCGTGCCATCTCAAAGTCTGCCCCACGGACCATGTGTGTATGGAAAGTATTACTGTGGAGGAAGTTGTGGCGGCCTGTCGGGAGGTGGTCGGGGTATGAGTTCGCTCTTTCCGTGCTGAAATGTGCGGATCATTGACATCCAGGTGCGAATCCGCTCAAAATGAGGGGGATGGAGTCAACGGGAGGACCCCCATGGCGGACATGTCCCAAGAGGAACAGGCCCTGAAGAAGGTCAAACAGAAGGCCTTGGAAGAGGCACGGACCCGGGCCGAACGGGTTCCGTCGCCGTTCAAGCTGAAAGTCGTACAGGGGGACGAGGTCCGGTACCACGACCTGCCGGCCGCGAGCGTCACCGTGGGACGCTCGTCCGAAAACGATCTCGTACTGCGGGACGGACGACTTTCCCGTCACCACTGTCGGATCGAGTACGTCGACGGGGAGTGGTTCGTCGTGGACGTGGGCAGCCAGAATGGAACCTGGCTGAATGGGCGGCGCGTGCGCCGCAGCCCGCTCGGTGAAGGTGACGAGGTGCGTGTGGGCGGGACGCGAATCAGCCTCATGCCGAAGGCCGCCGCCGAGGAGGACACCCGCTCGGGAGACACGGTGGGGATGGGAGATCTCACCGCCACCGTGGAGGGTGGGCTGGCGCAGGGCATCGAATCGGAGGTTCTCTTGCGCCTCCAGGCGATTGCGGCCGCCATGAACTCCGAATTGCACGTCGAGACGCTCCTGAATCAGATCATCGATCATGCCATCGAGATGACCGGAGCGGAGCGAGCGTTCCTCATCCTCGTCGGAAAGAAATCGATGGAGTTTCGCGTCGCGAGGAACTTTGAGCGTCAGGAAGTGGGGTCTCCGGAATTCGCCGTGTCCTGGTCGATCGCGACCCGCGTGAGTTCTTCGGGGGAACCGTTGCTCTGTGTCAACGCCGCCGAGGATGAGCGGTTCTCGTCGGAGGACAGCGTCCTCACGCTCGGATTGCGTTCGGTGATGTGCGTCCCCTTCAAAGTGCGAAATCGCGTGCTTGGCGTCGTCTACGTGGACAACCGCTTGCAGAAGGGCGTCTTTTCCGACATGGATTTTCGCATCCTGAAGATCCTTGCCGATCACGCTGCGACGGCCCTCGAGAACGCGCGCCTCTATGAGGAAGTTCTCGCTCAGAAGCAGAGACTCGAGGAGATGAATTGCCGCTTGAATCGGCAGGTCGAAGAACAGGATTCGCGGCTTCGAGTGGCGCATCGCGAGGCGTCACCTCATGTGACAGGTGAGATCCTCGATCGACCAGGGACTCCGGGGGCCCTCGTGGGGGATTCCGCGGCGATGCGGGACTTGCGGTCTCTCATCCAGAAGGTTGCGAAGTCCGATCTGCCCGTTCTGATCACCGGGGAGAGCGGAACCGGGAAGGAACTCGTGGCCAAGGCGGTCCATGCCATGAGTTCCCGTGCGCGCCGCTCGCTCGTATCGGAGAATTGTTGCGCGATTCCCGAGACGCTGCTCGAGTCGGAACTCTTCGGCTACAAGAAGGGGGCGTTCACGGGAGCCTCAACCGACCGGGACGGCCTTTTCGTCGCCGCGGACAAGGGGTCGCTCTTTCTGGACGAGATCGGCGACCTTCCCATGTCTCTGCAGGTCAAGCTTCTGCGTGTGTTGCAGGAAGGCGACGTCCGTCCCATCGGTGCCGAGAAGCCCCGGCGCGTGGACGTTCGACTCATGACCGCCACGAATCAGGACCTGGAATTGGCCATCGAGGAGGGCCGGTTCCGCGAGGACCTCTACTACCGCATCAAGGTGGTATCGATCGCGGTCCCGCCGCTCAGGGATCGCCGCGAGGACATCCCCTTGCTCATCGATCATTTTCTGGCCCTGTTCGCACGGGAACAGGGCACGCGACCCAAGCGGATCACGCCGGAGGCCGTCGAGATTCTCAAGTCCTATGCCTGGCCGGGCAATGTCCGCGAGCTGCAGAACGAGCTCAAGTCCATGGCCGCCTTGGGTGGGGATGTTCTCGGTCGAGAGGACGTACCCGTCCATGTCCAGGACCAGGTCGAACTTCTCGTCGGCGAGGAGTCCGGTTTCCATGACCTCAATGAACTCGTCGAGGCCATCGAGTCCCGGGAGATCCAAAAGGCCATGCGCAAGTCCCATGGCAACAAGACCCGAGCGGCTGAACTGTTGGGGATCAGTCGATTCGCCCTTCAAAGAAAAATGGACAAATACGGCCTCCGCTTCGCTCCCGAGGACTGAAGAGGATACGCTGCCTGTGGACAGCAACCGGATCGTGAAGGAGATTCCCATGCCTCGAACGAGAATTCTGGTCGTTTTGGCCCTCACTGCCATCGTCTCCCTCCTGTCCGGGGGGGCGCTGGCGCAGCAGGACACCCGGGCCGCTGCCGAGGTCAAGGAGATCTCGAAGGCTGTCGGCAAGCCGATGCACTTCTCGGAGACGAAGCACTTTACCTTTTGCACGTCGGTTCCCGCCGCGAAGGCCAAGATCTTCAGCAAGGCCGCCGAGAAGGCGTTCGATCTTTGGACCAAACACGTCGGCACCGACAATTGGCGCAGCCTCTGGGCGTCGCGCAAGTGCATGGTCGTTATCCTCAGGGACAAGAAAGCCTATCGCAAGTTCCTTCGCTGGTATTCCAAGAAGTATCCCGTGTGGGACGCGAAAGAGTTCGTTCGCATCCACAACAATTCCAACTGGTTCCCTGAACCGGGAACACGCAATGTGATCGTCACCCACCTCAAGCCCCACAAGGAAGGGTTCGTCGTCTCCATCGTCGTTCATCTCGTGGGGCACATGATCGTCGACCGCTACCGCTTCAACAACAACTTCACGCCGGGCTGGTTGCGAGAGTCGACGGGCATGTGGTTCGAGACCCAGACTCTCGGGACCATTCAGTGCTCCTGCTACCAAAGCGCCTATGCAGCTTTGAAGCCTGATGACGATCGGCGCAAGCCGATGTCGAGGTCCAAATTGCGCGCCCGCGTGAAGACGGCCGTCCTGAAGGGGAAGGCTCCCCCCATGGCAGGGCTCATCAAACGGTCGGTGCTGAGTGAATTGACGTTCGCTGACACCCTCAAGGGCTATGCGGTCGTCGACTGGATGATGTCGCAGCCCAAGAAATACGCCTCGTTCCTACGCAAGATGAAGCGCGCGTGGCCCTCCGACGTCGTTCCGCAAAACCTCCCCGCCAAGGAAAAGGCCCAGGTTCGGGCCTTCAAGGAGGTCTTCGGGTTGAGCCTTCCGGAACTGGACAAGACCGTGAAGGAGTATGTCGAGCAGAAGTTCTGACCCATTTCCCGTCGTCGACGGGTATCGCATCGAAGCCGTCTTGGGGCGGGGGTCGATGGCGACGGTCTATCGCGCAACGCAGCTCGCGATGGGGCGCCCCGTCGCGCTCAAGATCCTGAAGCAGGATTTCTCTTCGAAGGAAAGAGTCGTCGGGCGTCTCATGCGAGAGGCCCGCATCGCGGCTCGATTCAACCATCGGCACATCGTGAGGGCGCACGATGCCGGCGTGCAGGGGGATCTATGCTTCTTCGTCATGGAGCTCGTGGACGGGGTCAGCGTTCGCGATCTCACGGAGCGTAAGGGGCCACTCTCGGAAGCGGAAGTCGTTCGCATCGGGATCCAAATCACCGAAGCCCTCATTCAGTTGCGCAAAGAACACGTCGTCCATCGGGATATCAAGCCCGCCAACATCCTCATCGATCAGGATGGGATGGCCCTCTTGGCTGATCTGGGACTCGCCAAACTCGAGTTCGACGCGTCGATGACCAGCAAGGACCACGCCGTGGGGACGCCTGCCTACATGTCGCCCGAGCAGATTCAGGATCCGGACCACCTCGACGCGCGGGCGGACATCTACTCGCTCGGTGCGAGTCTCTACGCGATGTTGACCGGCGACTCGCCTCATAGGGGCGCCAACGTAGGGGAGACGATTTCGAAGATTCTCTACGAGGAACCAACGCCTCTGCGATCGATCAACCCGGAGGTTTCTCCCGAGCTGGAAGCAGTCATCCATCGAATGCTGGCCAAAGACCGCCGGGAGCGGCAAGATTCGCCCTCCCTTCTGTTGCGCGATCTGCTGGCCGTGGAGGCTGGGCGCCGGCCTCCCTCCGCGACTGCGGCGGCGCGACGCGCACGGATGCGGGCCCGCATGTGGGCGGGAGGAGCCCTGTTAGTCCTCCTCACCGCGGGCTTCGCTTTCTGGGCGATTCGAGGGGGCGAGGGGCGCGAGCACGATGCCGATCTTGCCTCGCCGCCGAGCGACCGCGCGGACCTCCCCCTCGAAGCGCGGGCGACTTCCGATCTCATCGCACTCATCGCAACGGGAACGGAGGAGGAGAAGCGCCGCGCCGCGAGTCTCCTGGAGGAACGGTGCGAACCCGTCCTCGTCGAGCAGATCGAACGGGCCAAGAAGGCGGTTCGATCGGGAGACGACGAGGGGGCTCGGAGAATCCTGGAAGTGGATCTGACGCCTGCGATCGCACGGCGTTTGGGTGTGGAGTACGGGACCTTGCCCGCGCCCCTCAGGTCGCGGGTCGATCAGCGCCGACGCCAAGGGTTGGAGCTGATTCTCGCTATGGCCTCGAAGCGGAGAGGGGCGGACCGGGCCGCGCTGCGTACTCTCCTCGAGGAGAAAGCCGCCGAGTTCGAGGGGGAGTACGCCTCACCCGAAGATCTACGCGTTTTCCTTTCGAAGGCCGCGGAGCGGGAGACCCGTTGGGAGCTCCCACCGGTCGATCGCGATGCCATCGTGACCGAGGTCGTTCGTGCGTCCGTTCGCGGCTGGGCGGATGAAATCGACCGTCGCATCGAATTGATCCGTGCCCTCGGTCGCTCGCACCGATTTCTCACAGCCCGCTCATCTCTCGCGGCTCTGACCGCAAAGCACCCCGAGCGCATCGAGACCGGTATGGCGCGGCGAATCGAATCCATCGGGGACTCTCTTCGTCGCGAAGAGAAGGAGCTGAGTCGCACGGCGACGTTTCTATTGAAGGGCATCGACGTGGCCCCGGCGGCAGGGCACCCGGAGTTGGCCAAGCTGGACACGAAGTCCGCGGTGTCGGAGTTGAAGGCCTTCCTCGAATCCGTTCCCGAGAACGACGATGAGCTTGGGGGAGCTGCTCCGGCAGTGAGGCTCGTGAGGGACATGGTCCGGACCTTGGTTTCCGTGAGTCAATGGCGTGACGCGCTTCACGAAGCGTTGGAGAGCCGGGTAGGAGGCCCTCCCCTACGTGTCGAAGTCCGCGGTGAGGAGCCGATCGAGATGGCTCGGCTCCTCGGCGTCGACGGGGATGACCTGACGTTTCATGTGGAAAACAGTCCCAAGGTCCTTGAAGCTCCGATTTGGGAGATGAACCCCTCCTGGCTCTTCGACCTCCAGCCGCTCGAGGACGAGAAGGCGAGAGCCCTCGTATTCCTCCTCCTGGAAGATGAGCTCTCCGCGGAGCAGTCTTTGTCCTCTCTTCCCAAGGGCGACCCCTTCGTCGAGGATCTGAGGCCCAAGGTCATTCGGGCCTTCGAGCTCCGAAACGATGTCCGTACGCCTGCAGAGAAAGAAGCCTTCGTCCTTTTCTCCAGAGCTATGAGAGCTCGAGGAGAAAGACGAATCGATGCGGCACTGAAGATTCTCGAGGAGCTCGTCAAGAGACGGGACCTCGCGAGAACGCCTTGGTTTCGCAAGAACGCCAAGGCAATCCGGCGTCTTCAGTCCGACGTGGCGTCTCAGCGCCGAAGAGATGAACTGAGCAAGCGTTTTCACGGCCGCGTGAATCTGACCCCCGCCGGTGATTCACCCATGCATCTTGAACTCTTCTATGACTTCGAAGATGCGGCACAGGCCGGCGACTTTCTCCTGCCCCTGAGTGGATGGGTCGGAAAGGCGAGTCTCGAACGAAAGCTTCCCGAGCCCCAGCATCGTGTTCGGCCGGACCAGGTCGCCCCGGTCGTCCTGGAAACTCCGATCGATCCGGCGCTCGGCCTCGTGCGCGTCGACCTCGCGCTGAAGACGTCCGAGGACCGTGCCGAGGCACCCCGCTGCTTCACCTTGTCCATCGGCGATGAACACATTGCCTTCGTGGGGGCGCTGCGAAGATCCGGGATGTATCGTCATCTTCCTCTCCACGGATTGGAATGGGCCATCCCCTCGCGATGGGATGTTCATCGGATCGTCTATTGGAAGGGACCTCTGGAGGAGGTTGTTCCACTGCTCGGCGACCCGAGCTCGTGGCCCCAGTTTCGGCTCGAACCCGCGCGTACGTATGCCATCAGTCTGGCTCGCGATCCGGTCTCGAAGACCTTGACGTTGGCGGTGGATGGGAACGTCGTTCTGCGCCGACGGAACCTGGACGCGCCTCCGTCGAGTGGAACCTTGCGCATCCACGAGGCGATGCCCTGGGCTCTGGAAAGCCTTCGCATGGCCGGTTTTTTGGCTCCTTGACCGTCCGAGATGGTTGTTGCGTTGGCGTTCCTCGACCGTCTTGTACAATGGGAGTTGTCATGACCGACATTGATCATGCTACTTACGATGGCCGCGCGAGCATCCGATTGCTGGGGCGAGGCGGCCTGTTCGCCGGTGAGGAGGCGCGGATTCTCCTCGGGCAGTGCCTGATCGTCGGTCGGTCGCGGTCGTGTGATCTGTCCGTGGCGAGAACTTCGGTCTTCCAGAGGCTGGGCCGCGAAGAGGTGGAGCGTCATGCCAGCTATCGACGGATCAGCCGAAAGCACGTTCGCATTTGCTTGGTCGAGCCCGACGTGGTCGAGATCGAGGACCTTTCGACGAACGGAACGATGGTGAATGGTCATCGCGTGGACAGGATCCGTCTCGGCGGGGTGTCCTCTCCCGATTCTCTCGTCATCGTCGAATTCGGTGAAGGCGAGCGCATCGAATTGACTCCCGGTGGGGCGGTGGAGCTTTCAGGGGATCGACTGGCGACGATGGCCCAAGATGAATCCCATTCCAGCGTAGGCCGAAACGCCGTCACGTGAGCTGAGGTCCCTCCATGATTCGAGTCCTACTCCTCCTCGCGTTCTTTTCGAGCTGCCTGCCGGCTCAGTCCGGATTGCAGGAGGATTTTCAGAGGGCCGCCACGCTCTACCAGCGGGGACTGTATTGGGGGGCCGAGCCCTATTTCCGGAAAGTTGCGCTGGCGCGCCCGGCCTTCGGCGAGGCGCAATTCGGCGTGGCGATGTGCCTTTTGAAGACGAAGCGATACGAGGAGTCCCTGAGTTTTTTCGAAGCTGCGGAGAAAGCGGAGAACCCTCAAGCACAGTTCTTCGGTTTCCACGCGGAGTGCCTCGATTGGCTGTCTCGTACCGACGAAGCGAAAAAGAAGTTGAAGCGCGCCCTCGAAATCGACCCTGACAACTTCCATGGACACTTTCTGAAGGGAGTGATCGCGCAGCGGGAGGGGGATTTCGAAACGGCGCGGAAAGCGTTGGAGTGGTGCCGCAGGAACGACCCCAAGCACATCGCTACGGCGTTCCAGCTGGCCAGCCTCTTGCAGCGCCAGGGAAAGCTGGACGAGGCGGAGAAACTCGCACGTGTCGTCGTCAAGCTTGACCCGCGCCACGCTCGGGTCCACTACATCCTCGCCGGAATTGCGCGGCGTCGAGGGGACAAGGAGCTGGCGAGAAAGGAGCTCCGCACCTGGCGGCGCCTCACCGCCGAGTACGAAGCCCGCACGAAGAAGCAGGTCCAGGTCGACGGCTACCTGGCCCTGGCCTTCCGATTCCTGAACGAGCGTAAGCTCGAGAGAGCCGTCGCCTATCTTGCTCGTACTCTCGAGGTCGCACCGGGGCATCCCCAGGCCACATCCACCCTCAAGGAGCTTCTTCTCGCCTTCGAGCAGAAGGGGAAGGGCTCTTCGCCACTCGCCATGAAGATTCGGAGCCTCGTGCATTGACAGGGCGGCTTTGCGCCACGCTGGTCCTCGGTTTCCTCTTGGGCTGCGGGGTGAAGGACGCGGGTTCCGAAGTTGACAGCTCGGCTCCCCAGGGGCTGTTTCGCGACGTGACGTCGTCCTTGGGTCTGAACTACGAGTCCGAGCATCGTTTCACCGGGCGATACGAACTCCCCGAGATCATGGGGAGCGGTCTCGCGGTTTTCGACGCTGACGGCGACGGCCGTCTGGACGTCTACGTCCTCTCTGCAGGCGCCAAGGAATCGAGTCCGAACTGCCTGTTTCTACGGAACGAAGGCGGCGGCTTTCGAAAGGCGGTCGGCAGCGGCCTCGAGGATCCCGGGCATGGAACGGGAGTCGCCGTGGGGGACGTGGACAACGACGGAGACGTGGATGTCTACGTGGGGAACTGGGGCGAAGACCACCTCTATCTGAATGATGGAAGCGGGCACTTCAGGCGTTCCGCGCAGAGGGGGTTCGGCGGCGACGCTTGGACCACGTCGGTGGCGATGTTCGACGCGGACGGGGATGGCTTCCTGGATATTTGGGCGGTGCACTACGTCGAGCCGGACCCCAAGAAGGCGTGCAGCCTGAGGGCCGGAGCGCGCGACTTTTGCAGCCCCAAGGTCTATCGGCCGGTCGCGGATGCCCTTTACCGCAACCGAGGTGACGGAACGTTCGAGGACGTGAGCCGTGCCGCGGGGCTGACGACTTCGCCACGGAATGGCCTCGGAATTACGGTCAGCGACTTCAATCGCGACGGTCGCCCTGACGTTTTCGTCGCCAATGACGGTCAAGCGAACCAACTTTGGGTTCAGCAGGAGAACGGCCGATTCGAGGACCAAGGAATGCTTCTCGGCTGCGCCGTCAATGGGGAGGGCGCTTCGGAGGCGAGCATGGGGGTTGCTCTCGGCGACGTCGACCGTGATGGCGATCTCGATCTCTTCATGACCCATCTCGTCGACGAGAGCCACACGCTGTACATCCGCGACGAATCGGGAGGATTCACGGATGCCACCGCGACGGCGGGTCTACAGACGCCGAGCCTCCGTCGGACCGGATTCGGTACGGTGTTTCTCGATGTGGATCTGGACGGCGCCCTCGACTTGGCGGTCGTCAATGGCCGCGTGTCCCGCGGGCCTCTCGACCCGAGCCTGACCGAGGATTCCCCGTGGAGCGTCTATGCGGAGCGCAACCAGCTTTTCCGAGGTGATGGCCGGGGCGCTTTCGCCGACCTGGGAGATGTGGCAGGCGACTTCGGTTGCGTCGCACGGGTCTCGCGAGCCCTCGTTCCGGTCGATCTGGACGATGACGGGGACCTGGACTTGCTCGTGACCAACACTGCGGGGCCGCTGCGGGCCTACGAGAACCTCACGCCGCCCGGTCATTTCTTGAAGGTCTGGGCGAAGCACGGGAGTCGGAAACGCACTGCCACCGGCGCCCGTGTCGTCGTCGTGACAGACCATGGGCGATTTCCCGCCGAGGTGGGAACCGGCGCGAGCTATCTCTCCTCGTGGGACACGCCTTTGCATTTTGGTCTCGGTTCCGCCACCAAGGTTTCGAGGATCGATGTGGTTTGGCCCGGGGGAACCAAGGAGTCCTTTGGCCCCTTCGATGTGAACACGACGGTCACTTTGGTCACCGGCGAGGGCCGGTGATGAAGAGCGGTCT
The DNA here is from genome assembly GCA_011369445.1 of Planctomycetota bacterium. Classification (GTDB taxonomy): domain Bacteria; phylum Planctomycetota; family DRQF01; genus DRQF01. Next base: position 1,752 of record DRQF01000060.1, on the reverse strand, counting down.
CCTAGCCCTCGTCGTCCTGGCCGCCGCTCTGACGTGGTGGTTCATGGAGGCGTCGCGGAAGCCCGCGCCCGCTCTTCCCGACCTTCAGGGGCTCGAGCCCGCGGTCAAGCAGGTCATCGAAGACGCCCACCGAGACGTGGTGGACAACCCAGACGGTCCCGCTCGGCTGAGATGGGCAAAGGTTCTCCACGCGCACGACTTTTTCTCGGAAGCCGTTGAGGCCTATGGGGCCGCGGAACCTCTTCTCGAAGGTGAGGCGCGATTCGAGGCCCTTTATCTGGAAGGTTGCGCGTGGGAGAAGCTGGAACCCGCCCGCGCCGTGGCAGTGCTGCGTCGGGCGTGCGAGGAGCGGACCGACTACCGCCCCCTCTGGTTGCGCCTAGGGGCTCTCGACCTTCAGTTGAACCGACCCGATGAAGCTAGGAAGGACTTTGAGGCTGCGAATGCGCTTCGCGAAGATGCGCATTCCTGTCTGGGGTTGGGACGCGTGGCCCTGCGGTTGGGCCGCATTGACCAGGCCCGCCGCTGGCTCGAGAAGGGGCGGGCCTTGGACGGAGGGAACCAGGAATTGAACGCCCTCCTCGTGACCGTGCTCCGTCGTCAGGGGCGCCTGGAGAAGGCCCGTGCCTTGGCCGCCGAGGTGGGGGAGGCAGAGGAGAAGAGCCCCTTTCCGGACCCGATTCAGGTGGAGATGCTGGCTCTGGGAGCCAGTTTCCAAAACCGGCTCCGATTCGCGATCGAGTACCTCAAGGCGGGGGACTTTGTCCAAGCTCTTGCCTGGGCGGAAAAATGTCTTTCTTCCCGCCCGAGTGACGGCGATGCTCTTTTGAGAAAGGGCATGGCGCTCGCCCGCCTGGGGCGACTGCCCGAGGCTCTAGTGGTCCTCGAGCCGTTGGCCCGCCGTAGGCCTGACGATGCCGCCGTCCTGGAGGAATTGGCGTCCGCCCTGGCGGCTTCTGGGAAGGGAGTCCGGGCACTCCAGTTGCTGGATCGTGCGCTGAAGATCGAACCGAACCGTGTCCATGCTCACTACCTGCGGGGCGTCATTCTTCAAAAGGCGCGTCCTTTGGAATCCGAATCCGAACTTCGCTGGGTCATCGGGCGACGACCCGGCCACCTGGATGCACGGCTCTATCTCGCCCGAGTCCTAGAGAGCGTCGGGCGCAAGGAGGAGGCGCGGCGCGAAGTCGAAGCGATTCTCTCCCGGCGTCCCGAGCACCGTGGAGCTCTCGCTCTGAAGGCGAAGCTCGATCGATGATCTACGGCTCAAGGCTGAAGCCTCCGTTCCCAAGCGCGACGCCACGCACAGGGCGTCCTCCAGGAGTGCCCGCAAAAAAGCCCCCCGGAGCGAACTCCGGGGGGCCGTCGATCCGAAGATCAAACGATCCGTCCAGTCCGTTTACATGATCGTCCAGGTGAACGTGCCGGTGGGATCGTCGCAGCTCAAGACGCCGACGAAAGGCGTGCTGGCTGGGAGTTGTTCACCCACGGAATCGGGCCCGGCGGCGCTGGTGTACGGAATCGCGCCGGCGAAACCGCCTCCTATGGGAGCCATGGTCATGGGATCGAGTACGGTGAGATCCGTGTCGGTGCCCACCATGGCATCACCGTCGGTGACGCCGATGACGTAGGTGTTGGCCGCGTCCGTGTCCGCGATGATGCCGGTCCAGTCCAGGTCCACGTGGTTGGTGGAGAAGGTGGCGATGGCGTTCCCTGCGGGCGACTGGCTATCCCAGTACTGCTGATTGTTGT
>DRQF01000059.1 GCA_011369445.1 Planctomycetota bacterium | reverse complement strand
GATGGCGGAGTTCACTCCCACCAAGCGGCCGGCGCTGTCGAGCAGAGGGCCTCCCGAGTTCCCGGGGTTGATCGCCGCATCCGTTTGGATCACGTTGCGGATCACGCGCATGTGTCCGGTGATCCTGTCGCGCCCCGCCGACATCTGTCGGCCCAACGCAGAGATGACGCCGACGGAAAGGGTCTGGTCCAGACCGAAAGGCTGACCGATGGCGAGGGCGGTCTGTCCCACCTGCAAGTCCTTGCTCGTCCCGAGAGGAATCGGCCGCAGAAGGTTCTTGGGAGCCTCCACGAGGAGCACGGCGAGGTCGTAGTTTTCCGTTCCACCGACGAACTGGGCATCATAGGTCTCGCCGGTGGACGGGAAACGAACCTTGAATCGGTTGCCGCCCCGCACGACGTGGAAGTTGGTGACGATGTGGCCGGCTTCGTCCCAGACGAAACCCGATCCCGTTCCCTGGGGGACCTCCAGGGCCTTGGTCCCGCCATAGTAGGTCCGCTGCTTGATCACCCCCACGTTGGTGATGCTCACGACGGAAGGCGCGGCCTGCTTGAAGATGCTGATGATCGTCTTTTCGTGGTCCGAAAGATCGCCGCGAGGCGTGATGGCTCGGGGTTCCCCCCGGAAGTCGGGCCGCGTTAGGCGGTCTGCCGCGAGGTAGGCGATCACGGCGGTGAGGAGAACGAGGAGAACCAGGTTGAACGCCCACGGAGTCCGGCGGGTGGGCGGCGGAGGATAGCCGGAGTCGATGGGACCATACATGGCCTCAGACTATCCGCCGCCGGGGTCTCGATCCAGGCTCAGAAGAAGAACAGGATCGGAACCGTACTCAAGATCGGGACGCTGACGCTGCCGTCGCTCGGGTTCGTGGCGGTCGTCAATGCGAAGAACCACAGCGTCGTGCCGGCTCCCGGATTGGGTAGAGCGGGCTTGAACAGGGTGGCCACCGTCTGCCCGGAGGCGTCGAGCTGCCCCTGGAAACCGTTGAAGAACGGCGGTCCGAGGGTGCCGTCGGTCACCATGAACGAGAGGGGGTCGAAGGTGAACGGAGCCGTTCCGACGAAAACGCCGAAGTCCGTGCCCGCCCCGGGGGCGGTCGCGGACGGGAAGATGTAGAAGTCCTCGCCCGCGTGGGCGGCTCCGGCGTCGAACACGAACGAGATCGTCTGCGGTGACCCATAGGGCACGAGGAGGGCGTCCGGCGACAGCGTGTTCGAAAGATCCAAGGCGGGGAGCCCGGGAACCTCGGCCACGTTGTCGGCTTCGTTCTGCTCGTAGGCGGCGCCTTCGTCGTCGACGATCACGCCCACATGGTAATTGAACAGAGTACTCAGGCCGTCGATGGGAATGCGACACGGAGTCGTTGCCGTGCTGGAGGCTCCCGGTGCGAGGGAGGGGATCGTGCGGAATCCGATGAGTCGGTCGGACGTCGTGATGTTCGTGTCGGTGGAGAGATAGTAGCCGACTCGAATGGGCGGGCCGCCCGTCGCTCCCCCGTTGATCACGGTGTCGGTGATCGTGAACAGCTCGCCGCGTCGGGTCGGAACCGTGGCGAATGAGGGGTTCTGGACGGCGTAGTCCGGGGCCGCGTCGGTCACGATCCAAGACAACGTACTCAAGGGTTCCCACGGCGACGCCTTGCGGTAGTAGGTGGTGTCGTCCTCGATCACGAGGTCGAGATTCGATGTCCCCAAGCTTCCGGCCAGGAATGGACCCGGGACGAACGAGTAGGTCGTTTGATTTCCCACGGTCGTCGTCGTCCCCTGCGAGACTTCCTGGCCGTCGAGGAGCCAATGGGCAACGAGCGTGCCGTTGCCCAGCGCGGGCAGCGTCACCGAGAACGCCCCGCCGCTGCCGTAGGGCCCCGGAGGTGACGGGGTCACGGCATCGGGGACGATCACCTTGCTCCAGAGCGTTTCGGTGATCTTCTCGCGACACACGGGGCAGAATGTCTGTCCGAGGCTGCGCATCTTGCACTGGTTGCGAGGTCGCCAGATCCCGAATTGATAGTACCGTCCGCCCTCGAAGGCGTTGACGTTCTCGATGCCCAACCAAGAGTGCCATTTGGTCTGGGTGGCGGCGATGGACGCGGCGTCCTGGTTGGTCACGTTGACCTGAGCGAGTTCGCCGCCGGTGTAGGTGGTCCCGTTCGACCAGTACTCGTCCGCGAGCGAGAAGACGGAATGTCCCATTTCGTGGGTGATGACCTCGTTGGCGGCGGAATGGACCGCCGTGGACGTGGCGATCGTGGAGGCGCAGCCCCCGTACTCGGGATCGTTGACCAAAACGACGACCTTGTCGTATTCCGGCACGTTCAGAAACGCGGTGGCAAGGGAGATCGCCGTATCCGCGGTGACGCATCGTTGCGTGCCGCCGGTGCAATACTTCGAATTCAGGGCCGTGTTGACGAGGATCGGATTCGAGTAGCACGGTGCCGGATGGTCGGCGCCACTCTGCGCCGATTCTACGTCGACACGCCAGATGTTGATCCAATTCGGATAGCGATCATACGGCGTCACCCCCAAGAGGTGGTTGATGAAGTTGGTGACGTGGGTGTGGAAGAGCGGAATCTGTCCCGCCGTGTAGCCGTCTCCCAAGATGACGATGTCGAGGCGATTGTTGGAGGGGCCACCGTCATGGACCTTGGTCGTCGGCCACATCTGCTGGGCGGGCAGCGCGAGGGGCAACAGGGCGACGGCGAGAATGAGGAGAAGGTGTCGCATCAGCGGGCCTCCTTTCGGTCCGTGCGGACATCGTCGATGGCCAGGACGATGCGGTCGGCGCCCTGTGGCCAAGGCGTCCTCAGAAGGAGGGAATGGGGCCCCAGGAGGGATTTCTCGCAGCCGCCCTCGAGCGCGGGGGTGTATCGGGCCAACAGGTCGAAGTGGCGGCCCTCGGCCAGGACGCGCCCCGAAGCGCTCAGGATCTCCCAGCGATAGATGCGTCCGTAGTCGGGCTGTTCCTCGAAGGCGGGCGCGACGCCGCGGGCGGAGAAGATCCGTTGGAGGGATGGTCGGCCCTCCTCGTCCACGCCGAGGAGAAAAGCGAGCAGGGGAGGGCCTTCACCCCGGGGAGAGGCTTCCACGCCGCGAATCTCGAAGCTCCAAGGCGTGGCCGAAGTGGCCCCTCGGGCTTCGGATGCGGGATTCTTCTCGATCATTCCGACGGACAGGAGGGCGAAAACCCCCAGTCCGAGGGTGAGAGCCATCCATTTGGGACTCATGCTCGGATCTCCTTGATCATGGGCCTCGATACGGCAGTGGAAAGATTACCAGACCCATCTCGGGATCTGAAAGGGTTTCCACCGCTTCGGCGCCTCGCGGAGGCCCCGAGCCGCCTGGGGTTTTTCTCGGTGTCCGGGCATGAAGTTTGCGAATCATTCCAGTATCGTTCCCTCGACGTCACTCCACAGAGGAATAGCCATGTCCGAGGATAAAAGATTGGCCGCCATCGAAGCCCACCAGAACAATCCCTTCAGTATCGCTCAAGAACAGCTCCGGGAGGCCAACAAGTACCTCGGCCTATCCGACGGTGCCCTGGCCGTTCTCATGCAGCCCATGAGGGAGTACCACTGTTCGCTGCCCGTGCGGATGGATGACGGGCGGGTGGAGGTGTTTCCAGCGTTCCGCGTCCAGTACAACGACGCTCGCGGACCGACGAAGGGAGGCATCCGTTTCCATCCCCTCGAGACCATCGACACGATCAGGGCTCTGGCCGCTTGGATGACCTGGAAGACGGCCGTCGTCGACATCCCTCTCGGCGGCGGCAAGGGCGGGATCATCTGCAATCCGAAGGAGTTGTCCGCCGGGGAGCTCGAGCGGTTGAGTCGGCAGTACGTTCGCTACTTCGGGCACATCCTGGGCGCCGAGCGCGACGTGCCGGCTCCGGACGTCTACACGAACCCGCAGATCATGGCGTGGATGATGGACGAGTTCTACTGGCAGCGGAGCTACAACCAGCCGGGTTCATTCACCGGCAAGCCCGTCGAGGTCGGCGGTTCGTTGGGGCGCGGCGACGCCACGGCTCGCGGCGGTATCTTCTGCGTCCGCGAGGCCATGAAGAAGCTGGGTATGAAGACCGGCAACTCGACCTACGCAGTCCAGGGCTTCGGGAACGCCGGCCAGTTCGCCGCCATCTTGATGAAAGAGATCCTGGGCGAGGGCAACAAGCTCCTCGCGGTCTCCGATTCACGGGGAGGCGTATACAACGAGAAGGGGCTCGATGTGAGCGCCCTCATCGCCTACAAGCACGAAACCGGCAGTCTGAGCGGGTTCCCCGGCGGGGAAGCCATCACCAACGAGGCGTTGCTGGAACTGCCCGTCGACATCATCTTCCCATCCGCCATCGAGAACGTGATCACGGGCGACAACGCGCCTCGTATCCAGGCGAAGATTTCCTGTGAACTCGCCAACGGCCCCACGACGCCGGAAGGAGACAGCATCCTCTGCGAGCGCAATGTCTTCGTGATTCCGGACTTCCTGGCCAACGCCGGCGGCGTCACGGTTTCGTACTTCGAGCAGGTGCAGAATGGCGATAACTACTACTGGGACATCGATCTCGTCCACGAACGCCTGGACAAGAAGATGACCCGGGCGTTCCAGTCGGTCTACGAGGCCCACGAGGAGCATGGCGTCAACATGCGCATCGCCGCCTACATCGTCGCCGTGAGGAGGGTGGCGCGCGCCATGGAGCTGCGCGGATGGGTGTAGATCCGGTCTCGTCCCTGATCACATTCATCCACGATTCGCCGTCTCCCTACCACGCGGTGGCCGCGACGGCGGATTGTCTGCGAGAGTCCGGCTTCCAGCCTCTTGACGAAAGCCGCCCCTGGGACTTGAGTCCCGAGGGGCGCTACTACGTGGAGCGAGGGGAATCCTCCATCGTGGCCTTCATCCGGGGCACGGAACCCGCCGCCGCCGCCGGTTTCGCCATGATCGGAGCCCACACCGACAGCCCGAATCTCCGACTCAAACCGCGCTGTGATTTCGAGCGAGAAGGGTATGCCCAACTCGGCGTGGAGGTCTACGGCGGCGTGCTTCTCGCGTCCTGGGTGGATCGCGACCTGGGCCTCTCCGGTCGTCTGATTCTCGACGACGGCCGAGGCGGACGGGAATCGAAGCGGGTTCTCGTGGATCGCGCCGTGGCGCGCATTCCCGAACTGGCCATCCATCTGGATCGGGACGTCAACGACCGCGGCCTCAAGCTGAACAAGCAACAGCACATGGCTCCCGTGGTGGGCCTGGAGCCCGAGGGCGGAATCCTGGAATGGTTGGCCTCGGAAACGGGTCTGGGCGATGCGTCGCGGATCCTGGGCTTCGACCTGATGCTTCATGTGCTGGAGCGGCCCACCGTCGGGGGGATGAACGGAGAGTTTCTCTTCGCCCCCCGCCTGGACAATCTCGCGAGCTGTCACGCGGCGCTCACGGCCCTGACGGCGGCGGCCGACACGTCGAGTGCTGCGACGCGCGTGATCTCCTTTCACGACCATGAGGAGGTAGGCTCGGGGTCGTCGCAGGGCGCCCAAGGTTCGTTCCTGGGGGACGTCCTCGAGCGGTTGATCGCCCTCGAGGGAGGAGGCGTTGAGGACTTCCAAACGGCGCGAGCGAAGTCGATGTTGCTTTCCGCTGACATGGCCCACGCCGTGCATCCGAACTACGCGGACCGTCACGATCCGAGGCACATGCCCAGGATCGGGCAGGGCCCCGTTGTGAAGATCAATGCGAATATGAGATACGCTACGGACGGCGTGACCGAAGCGGACTTCGTCCGGCTCTGCGACGACGCCGAAGTCCCGGTCCAGAAATTCGTCATGAGATCGGATCTCGCGTGCGGGAGTACCATCGGACCTCTGATCTCGACTCGGCTGGGCGTACCCTGCGTCGACATCGGCAACCCCATGTTGTCCATGCACTCGTCGCGCGAAATGGCTGGAACCCGCGACCACGAACTGATGATTCGTGTGATGACCCGTTTTTTCGAGAGTAGGTGAATGTACGACGTCGGAGAACTGAAGAAGGGGCTCATCGTGGATTTCGAGGGGGCTCCTCATCTCGTCGAGACCGTCAACGCCTCGTCGCCCCAGGCGCGAGGAGCCAGCATGATTTACAAGGTGCGTCTCAGGAATCTGAAGACGAAGCAGAAGGTCGATCGCTCCTTCCGGAGCGGTGATTCCTTCGGCGTGCCGGATTTCGAGCGCCGCCCCGTCCAGTTCCTCTATCGAGACCAGGACACCTACCATTTCATGGATTCGAAGAGCTTCGAGCAGTTCTTCTTCGAGAAGTCGGACATCGAATGGGAGGCCAAGTTCCTGCGCGAGGAGATGGAGGGCGTTCTCGCCCTGGTCTACCAGGATGAAGTGATCGGGTTGGAGTTGCCGCCGACGGTGGTCCTCGAGATCACCGAAACCTCCCCGGGAGTGCGCGGGAATTCGGCCACCAAGCGTGAGAAGCCGGCGACCCTGGAGACCGGCCACGTCATTCAGGTGCCGGAGTACATGAACTCCGGGGAGACCGTCAGCGTCGACACACGTTCGGGGGCCTACCTGGGCCGCGCTTCGCGCTGAGGCGGTTTGCCTGTATGCTGTTCACCCACCGAACATTGGGAGACGAAGACATGATGAGATCCGGGATCCGACAGTGGGCTGTGGCCCTGGTGTTCACCTTCGCGGCCGCGGGTTTGAGTTCCTGCTCCACCGATGACCACGGCGGCGACGAAGGCCAAGTTCGCGACGTGAGTGTCGAGGCGCGACACATCGTCGGATGGCGATTCATCTGCCACGACGACCTGCACTACCCGAAGGGGACTTGGCGCGGGGAGTTCAACCACTATATCCTGGGCGCTCGGACCGAGGGCCGGCTCCACCGCAAGCGATGGGGTTGCGACTTCGATCAGACGGAGATTCGCCCCGAGTACTGATGTCTGGAGGCGGTTCCCCGCCCAGGTTCAGTCCTTCAAGTCCTTCTTCTTCAGCGCCATCAAAAGCTGGCTCACCAGCGCCACCCCGTAGCCCGTGCCGCGGCCATCGCGAAAAGCCGGGCCGGCCAAATCGATGTGCAGCCACGGCAGATCCAAGTCGTCGATCTGTGCCCACACGAACCAGGCCGCCGCACTGGACTGGGCATCCATCCGATCGCTGACCGAGTTCTTCATGTCCGCGATCTTGCTCTTGAACAGTTTCTCGCTGAATTCCGGAACAAAGGGGAGCGGGTGCACCAGGTCGCCCGCTTCGCGCCCGACGCTCCATGCCCGGCTCTCGATGCCTCCTCGATTTGAGACGATGGCGGCGTGACGCTTACCGGTGGAGAGGAGCTGGGCTCCGGTCAGCGTTGCTGCGTCCGCGATGAAATCGGGCTTGTACTTGCGCCCCACGTAACTGACTGCGTCGCCGAGGAGCAATCTTCCTTCGGCGTCCGTGTTGTTGATCTCCACCGTGTGGCCGGAGTGCATCTTCAAGATGTCATCTGGTCGATAGCTGTCCGGGCCGATGGCGTTCTCCGCGATGGGCAAGGCGCAGACCACTCGGTCCTTGAAGCCGGTTGCCGCGAGGACGCGAAAGGCGCCGGCCATGGCCGCGGCGCCCCCCATGTCGCTTTTCATGTTGCACATGCCCGTCGTCGGTTTGAGGCTGAGGCCGCCCGTGTCGTACACGATGCCCTTGCCCACGAGTCCCAGACACGCCTTCGCCCCCGCGGGGTTGTAGTCGAGCACGAGGAGGCGCGGCGGCGTCTTGGCGCACCGCCCGACCCCGTGGATGCCACCGAGTTTCTTCTCGAGGAGATCTTTGCCCTTGATTTCGGTGACGCGAACCTTCAACCCCTTCACCAACCTGCGGATCTCGCGGGCAAAAGTGTTGGTGTCGAGCTCGGCCGTGGGGGTATCGACCATGCGGGCCGCCCAGCGCACGCTGTTCAGTGTCTCCTTGACGACGGAGGAGGCCGACAGCCCGGAACCGTTCGCGAGGGAGGCGGAGAGACTTACGACGGGAGTCTTCTTGCCCTTGGTTCCGCTGGCCTGTTGGAAGAGCGGCAGGGCCCGTCCGACGGCGGCGACGGCGGCCACTTGATGTTCCGGCTGCGCCACGCCCAAAAGGACGGCGGTCTTCGATTCCAGCTTGCCGGCGGCTTGCGCCATGAATTGGGCGACGGCTTCGGCGCGCGTGGCCGAGTTGTGCCGCGAAACTTTCTCCGGCAGGACTGCCACGAACAGCCGCTGGCAGGTCTTCGAGGCGGAGAGGGTCGAGAAGGTGGCGCCCTGCTGCCCGGGCTGCGCCTTTGCCGCGGATTTCTCGATGAGCGCCGCTTCGGGGACGTTGGGGAGGAGCCCCCTCAGCCAACCCTTCTTGTAGAAGGCCAACGGGGCGATGGCGACGATCAATTCGGCGCCCGCCGCGGCGCGTTTCGGGTCCTTGACGAGACGGATCGAGCTCATTTTTCATTCTCCCTCGGGGTGTGGCTCACGGCATCGACACCGCGCCGAGGGAGTCTACTCGGTCCGCCCCGCCGCGACGAGAATCCCCGAG
>DRQF01000058.1 GCA_011369445.1 Planctomycetota bacterium | reverse complement strand
TGGGCCCCGCCTCGAGGCGAGGCAGGATCGGATGGGTCAGCGAATGAGAGCCCACCTCGAAGCCACCGTCGAGGAGGGGCTGAATGTCGGGGACGCGCAGCATGAGAGGCTCTTTCTCGGGGTCGTGCGGCGCCACGTCGTGGGTCTCCGCGAGGGTTGCCACGGCTTCAGCCGTCCCAGGTCGGAAGTCGGCCTTCAATCGACGCACGAGGTCCCAAAAGGCGGGCTCCCTTGAACGGGCCGCGGCAGGGAGATCCACCTCCCACGCGACATCGTCCACCCTCACGCACACGCGATCGCGAGGGGTCGCGAAGACAACCCGCCCCAACTCTTCGTACCACGGGATCGCGCCGGTTCGCAGAGATCGCTCCACGACATAGGACGTGGCGGGAACGCCAAGGGGTTGAAGGATGGGGAGAACCGTCTCCAGCACATCGCGATAGCCGTCATCGAAGATCACGGCGATCAAGGGTCGCGATGGCGCCTCACCGCCGGACAATCGGCGGAAACCTTCGGTGACCGTGACGAACTCGAAGCGTCCGTTCAGTCGGAGAATGAGACGACGGAACCGTTCGGGGAACCGGGGCTCCACGAAGGGCTGTGAAAAGGTCGGAGCGAGGTTGTGGAAACCCAGGATCGACAGCGTCCGCGGAGCCGGCGCCGCAAGCAGGGCGCCTAGACTCTTCCAGCCCGCCACCTCAGAACCTATCGTCGCATGCGATTCCGATCACGCTTCCCGTCAGCGCAACCACTGGCCCAGGGCCGTCGTGCCCCGCAGGAGCGATGCCGACACCAGGATCTTCGCGATCTCGACGGCAAAGAAGGGTTCGGCGCCGAACGCCCACGCCTCGTTCCAGGAGCCGAGGGCTCGGGAAAGCCAGAGGACGCCCGTCGTGAGGACGAAGAGTTGGGCGGCCGCCATGGCCAGGAGCGCAAGACTCCAGCGTGTTCCCCACCCTCGCTCGAACAGGAACCCGGTCAATGCCGCCGCGCCGACGAAGCCCAGCAGATACCCCCCCGTGAGAGTCAATCGCGCCGAGGCCAAGAAGACATCGGGGGCCGCGAAGGAGGCGACGACGTAGAGCACCGCGGCTCCCACCCCCCGCCGCATGCCGAGCGTCATGCCCAACAGGACGACGACGAGGGTTTGCAGAGTGAAGGGGACGGGCGTGAACGGCAGTTGGATTCGAGCCCAGCTCGATGCCCACAACAAGGTGGCCCCCGCCGCCATCAGGGAAACTTCCGAGAGGACACGACGTTGGCCTCGCAGCCGGTCGATGGCGAGATGGGAAAGCGTAGTCTGACTCATGCAATCAATTCCTCGATCACTAAGGGCCCCGGGCGCCGCGGGCCAAGAGATCCATGGTCAATGCGACGCCGAAATGTAACAGAATCCCTCCGTAGAAGGAACGCGTCCGCAGAGCCAGGTATCCGAGCAGAATGCCCGCTCCGATCGCTCCGAATGCCTCGGGCATCGGTTTGTGCAGGTGAATCATCGCATAGGGGATGACCATGACGAAGATCCCGTGGAGCCCGAAACGCCGTTCCAAGGAGAAAACGAGGAAGCCTCGAAAGAACATCTCGAGAGCCGCGAATTGCAGCAGATAGACCGCTTCCCACCTCCAAAACGCGCCGGCGTCTTGGCGAGCCAGGTGGGGGAACGGATAGGTCTGCAAGAAGCTCGGGCGGGTGCTGGCCCACCAGATCAGAGGCACCATGAGAAGGTAGAGGCCGAGGTAGAGCGGGAGATGTCGCACGAATCCGCGCCACCGAAACCCGAAGTCCCGGGGCCTCATCCTCATCCCCAAGACCGCGAAGAGAAACGGTCCGAACCCGAGCAGAACCGCCGCGGACAGAGCCCAAGCCACCTGACTCGCCCAGTCGAGATCCACAGGCATCGGGTAGCGCGCTTTCAGCCACGGTTGCACCCGCCACACGGAAGCCTGCCCCTTGAACTCGAGGAGCAAGAGGACGACGGCCGTCAGGAGCAGAGCCGCGGTGGCGCGGAGGTCCAGACTCTTGATGTCTTTCCACACCCCTCGCATGCATGCCTCTCCGTCAGCAGAACCTCAGAACCGGAAGTACAGAAAGGGATTGAAACCCTGTTGAAGCATCTGCGCTACCCCGAGGGCAAAAAAGAGCCCTCCCAGAACCGCTTTCCAACCCGGGACGCGGCGGGAGAACGCGGTCGACGTCGGAAAGGCAAGGGCGAGAACGCCCCCTATTCCCGTCATGATCAACGGCAAAGTGGCGGGATGGGGAGCCCGCAGCGTCAACGTGCCCACGCCGTTCCAGCCCAGACCCCCCTTCATGAGACCCCCCGCCACGCCGAGGTCCGGCGCGGCAAAGAGTATCCATCCGAAAACGACGACGAGCAACGTCCCCGCCCATTGCTGACCCGGAATGCGGGCCGAAAACGGCGATCGTTTTCCAAGCGCTCGCTCGATCCCCAGCCACAGACCGTGCCATCCCCCCCAGAGGACGAAATTCCACGCGGCTCCGTGCCACAGCCCGCCCAGCAACATGGTGAGCATCAGGTTGCGAGCGGTCCGAAACGGTCCTCCCCGGTTGCCTCCCAAGGGGATGTAGAGGTAGTCCCTCAGCCAGGTTGACAACGAGATGTGCCACCGCCGCCAGAAATCCGTGAGGCTAGAAGCCTTGTAGGGAGCGTCGAAGTTGACCGGGAAATGGAATCCCAGCATGGCACCCAGGCCGATCGCCATGTCGGAATACCCGGAGAAATCGAAGTAGATCTGAACGGTGTAGGAGATGGCCCCGCACCACGCATCCAGGAGTCCGGGATGAGCCGTCTTGACCCACGAGGCGGCCAGAATGCCCGCGTTGTTGGCGATCAGCGTCTTCTTGGCGAAGCCCAACATGAAGAGGAAGACGCCGCCCGCGAACCTCTCCAGGGTGTGTTGACGTTTCTCCAGCTCCGCCGCCAGATCGCGATAGCGCACGATGGGGCCGGCCACGAGCTGAGGGAAAAGCGACACGTAAGCCGCGAAGGGAAGAAAACTAGTCGAAGGCCGAACGACGCCGCGGTAGACGTCGATGGTGTAGCTCATCGACTGAAACGTGTAGAAGCTGATGCCCACGGGGAGCACGAGGTCGGGGAGCGGCGACGCCACCGGTTGACCACCGAACAGCACCATCGCATCGTTGAGTGTTTCCACGCCGAAGTTGAAGTACTTGAAGAACCCAAGCAGCCCCAGGTTGACGACGAGGCTGAGAACAAGAAATGAGCGGCGCCTTCGGGGTTCTTCGCTGGCCGCGATGCGGGAAGCGGCGAAGAAGTCAACGAACGTGGAGAAGAGGATCAGAGCGATGTAGTCGAATCGCTGCCAACCGTAGAACCACAGGCTCGCCACGAGGAGGAGGGCAAGACGCGCCCGATTCAACCGGACGTCGTCGAGGAGGCGTCCCAGGCCGTAGTACGCCCCCAGAACGAAGGCGAGGTAGAGGAAGAGAAAGACGTAGGAAGAAAAAACCATGGGCGGCTGCTTGGGCGCAGCATGCCATGAGCCCTGGAAGAGGGGAAGGCGGGCGCTGGGTCCGCCCGTCTCTGCTCAGTGGATCACGATGTCGCGGAACCGGAGCCCGCCCGTTCCGCGATCCAGCCCTTCACGTCGGCGAGCGGGATCTCCTCGGTCTCTCCGCTTCGGCGATGCTGGATCTCCACGAGGCCGTTTTTGAAACCACGACCGAAGAGAACCCGGAACGGGATCCCCAGCAATTCCGCATCCTTCAGCCGAGAACCAAGACCCAAATCGCGATCATCCAGCAAGGCCTCATAGCCGCTCTCTTCCAGGTCCACATAAAGGGCTTCCGCAGCCTCGATGGCCTCGGTGTCCTTCTTGCCGGCCCAGGTGACGACCACGTGATACGGAGCCATGGCCCAGGGCCAGATGATCCCTTTCTCGTCGAAGTTCTGTTCCACCGCCGCCTGCGCGATGCGCGTGGTTCCGATGCCGTAGCAGCCCATCACCACGGGATGACGTTTCCCGTCCTTCCCGAGATAGAAGCAATTCATGGCCTCCGAGTACTTGGTGCCCAGCTTGAACACGTGTCCCACCTCGATACCGCGGACCTTGCGCAGAGTCTTCGTGGGGTCGAGAACGCAGGCATCCCCCTCCTCGGCGGTCCTCAGATCCAGGATCGTGGGCATGGGGAAGTCGCGTCCAGGGTTGACGTCGAGGGCGTGAACGTCGGTCTCGTTGCAGCCACAAAGGATGTTGGTCATCCCTTCGAGGCTGCGATCGGCGAGAACCCGAATCTGGTCGGGGAGGCCCACCGGACCGGCAAATCCCGGCTCCGCACCCGTCAACTCCCTCACTTCGTCGTCGGTCGCGAGTTCCACGGCCAAAGCGCCCAGAGCGTTGGTGAGTTTCACCTCATTCACTTGGCGATCCCCGCGCATCAGGACCGCGCACCATTCGCGGCGGTCGTCGTGGAGAGCGGCGTAGAGGATCGTCTTGATCATCCGCGTCGCGGGCAAATCGAAGAACTCCGAGAGTTGCTCGACCGTTCGAATGTCAGGCGTCGACTCCTTGCGCATGGGCTTCGGCGCCCCTCCGTCGGGGGCCGGAGGAATGAGACTGTCCGCCTTCTCGACGTTGGCCCCGTAGCCGGCCTCTTCGCAGAGGAGAAGGTCATCCTCCCCGGCGTCGGCCGTGACCATGAATTCCTGGGAACCGCTTCCGCCGATAGCGCCGCTGTCGGCGTCGACCACGACGTAGTCGAGACCAAGGCGCTGAAAAATACGGTGATACGCGTCACGCATCTTCTCGTACGACGCATTCTGGCCCTCCTCGTCCGCATCGAACGAGTAGGCATCCTTCATCATGAATTCACGGCCACGCATCAGCCCGAACCGGGGCCGGATCTCGTCGCGGAACTTCATCTGCTGCTGGTAGAGGATGACCGGCAGTTCCTTGTGGGACGAGATGCTCCGTCGCACGAGATCGGTGACGATCTCTTCATGGGTGGGGCCCAGGGCGAGCTTGGCTCCCTTACGGTCCTCGAGATGAAAGAGAATCTTCGCCTGCAGATAGGTCTGCAGGCGCCCCGACTCCTCCCACAGCTCGAAGGGCTGAAGGATGGGCATCATGATCTCCTGGGCGCCGGCCCGGTCCATCTCCTCGCAGACGATGCGCATCACCTTGCGGACGACGCGCCAGAGCAGGGGCGTCATCGTGTAGATGCCTGCACCCGTCTTGACGAGGTACCCCGCGCGGGCCATGAGTTTGTGGCTGATGATCTCCGCGTCCGCGGGATCTTCGTGGTAGGTCTTCAGGAAGAGTCGTGAGAGACGCAAGGTAATTCTCCAGGCCGAGGGAGGGCGAGGTTAGCGCCGGTCGGGCTCCGGGGTCAATGGCGCGAATCGGGAGAGCATCGGGACGCGCCCTCGGCGCCGGCTGGCATCCAGGGCCCGCAGGACGGGGTCCAAGGCCATGACCCACGGAGACGTCACACCGAGGCAGCCGGCGCGTCCGAGGTCATCGAGGGCGGCCTCCCGATCGCCCAACGCGGCCCTGGCCCGAGCCCGACCGAGATAACCTTCGGCGCCGAGGGGCGTGGCGGTCTCGAGGAAGGCTCTCACGGCAGCGGCCTGTCCGGTTTCCGCAAGGACCCCGGCCCAGAGCAGCACCTCGTCCCCAGCAACGCCGGGGGGAGGCGAATCCGGCGTTCGCTTGGCCGGAAGCTCCCAATGAGCGAGGGCTCGCATGAGCTGCAACGTCAGCGCCGACGACCTCCCCGACCGGGCGAAGCGCCCGAGAATCGTCCCCGTGATCTTCGCGCGGAGAGAGGCCGTGGCCTGGTCGACTCCAGTGCACTCCGCCAACCCCTCGAGCAGGCCCAGAGCCGCGGCGTCGCTCCCCGGGCGAGGCCTCGCCGCGGCCTGATGCAGATCATCGAGGAGGGCCGCGAGGGGACTTTGCGAAGGGGGAGTCACGCCCAGGAATCTCCGCATGAGACCGGCCGCCCCGGCCAGCTCGACGACCAAGCGTTTCGCGAAGTAGGCCGCGAAGCCGCGGCGATCCAACACGGCGAGCGACCGGTAGCATTCGGCTCGAACGGTCTCGGACTCGTCGGCTCCCGCCATGTCCATTAACCGACGGATGAGCGGCCCGGCCTCGGCGGCGGAGCCCAGACGGGCGGTTTCCCCGAGCGCATACGCCGCCGCCTCGCGAACGAGGGATTCGGTCGCACGACTGGCCGTCAGCGCTGCGACCTTGAAGATCTCCACGGGGGCACGCAGCTTTGCCGTTTCTCGAGCAGCCAACCACAGAGCAAAGGCTCGAACCTGCGGTGCCCGGGAAGGGGATCCTGCAAGCTCGGCCCACCGTCGCCACGCGCCGTCCGTCGCCCCATCGGAGCATTCGGCAAGGGCCAGAGCCGCCAATTCGTCGAAGGGGTCTCCACTCCGGGTGAGCGGAATCAAATCCGGCCAGGGCCATCGCACGTCGGTACGACGCAAAAGAGCATCCAGGAACCACCTGCGACCAGAGCGATCCGACGAAATGGCCCGGGCGAGCAGGAGCTTGGGGTCGCCGGCCCTTCGAGACGCAAGCCAAGCCAGATCTCCCCCGCCGGGGCCCACGGCGATACGCTCCACCACATCCGACAAGGCCGGCGAGAGGACCACGGGCAACGCCACCAAGGCGCGGGCACGACGCTCAGTGGGCTGAGATGGGCCAAGTGCCTCGATCAGAAGGGGCTCGGCTTCCGGGCAAGGCGCCTGCGCCAAGGAGAGGAGGACTTCGTCGACGAGATCGGGATGACGCCTCGCCAGGACGAGGAGTTTGGGAAAGGGCTCAGCAAGGCGCAGCCTTCGGGGCAAGGCGACCAGGAGTCGAGCGGCCTCTCCGTCCGTCTCGGCGGCCATCCGGTCGGAGATGAGATCGAGGGTTTCCCTGTAGGGCAGGCGGACGAATCGGTCGGGATCCGCGAGGTCACGATACGCTGTGCGTCGACGTCCGGGCACTGCGTGAGACGCCTCGGCGCCAAGCCGCTCCAGCTCCGCGTACGCTCCCGAAAGAGGGGCCAGGGAGGGGACTCGCTCGGGGGCGAGCCTTGCCAGCGCTGTCGCGATGTCGCGAGCTTTTCGGAACCGGAACGATGCCATCGCCCGCCCCATGGCCGACTCGAGGAGTTCTCTTGCGCGGTCGGTCTCCAGCGGCTGCACGCCCGTGAGCTCCCGCGCCCAAGCCTGCAGTCTCCGGAATCGGGCCACGTCACCCTCGGCGGCGGCACGTGGAAGGAGCTTGCCCACGCGCTCTCCGAGTTCTCGGTCGAGGCGGCGTCTCTCCTCTCCGCGAAGGCCCGCCCGAAGGGCGCGCCTCCTTCCCTCCCACGCCAACACCAGGTCTCCCCGCTCGAGGAAGTCCCGGGTGTCTCGCAAGAGGGTTTCGATCTGGCGACTGCGCGCCCGATCTTGCGCACCGATCACTCGCCACAGTTCGAGTCCACGATCGACGAGGAGCACGGCCAAGATCGCAGCGACCGCGGCCTTGAGAGGCTCCTTTTGCGCGCTGCGAACGACGCGAACTCCGAGGCCGGGGGAGCGAGCCCGAGGTGCTTGCCCGGCCGCCACCCGTCTCAGGTCGGCGGCGAACTCTCCAGCCGTTCGGTAGCGGCGATGAGGATCACGATCGAGCGCCTTCAGGAGGACGCGATCGAGCGCGGGCGGCAGCCCGGGTCGGAGCCGGCTCGGCGGTACGATCTCGTCCTTCTCATGGGCGCGAACGAGCGCGGGAAGACTGGACTTATCGTGGGGTGGCCGGAGCGTGATCGACTCGTAGAGGCTCGCGGCCAGGGAGTAAATATCAGCGGGCGGTCCCACACGCTCGCCGGCAACTTGCTCCGGCGCCATGTAGAGAGGTGTCCCGACCACCTCTCCGGTCCGCGTCAACGTCTCCCTGCCCTCGTCGCGGACGAGCCCGAAATCCCCGAGGCGCAATCGGCCTCCTCGAGTCAGCAACAGGTTGCTGGGCTTGATGTCCCGGTGGACCAAGCCGACGAGGTGCGCGGACTGCAACCCCTCGGCCACCTCGGCGAAGAGGAGGCAAAGAGCGCGTTCGAGAGCGGCGGATTCGTCGCGAACAGTCCCGCGCCCCAGGTCCGAACGTCCCAGGATACGGCGCAACGCCCCGCTCGGATCGCCTCGCCCCTGAATCCTCTCGAAGATCAGATCCTGAAGATTCGGGCCATCCACCAGATCCATGACGAACCACGGCCCGCGATCGCTCTCCCCGGCATCTCGCACGCCGAGAAGGCTCGGGTGATCCAAACGTTGCACGGCGGCGATCTCGCGGGAGAATCGGGAGAGATGATCGCCCTCGGCGCCCAGATCACCCCGAAGGATCTTGAGGGCGAACCGGCCCCCGGTCTCCTCGTGGACGACCTCGTGGACGACACCCATGGCGCCACGGCCGATTTCTCTCACGAGTTCGTAGGGCCCGAGCCGCTCGGGGGCATCGATCGTCACGGATCACGTCTCTCAAATCTGGGCTCTTGAGATTCGGATCGGCCCAAGTGGACTCCGACCCGAGATCCGGTCATCATAACCTGGCCGTCTCGCCGGAAAACATCTCGACGACATCCAGAAGATTCCACCACAGGAAGGCGGCAGATCCGAGAGATTCCCATGATCCGACCCAAGATTATCGCCATCCCCGCACTCGTCGCTCTTATGGCATTCGAACCCGCCTGCTCCAAAGACCAGCCCAAGGAGCCCTCGGGGGACGCTTCGCCGCAGGTCGGCGTCGCGAAACACGAGCCCCCCGCTTCGAATCAAGACCGAAACCGCGCCGCTCGGCTCGTGGCGGAGGCCCGGGAGCTGGCGGCGAACCACGCCTACCAGGCCGCGAAAGCGAAATACGCCCGGGCGGCCAAGCTCGACCCGAACAACCTCGAAGCTCGCAGCGGCCTCGACATCGTGATCGTCGACAAAGCCGCAGCCCAGGAAGCCGCTCGAAAAGTCAAGCATGGCAAAGACTTGGCGTTCGTCGGCCAAAAGATCGCAGCTTGGCAGGAGTTCCACGACGCCTCGATTCTGGACCCCAACAACGCCAAGGCGGCGGAATACGCCGCCGACATGGGACTCGAGATCCGTCGTTACCAGGACTCCATGGACTACTTCGCCAAGGTCCTCGAGCGCGATCCGCAGTCTCTGAAGGCGATGATCAACGGAAGCCTCGCCGCCTACCGCGCGGGGGACTACGGCCGCTGCCTCGAGTTCCTGAGCGACATGAACTTCATCACGGCCAAGGCTCGGAAGGACCCGCGCCTCTCGAAGAATCTCGGCGAGATCTGGTTCATGCGGGGAATCGCGGCGCGGGAAAAGGATCTCATGCCCGATGCGATCGCGTCCCTGGAAAAAGCGGTACGCCATCAGCCCGACAGCACTCGCTTCCAGGCCTATCTTGCAGGCTCCTACCTCGAGAGCGGGGAATTCAAACTCGCCATCGAGGCCTTCAAGAAACTGTTGGAGATGGACTCGAACTACCCCCATGCCCATTTCAATCTTGCCCGCGCATACGATAGGTCAGGAGATCTGAAGCGCGCCATTTCCCACTACCGAGAATCGCTCAAGCGAGACAAGACCCAATGGCTGGCGTGCATGCACATGGGAAGGTGCTACGAGCGACTCGGAGGAAACGACAACCTCGTCGAAGCGTTGAGTTCCCTGGAGGAAGCTCTCCGACTGAACCCCCTTTCTCACGAGTCGATGCACTCCATGCAACGCGTCCTCAGAAAACTCGGCCGCCCGGACGAAGCCAAGCTGTGGGGCGAACGCTACAACAAGGTCCGCCAACTCGCGCAGGACCAGGAGGAGCAGCTTCGCGCGCTCTCGAAGAAAATCCGCAAGAACCCCAAGGATATCCAGGCGCGCCTTCAGGCCCTTCGGATCCATGAAAAATTCCACCACGTGAAGGACGCCATGCGTGAAATACGAGGGCTGCTCAACGTCGACCCGTACAACCGAGAAGGCTTGAAGAGAATGGCGGCCTTGCTCCTGGTCGAGAAGAAGTTCCAGGACGCCTACTTCGAGGCCCGAAAGCTCATCGATGTCGCACCGGACGATAGCGCGGGTTGGTCGCTCGCCGCGACATCCCTGGCCTCCCTACAGAGAATGGACGAGGCCACGCTCTACGCGGAGCAGGCGTGGGACCTCAATAACGAGGATGTCACGGCTCTGCGTATCCTTCTGAGCGCTTGGCAGAAGCTGCCCGAACGTGCTGCCGATGTCCGCCGACTCATGCCGATCTACAAACGACTCGAGGCCAAGGAGAGGGCCGAACTGGAACGCCTTCAGGCGGAGGAGCGGGCTCGCAAGGAGTCCCTGCTCAAGATGGATGACGAAAAATGATCGTTCAGTCCAGCACCGTCCAGACGCCCCCGTCGACGGCAGCCTGACCCGGGTTGTAGATACCAGCGATCGAACCAGCGTTCAGGAACGCCGCATCGGGGGCGGGAACACTGGCCAGCCCGTCATAGCCCTGAGTCAGGTTATCGGACCTCAAGATCTCACCCACCTGGTTGATGAAATACGCGTTGCGACCGCTCGTCGTGAAATCGGATGGCCAAGCGTACGCGCACCACACGGTCTCGGCGAGGTCGTCATCGACGAGGGCGTAGTTGCCGGCGTTCTCGAGCAGCCCCACGCCGTTCGCCCCCGGGAGGTAGATCACGAAGTGATACCCTTGGCGGGTGATGATCCCGTTGTTGACCTGCTGGAAACTGCCGGCAAGCAGCGGCGGAAGCAGCGCATTGGCGCCGTTGTTCCGCGGCGGAACGCCGCCGGAGAGTTCTCCGAAGAATCCGAACTCGCCGTGTCCGTCCGTGTCGATGTCGATGAACTGACGGTTTGCGATCTGTACCTGGACGCTTGCCAGGTTTCTCAACAACGAGATTGCCGTACTCTCATTGGCGCTGATCTTGGCGCTGAGAAGATTCGGGACGGCAACGGCGGCCACGATGGCGATGATGCTGATGACGATCAGCAACTCCATCAACGTGAATCCGGCCGCCTTTCTTTGCAACTGGGTAACCATGCAATCCGGGCTCCGCTCTATGTCTGCCTCGGCGCGTCGGCACGCCGAATGGGCGAGTCCCCCTACCCCCTATCGGCTATCGCTTCGACCGAATCGAGAGGCGCAGACATCTTTTTGGATCTCCGCGGTCAGTCCTCGGCGGCGAGAGACTTTGCCCGGCGAACGAGCCAATAGAGGATTCCTCCCACGACGACGACTCCGCCGCCGAGCAGGACGGGGTTGCCTTGGAGGTTCCTGAGTGCATCGCCCGAGACTCCGGCAAGGAAGGCCATGCCGGCGCCCCCCAGGACGGATCCGATGGCGATGCCCATCATGGTGCGGCGTCTGGAGAGCCCGAGAAGTCGCCCGAAGAACGCCCCACCGATGGCGCCCGTCCCGGAGAGCGGAAACATCACGAAGCCGACGATGCCCAAGAACGTCACCTTCCTCATCCAAGGATTGCGGGAAAGTATGCGGCACCCGGCAGCCTGAAGGCTCTCGAGCTTCGCCCCCAGTCGTGGCAACCGATAGAGAAACCCCATGTTGTAGACGGCCACGAGAGCGACGGCGAGATCCAGATAGACGATGAGGGGCACGAGCTTGAAGGGCGAGTCGAAGAACCCCTGCTGAGCCAGCCCTCGAACGACAATGAACTTCCCTGCGATGGTCGCCGTCACGAGCGCCGTGGTGAAGATCTCCAGCGCCACATCCCCGCCCATGAAGAAGAAGAATAGGGTGAGGATGAGGATCGAAGCTGCCAGGGGCACAAGGAGGGCCATGAGCGAACCGGGAGGCTCCCGTCCCTCGTTCATCGCGGGTTCTCCCGAGGGAGGCCGGTTCTCGTGCAGCTTCGATGCCACGTGCTTCGTCATCTCCGGGACACGGGGGCGCATCATATCACCGCCCTGCGGTTCCTCCTCAAGGGAAGCGGGGTCGAGGACAGGCGGCACGCCCCGATCACACCCGCGACGGAAAAAATGACAGGTTTGCACTACACCTCTTTCGCCATCTTGCCGATCAAGTTGGAGAACCGCCCGGCAGGAGCGCCGGGTGACTTTGCCAAAGACTTCAACAATTTGCCTGTTCGCGGACGCTGAGGAAGCGACTGTTCCATTCCCGGGTACTGTCCCGTGGGAGGGTTTGTCGTTCGCTGTGGTTTCATTGAGGTGGGTCCAGGCGTCCCTGGAGAGTGAGGTAGCACTAGATGATCAAGAAGTTCGCATTTGCGAGCGCAGGGTTCGTCGTCATGGCGGTTCTCGCCTCGACTTTGCCTGCGCAGTTTACGGTCGACGGTACGCAGGCGCGTGTCGGTCAGACCTTTTCCGTCACCGTCAGCGGTGGCTTTCCCAACTCGGTGTGGATGCTCGGCATCGACACCGATCCGGGCCCCACGAGTTTTCCGAGCCAAGGACTCAGCGTGGATCTCGGTTTTTCTCCCGCATTCGTGGCCATCAACGACCAGCTGTGCGATGGGAACGGCGACGGCCAGATCGCGTTTCAGCCGATTCTGGACAACTCGTTCTCCGGAGTGAGCTACTACATCCAAGCCCTTAACACGGATCCGACGAACGTGTTGAACATCGTGAAGTCGAATCTCCGTGAAGCGGTCATTCACCCCTCCGACCCCGGCGTCGGCACGGTGACGAATCTCACCATCAATGACGACGGGAGCGCGTTGGTGTCGTTCGGATTCAACTTCCCGTTCTACGGCCAGTCGTACTCGGATGTCTATGTCAACGCCAACGGAAACATGACGTTCGGACAAGCAAACTCGTCGTTCCTCGTGGACGAGAGTTTCTTCCTTGGCGGTCCCCCGTGCGTCGCTCCGTTCTTCACGGATCTCAACCCCGAACTCGGGGGTACGATCGACGTCGACACGACCGCAACTCCCGGCCAGGCGCTCGCGGTGCGCTTCAATGGCGTCGCCGACAACCTGGGCTCGGGACCGACGACGTTTACGGTGACGTTCTATGCGGGCGGCCACATCGCCTTCGACTTCGGCTCGGTCGGCCCGACGAATTCGGTGATCACCGGGATCTCTTCGGGTGGTCAGGCGACGACGAACGGCCAGGACTTGAGCGCGCCAGGGTTCGAAGCCTACGGCGCTCCCTTGGGGATCTACCAAGTCTTCTCTTCCGCGAGCCCCTTCGATCTGCAGAACTCCTATCTGTTGTTCGGGCGGGTGGGCAACGCGGGATACTTGACCTTCTTCTGATCCCCGCCCCGGATTCTTCTTCCTGCACGGTCGCGAACCTCGCCGGGGCTGGTCCCGGCGGGGTTCGCTTTATTGGAAACCCGTGTTGGGAGGTCAGGAAATGAGGACCGCCAAATCCTGCTGGACGGCCTGCCAGCTCGCGTACCGGCCCGAGGGATCATGGGACATCATCCGCTTCACGAGCATGCTCGTCGCAGGCCGCAGGTCCGCGTTGAAGTCGCGTGGGTCGGGGACGTCGTACCGACTCGTGAGACTGCGCGCATCCCGATTCGTGCCGAACGGCAGCTCGCCTGTGAGCATGTGGAAAAGGCTCACCCCCATGCTGTAAATGTCACCCTCCACCGTGGGCTTCGCTCCGCTCAGAAACCTTTCGGGTGCCGCATACGCGGCGGTCCCTTTCCTCCCCGAGGACTCCGGAGAGAAGAGCGGCGTGAAAAGCGAGTTGAGGCGCATGAAGCGGGCAAGTCCGAAATCGCAGAGCTTCGCGCCCCCACGCATGTCGAGCAGAAAATTGCTAGGTTTCACGTCCCCGTGGATGATGCGACGCTGGGCGGCGTAGTCGAGCGCACGAATCGTTGCCCAGGCGATCCCAAGCGCTCGCTCCTCACGGAGCGCGCCCTCCTTTCGAATCAGATGTCGCGCGGAGGAACCCTCGACGAGTTCCATCTCGATGTAGGTGAGTCCGTTCTCGGACCCCCGCCCGAAGATCTGCACGATATTCGGATGCTTTAGCATGGTGAGGACGCGGGTTTCCTCCACGAAACGAGCCAAGTACGAAGGGTTTCGGGCGAGATGGGGCTTCAGAATCTTGATCGCCGCGGGGCTATCGTCGTCTTCGCGTCTCGCCTCGAAGACGATACCCATGCCACCCGCTCCCAGCTTGCGAATCAACCGATAACCGGGGATCTGATCCTTCCTCAACCTGCTTTTTCTGCGATGGACCGGTCGACGGCCGCAGCCCGTGCAGAAAGGGGTGCCCGTCGCCATGATCTTCCCGCAGAACTCGCACGGGCGAACCGTCTCCTGGGGTTCGTCATCCGGGCCGAACGCCACGACCTCCAGGGTGACCTGGCCGATGCGGATCTGGTCTCCGACGTCGATTACGACGTCCCGTGAAGGGCGTCCGTTGACCATGAAGCCGTGGCGGCTGCCCAGATCGGAGATACAAAGTCCGGCCCCTTCAACGGCGATCCGGCAGTGGCGCCGGGACACGTATGAGAGGCCGTCCAGCACGAGGTCGGATTCCCGCGACCGCCCGATGTCCACGGACTGCCCCTGGAAGATCCTCTCGATCGATTCTCCGTCGCGACTGACCTTGATCCGAATCATGACTCTCCTGCGCGCTTCCCCATTCAACCACGTTACGCCGAATGTCCCAAGAGTTTCTCGTGCGATCTCGCAGAACCCACGGGACCTCCTATGATGCAGCCCATGAAGGATGCGGTCTTGATTCTCATCGTTCTCGCAGCCGGCGTCGTCCTCTGGCGTCCCGTCACGGAGGGTTCGTTTCTCACGGACGACTACCAGATCATCCGGGCGGTCAACCAAAGGGTGGACCTCAGCGAGGGTTGGTCCTGGAGGAACCTGGGTCGAATGTCAAGGTTCTACGTGGGGCCGAACTGGAAGGGATGGGATCTCGCTCGGCCGAGCGTGCCCTTTTCCTTCGCG
The DNA here is from genome assembly GCA_011369445.1 of Planctomycetota bacterium. Lineage (GTDB taxonomy): Bacteria > Planctomycetota > DRQF01 > DRQF01. The sequence goes on along the minus strand of DRQF01000058.1, from coordinate 6,834 downwards.
TGCCAGCTCCTCTCCACGGGCACGCGACCGGCCCCGTTTCTTTGGACCAACGTCGTCGTCCATCTCCTCAACGGAGCACTCCTATTCTTTCTTCTCCGTACCTGGGTCCCGGCTCTGCACCCTTGGGCCGTTGCCCTGGGGACGCTGGCGGCCATCGGCTCGCCCTTGAATTCCGAGCCCGTCGCTTGGTCGGCGGCCCGCTCAGATCTGCTTTCGACGTTCTTCGGGCTGACGGGGCTCCTCGTTTGGATGCGGGGCAAGCGCTGGCGGTGGATCGGTCTCGGCGCCGTCGCCTTGGCCCTGACCGCCAAGGAGTCGGCACTCGTCTACTTGGCGCTCCTGCCGCTGTTGAGCTTCACTCACCCCGAGACCCTCGCCTCTTCCCATCGGCGGCGAACTCGCTGGACAGCGGTGTTGGCCCCCGTGCTCCTGCTGGCTGCGTACCTCGTTTGGCGCCGGCGACTCGTGGGAGGTCTCGGGGAAGCGCAATACGCACGACAGTCCCTCGGCGATTATCTCACGCCAAGTGAACTCATTCCTCGCTGGGCGATCTCCGCGTGGCGCGCCATAGCCCCGGTGAGTGACTTGCACGTGAGCTGGCCGGAGCCAGCCCGTTGGATCGTGGGGGCCCTCGTTGTCACAACGCTGGTCTCGGGCTGGAGAGCCGCGTCATGGCGCGTTCGCATCCCAGCCACGTTTCTTCTCATCGCACCGTTCCTGATGAGCACCGCCGTCAACGAGATCACGCCCGTCCTGCTCCACTCCCGATCCTGCTACGCGAGCCTCGCGGGCTTGGCCGTCTTCACGGCGATCGCTTTGTCGAAGGGGCCGAAGTGGCTCCGAGGCGTCGCTGTCATCTCCATCCTTGCGATGCTCCCGCTCGCCTATCGGGGGGCCGGAGTCTTCCGACAAGCCAGCCAGAGGGTCGAGCACACGTTGGAAAGCTTTCGAGAGCCGCTGCGGACGGAGCCGGGTCGCCGCCTGGGTGGATTCGTGGTGCTGGGCGGACTGCACGACCGTTACATGGGCGATTCGTTTGGGCTCGGAGGGTCGTTCACGATTGCCATGCAACCTCCGTTCATGGAGAAGCCTCTGTTCGTCGTGTGGACGTCGACATCCGAGGACCTTGCGAAGATCGCCGGCGTCCCCACGGACGGGACGGGCTTTTTCGCGGTCCGCCCATCACCCCGTGGAGAGGAGGGAAGACTCGTCTGCCCGGGACGCTTCGCGTTCGATCCCGGACGTCGCCTCGATCGCGTGGCCCCCGACCTGGGAGCCGTTCTGCGCCTGGACTCCGAAGCGCTCTCAACCGCCGGACTCCCGTTTCGGTGGTGGGCGGTGGGCTTCGACGACTGCCGATTCCGACTGGGACTGGTGAGCCCTCAGACGTCGCTCATGGAAGTGGACCTTCCATCCGAGGCCGTTCGGAGCGAAAGGTCGCCGGAGGGGACCACGCACAGTTTCCGCATTCCCCCCGCGGTCGTGAAGGCCAACGCTCCCGCCGCTACCGGTCGGCATGCCCTCGGTTGGTACGTGAAGGCGATCGCGCCCGATGGCCGGGTTGTGGGATGTACCGGTCTCCAGCTCTTTTTTCTCGCGAATTGAAATCGGTTCAGAGAACCGACTCTTGTCGCTCGAGCGGGTGCTTCCCCCTCGCCACCCGCTCGTAGTACCCGAGGAGTTCGGCGGCGTTGTCGTCCACCGGTTTGATGACGGGCTTCCTCCCCACGAGTTGGGGGATCAAGGACGGGTCTTCGATGAGACGGCGCATCTCCTTGGCGAGATCCTCGGGGTCACCCAAACGGAAACAACGTCCGTAGTCGTTGTCGCGCACGAATTCGAGCATGCCTCCCTTGTCCGACGCAAGGACCGGCGTTTCGGTCATCGCGGCTTCATTCAGCGTCAAGGGAGCGTTTTCGTACCAGATGGACGGTACGACGAGAACGTCGATCTTGGCGAGGACCTCGCCAATCCTCTTGTTGTCGAAGCGTCCATGGAACCTGACGGCATCGCAGCCCTCGCCCGCCTTGCGACACTCCGCGTCGTAGTCCTTCGTCCACCGATTGGGAGCGCCGTGAATGTCCACGCAAAAGCCGGAAAGGTCGTCGAGTTTCTTCGCCGCCTCGACGAGGACATGCACGCCCTTCGTCGGAATGATCGAGCCCACGAAACCGAACCGGACGATGTCGGAAGCCGTCTTCGGATGGGCGACGACGTGGTCGAAGGTCATTCCGTTGGGAGAATGAATGATCCGTCCGGGATCCACGTGGAAGAGACGAACGAACTCGTCGCGCAGAAAGCCGGAGGGCGTGATCAGCAAGTCACAGTGGGAGAGAGCTTCTCGCATGCGCTCACTGCGCACTGCAAACGGATGGGGAGTCAGGGCGTCCGGTTTCGCGGGAGCCGAAGAGAAGCCCGTTCGGGTGCCCACGGTTTTCAAAGCTGCCCACGCCGCCGCCCGAGGACGTCGCGCGAATTTCCCCGGCGTGGTCTTGAATCGCTCGTCGAACAGACGACCGAAAAGGGATCTCGGCGCGCTCGTCTCCTCCACGGGCCGCTGTTCGAAGCTCCAACCGTCCCCGAACACACAGGGGCCGCACTTATTGAAGTCGATCTCCTCGCAGAGCTCGCGGTCCGTGTAGCACATCCTCTGTCCCATGGGGCACATGGTCCAGAAGTCGTGCAAGGTCATGACGACACCCAGCCCCCGCTTCTTGACCTCTGCGATGCAGGTGTAGGAAAAGCCCAACAGATGCTGAAAGTGAACGACGTCGGGCTGGAACTCGTCCAAGGTGGCTCGGAACACTTCCTCGGCCTTCTCGTCCGTGTAGGAGTGCTCGAAGGGGTCCCAGTCCAGGTGAGGCCGACTCAACAGGCGAACGCGATACGAGCCCCGATCCTCGTCGATGACCTCGTAGGGAGCCACATTCTGGTCCTCGAGACGCGACAGAACGAGAACGTCATTGTTCTTCGACAACGCCTTGACGATGTTGTAGGTATAGATGGCTGTTCCCGCGAACTCGTAGGGCGGAAACTCGTGGGTGACGTGTAATATGCGCATCGTTCCGGGTTCCAGGGCGCTCCGCGGGTTCGTGTTCTTCTAACAGAGATCATCGACCGGACCACGACGGGAACTGGACGGTCGCGACGACGCCTCGTGTTGAGGAACGCAGTCGCCAGGGATACGCTCGGAACGAGTATCGCACATGCGAATTCTTTTTGTCCTGCATACATTCCCACCGGAGAGTTGGGGCGGCACGGAACTCCACGTGCTCGGCTTGGCTCGGACTCTCTCGAAAGAGCACGACGTGCGCATCTTCTGTCGCGGCGGCGATTCCCGACGCGCGGACGGTGATATCATCCAAGACTTCCAGGACGGGCTCCTGGTCACCCGATTCAACAATCTTTACAGCCGCTACGATGATTTCACCTGGATTCACAGGAACCCCGCGGCCCACGCGGCCTTTGTCGACGAATTGGAGTCCTTCCGTCCCGACGTCGTCCACTTCCATCATCTGACGAATCTCTCGACGACACTCCCCGCGGCCGCGAAGGCCCGCGATCTGCCGGTCGTCATGACCCTTCACGACTTCTGGATGGTCTGCCTGAGAGGCCAGCGGCTCCATCCCGACATGACGATCTGCGAGACGATCGAAGAGCAACGGTGCCACGAGTGTCTGAGCAGCATCTGGCCCCAATGGTTTCTCCCCCGGGAACCCGGGGACGAAACCCCCTCCCCTCTGCAAGCGTTTCGCGAGAGCACGCGGGAAGCAGCGTCCCTGGCGGACCTCGTCATCACGCCAAGCGCGTTCCACCGGGAACGGATGCTGGAGGACATGGACCTGGACCCAGAGCGGATCGAGGCCATCCCACACGGCCTCGACCACTCCATGTTCCACTCCGTCCATGATGCCCACCGACCCGTGAAGACGATCGGCTACGTGGGGAGCGTGGTGCCGCCGAAGGGCGTCCATATCCTCCTGGAGGCCTTCAACCTGCTCCGGGACGACTCCCTCGAGCTTCGCATTCACGGCAGCGCCCCGGTCTTTCACGACAAGAAGGACTATCTGGGGGAACTCCGCAAGATGGCCGAGAACGCGGCGGGCACGGTCCGGTTCATGGGTCACTACGACAATGCCCGCGTCCCGGTCCTCCTCGAGGATATCGACATTCTCGTGGTCCCGTCCTTGTGGTGGGAGACCTTCTCGCTCACCATCAGGGAGGCCATGCTGGCCGGAATCCCGGTCGTCGCCTCGAATCTCGGGGCCATGCGCGAAGCCCTGGCGGACTCGCAAGCCGGGCTCCTCTTCGAGGCCGGGAGACCGCGGGATTTGGCCCGGAAGCTCAAACGGCTCATCGACGACGAGCGATTGAGGCTGAGACTTTCCAATCGCCGACTCGAGGTGAAGACCCTCGAACGCAATGCTCAGGACTACCTGGACGTCTATGCCCGCGCGGCAAGGATCTCCGAGACGAGAAAAGGAACGATCGTGGTGAAGGAGCCATTCTCTCAAAAGCGGGTCGCCCAAGGCGACGCGGGTGACAACGATATCGGTTTGACCATCGAAAAAGTGGGTTCCGGCGACGTCCGTGTGGAATCCAGCGTGGAACGAGGCGAGAGGACGCGGGTCAGCCTATCGTTCAACTACGCTCCTGACGCCGACGGGACGCAGATTCACGTCGTCCTCGACTTCAAAAAGAGCGATGGCGAAGTGAAGCCCGTCGAAACTGCGCCCGCCGTCGACGTGGTGGCGGACGATGTCGTCCCCGACTCCGCCGAGGACGGCACGGCGGACATGATGAAGGCCCAGTCGCCGGACCATGAAACCCGACGCGTCGAGTCCGCCATGTATGAGCTGGACGAGAACGTCCCGCCGAAGCACGTCCGAAAGTTGGACGAGATGGTCGAGCAGACCCACCTCGCCCCCGAGGATCGCAACGTGCGTCCTCGCAGACGCCGTGAGCGAGACCGGAAGGCGGAACCGCGGCGCGAAAAATCCCGGCGCGACACGAAGCCCGCGGAAAAATCGGCTCCCAAGCCGCCCCGGAAGGCCGCGACGCCGAAACCTGCCGCCAAGCCCCGACCGCCCAAGACGGAGGCGGAGGACGTGGGAGAAGTCGTCTGGACGAAGCCGAAGTCCTGGGGACTCCCCGAGAAGAGCGGGCCGCCTCCCCGTCAGCCGGATCGCGCCCCGAACTATCGGATCGGGAAGCAGCCCTCGGTCATCTCGAAAAGGAAACCCAGCGGCTTCGGTGAGGGGCTGGATTCCGTCGACGACTGATACATGGGCTCGCCCCGCGTTTCGGTCTTCATTCCAACGCTCAACGGCGGAGCGCTCTTCGAACGGGTGCTGGATGGCATTCTCCGCCAAGAAGCTCCCTTCGAGTTCGAGGTCGTCTGCATCGACTCCGGCTCCACCGACGGGACGCGCGAGAGGATCGAGGAGAGAGGACTTCGACTCGAGACCATCTCTCGGACCGAGTTCAATCACGGCCTCGTCCGCAACGCGGGGGCGCGCATGGCGAAAGGCGAGATCCTCGTCCTCACCGTTCAAGACGCGATCCCGATTGGTGCGGACTGGCTGGCGACACTCGTCTCCAACTTCGATGACCCCGACGTCGCCGGGGCTTACTGTCACCAGATCCCCCGTCCGAATTGCAGCCCGTTCTTGAAAGAACGGCTCTCCGGCTGGGTGCGCGGACAGGGGCAACCCGAAGTCCGGCATGTGAGGAGGGCGGGAGACTTCTGGCTGCTTCCACCCCTGGATCGGTGGCGCTGCATCGCCTTCGACAACGTCTGCAGCGCCGTGCGGCGCGACCTCGTCGTCACACGGCTGCCCTTCGTGCGAAGGCAGTTCGGCGAGGACATCACTTGGGCCAAGTCCGCCATCCTGGCCGGGTACAAGATCGTCATGGACCCCCGCTGTGCGGTCGAGCATTCCCACGACAGTACGATCTGGTACGAGTTTCGCCGCGCGTACCTCGACCACCAGAACATCCACAACCTGACGGAGCTTCAACTCGCCCCCGACATCCACAAGGTCTTCTCCTACACCGCCGCCTTGGCCCATCGCCTGCTCGAAGTCATCCGCCGCGACGAGCGCCTGAGCCGGGTGGAAAAGATTCTGTGGGCCGCCAAGATCCCATGGTTCGCCTTCAGCCAGAACTTGGCGCAGTGGATGGGCGGGCTGTCGGACCGCGCGCGTCTTCGCGGGGCGTGGAGCGTCTTCGACCGCTGGGTCCGTCGGGGGATTTGAGCGCGCGAGAACAGTTGTCGCGTTTGGACCGACGGGCCGGGAGGGTGCGGCTGGTCGTGTGGTGAAATGTCACAGAGGGACCCAGAGGTCCGAATCTTGCAATCGCCAAAGTGGTCTTGTGCCACATCGACTAAGGAGCGATTGCCATGAAATCCCCACGCACCACTCTCGGTTTCATTCTCCTCGGATTCCTGCTCGTCTCCTCTCAAACCGTCGCCCAGGGTTTTCATCTCGTCGTCACCGAGACACCGCCTGTGACCGGGTCCGGGCAGCCGGTCGACCGCTTCGTCCTAGCTGGGACGGGGGGCGTGGCGACGCCTCTGCCGAGCATCCCCGCAGCATTGACCGATGACCCCTCCTCCCTCGCCTTCAGATCGCCGTGGGAGATGTTCGTCGCCAATCGCTCGGGGCATTCCGGAAACGGTTCGGTCTCGACATTCTACTTCGAAAGCTCGCTCGATGAGTATGTGGCGGGCCCCGTCATTACCGGAAACTCTCTGACGGACCCGCACCAGCTGACTTTCAACCCGGTGGATGGAGAGCTCTTTGTCACGAACTGGGCTTCGGGCCTCGTCTC
>DRQF01000057.1 GCA_011369445.1 Planctomycetota bacterium | reverse complement strand
GCCTGGCGGCGACCGAGGCGCTGCGCGGGCTGCTCGAAGAATGCGACGGCCGGGTGATCGTGCGCACGCACCGCGACGAGCGAGGCAAGTTCGGCCGGTTCCTCGTCGAGATCTGGGATGGCCGGCCGGGGATGGCGGGGGCACCGAGTTTCAATGCGATGTTACTGCAGTTGGGGCACGTCAAGGAGCACATGACATGAGACAAGGCAAACCATTTTGGAAGTCGAAGACGATCTGGGTGAACGCACTCACCCTGCTGCTGTCAATTCTGACGGCTCTCGCCGGTAGCGACTTCGTCGACCCAAAGGTCGTTGCGATCATCACCGGGATCCTGATTCCGATTGTCAACATCCTTCTGCGATTCGTGACGAACCAACCGATCAGTTCCGAAGGGAGCGGACGGCGCTACGTCCGCATCGCCGTGTTCGGTCTCATCTGTGCAGGCTTCGCAAGCACAGCGGTGGCCGACGTACTGCTGGTCACCAAGTCGGGCTACTACCTCCTGAAGACTGGAAGTGATGGAGTCCCTTACGTCGAGCAAATCGACCAGGTCATCAAGCTGGACGAACCGGAGGACCCCGGACCAAACCCTCCTCAACCGCCGAAAGACCCGTTCGAGAAGCTCAAGAGGCTAGCGTCGAGCGAAGCGGCGAAAGTGAACGAGCCGACAACGAGGAAGGCCCTCGCCAAGGTCTACGGGATGGTGGCGGATCGTATCGAGTCCGGAGACCTCGACTATTCCCGCGCCTTCGAAGCCGTCTCCGCCGCTTCCGACGCCGTTTTAGGCGTTACTGACTCCGCCGGGAAATGGGCTCCGTGGAGAAAGGCGGTTAGTGACGAGATCGCTCGCCTCCAGCAACAAGGGAAGCTCGTCGGCCAAGACGGAACCCTCAAAGCACTACGAGCGGTCGAAGCTGGGCTCGACGCTGAAGGCCTCGGAGAGAACATCGACTGGGAGCGTCTACTCAAACTGATCGAGCTGATCTTGAAGATCCTTCTGTCCTTCAACAATGGGGGAGCCGGGTAGTGAACGAGAGAGAGATTATCCGCCTACTCTGGGAGACCGGACACTTCTGGTCCCCCCTGAATCCAGAGGGACTTTCCGTCTCAGAGGATGAACTCGACAAGCTGACCCTCACAGACGAGGTCGTGAAGAAGGCGGTAGCATCCTACCAGGACTTCCTCGCTGAGACCCTCGATGGCTTGGCGATGCGCGAACACGGCCGCGTCAGCATCCCAGACGGCGAGGTTGGTCCAGCGACTCTCGCTCTCTTTTCTGTTCCTCGGTGTGGATGCCCCGACTACCAGGATCCCCGCAAGGCAGAAGAAGCGGGTGGCAGCGGATCGTGGCCGCAAGGTTGCTACGACCGTCCGGACATCCACGAGGTCCAATACACCGTCGACAAGCGGAGGATGCCGCGGTCCGAGTCGGAGTGGCTGATTGTCCGCAACATGGTCCTTGAGGCTTACGCGAAAGTCGGTGTGCTGCTCGTGGAAGTTGAGCTCGGATCGAGTGCGAATATCGACACCGAGTGGCGCGTCTTGCGTGGCAGTACGATCGGTCTCGCCGAGTTCAACAACGGGTCGTGCCGGGACAACGTCTTCTGCTACGTCGATCCCGGCTTCTGGCCGAACAACGACGACATGGCCGATCTCTGGTGCCACGAATTGGGGCACAACATGAACCTGCCTCATACACGCGGTGGGATCATGAACCCGACGTTGATCGGAGGAGGACGGTTCAACGGATGGACTGAGCGGGACCCGTCGACTCCGCGACTCCGCAGGTTCTTCGGCGGAGAGCCAATCCCCAGAAATCTCTGGTGGTGGGATGAGAAGCCGGAGCCTCCATCTCCTCCGGGGCCTCCGGCTCCATCCCCGTCTGGTATCTGGATCGACGGGTCATTGTCCGTCAAAGACAAAGACGGGAAGTCACTCGGAGAGTTCATCGTCGTGCCCAAACCGAAGGTGTAAGCGAATCGTGGCAGAGAAAGGACTGGGGCAATGCCCGACGATCATGAGGCACGGATTGTGCGGCTGGAGGAACAGATGGTAGCCACACGACGCCAGTTGAATGAACACATCCGGGCATGCCAGGAAGTCCGAGCGGAGTACAAGAACGACTTCGACCAGTGCACGCAGCGATTGGAGAAGCGGATTTCCAACGTGTCGAATGAAGTCGTTGAACTCAAGATCGCCAGCGCGAAGATGACAACCATTGCGGCAGGCGTGATTCTCGTCGTGACTCCAGTTATTCAGTTTGTCATTCAGAAGTTCTTTGGAAAGTGAGGTATGTGATGAAACGGTTTGCTTTGGTTCTCGCTCTGTGTGTGTGCTCGTTCGGAGCTACTCCTGCGGAAGCCGGGCCGCTCTGTCGAGCCCTGCGCGGCATTGGTCGGGGAGTGGCGCGCGTCGTGCGAGCACGGCCGGTACGAAGAGCCTTGCGCGTCCGACCGGTCCGCCGTGCGGTGCGAGCCGTCGGCTGCGGGGCCTCTAGCTGCCGCACGTGAGGAAGGTGACGTAGCCGCAGTTGGCGGTACAGAACAGCCATGGCAGCATCACGAGCGCAGAAGCGGACGAAGACTCAGAAGCGGACAACGCGCAACAAGCAGCTCGCTTT
>DRQF01000056.1 GCA_011369445.1 Planctomycetota bacterium | reverse complement strand
GGCTACGATGGAATGTGATGGAGCACGAGCTTCTGGAACAGGTGCGGCTGACGGCGGCTGCCGAGACGGGGGAGGAGATCTCCACCCGCGATGTCGTTCTTCTGCTGGGGGAGCGCTATCTCAAGGAACAGCCGGAAGGAGACGTGAAGGCGCGGACCGAGGTGGCGGGAGATTCCCTTTTCCGCGTCCACATGGACCACTGCCCGAGCTGCCGGGAGAGCCGGGTGCGTACCCTGGATGGCCCCGTGCCCATTCCCCCAAACCTGGGCGGGACCCTGGTTTGCGAAGGGAAACGGTCCGGCGCGGAGGTGCCGACTGGTGGCGCGGCCGCGCCACCCAAGGAGGGGGAAAAGACCTCTGAGATGGCGCCCCCAGCTTCCCCTGCGCTGCGCCGGAGAATCCTCGCCCGGGACGGGCACCGTTGCCGCGCCTGCTCCACCAAGGGGGCGAGCCTTCAGGTCCACCCCATCCTTCTGACCGGGCCTGCGGGCGGCGGGAAGACGACGCTGGCCCGCGCCATCGCCTCCGAGCTGAACCGGCGCGCCGTCGATGTCTCCGCCCCCGTGGTGGAGCACCCGGCGGCCCTGATGACGCTGGTCGCCGGACTGGACGAAGGGGAAGTGCTCTTCATCGACGAGATCCATGCTCTGCCCCAGGAGGGTGGCGGAGATGCTCTACGAGGCCCTGCAAGAGAAGACCCTCACTCTTCCCATCGCCTAGGGCTCACGGATGACGACGAGCACCTTGAGGCTCGCCGACTTCGTCACCGTGGCCGCCACCACCGATCCGGACAGGATGCCTCGCCCGCTGCGGGACCGCTTCACCCACCAGGATGTCTTGGATGTCTACGGCGAAGACGACCTCGCCCTCCTCGCGGAAAGAACGGCGGACAGGCTGGGCCGGCCGCTGACGGAAGGTGCCGCCCGGCTTCTGGCGCGGGTGGCCCACGGCACACCGCGCCGATTGATCGCTTTCGTGCGCTGCGCCCGGGACGTGGCGGTGGCGCGGTCGCGCCAGAAGATCGACGTCGCCACGGTGCGGGAGGCGCTATGTGCCCGGGGCATCGACGAGCGGAGTCTGGAGCCTGGGCACCGGCGGACCCTCGATCTTCTCAGGCTGCACGGTCGGCCCGTTGGGCGCCGCCGTCTGGCGGGTCTGCTGGGGATGTCGGTGCGGCTGTTCGTGGACGTCGTGGAGCCACTCCTGCTGCGGCTGGGCCTCGTTCACGCCACGCCAAGGGGGCTCGTGATCGCAGGGTTTGCGGAACGGGTGGCCGAGGGCGGACCCCGGATCTCTCGGGGCTTCCGCACTCGCGCGCCCCGGGTCTACTACGGCTCCTTGGCCGTGTGATGCGTGGCCGGTGATCGCGGCAACGGTCCTCGGGGGCGATGGGAAGATGTTTTCCCGATTTCCGGTCATGGATCGGCGAACCCGCGCCTTGAGATTGCGGTGAGACACTCAATCCGACCTTTGAGCCCCCACGATGACGTTCCGGCCCATTCCCCACGCCCGACTTCCTCTCATCCTCGCCCTGCTCGTCTTGCTCGTCCTGCCTGGCGAATCACCAGGAAGATGAGCTTCATCGCCGCGTCGTCGGTCGGCAGATGACCGCGCGTCTTGAGGGCTTTGCGCACCTGGCGGTTGAAGGACTCGATGGCGTTCGTCGTGTAGATTTATCGGAGATTCGCACACACCGCTCGGCGGTCCTTCCATGGAACAAATCGCATCGATGATAGGATCAGATGGATGATGCATGTCTGGAAGATCGTCTGCGGGAGAACCGCCTCAACCGACTCTGGCATCCCTTTCAGGCCATCTGCGCACATCACCAGGATGTCCTCGACGCCCCGGTGACGCAGCTCGGTCATGATGGCAGTCCAAAAGCGCGCTCCTTCCGTTTCTTGGACCCACATCCCGAGCACGCGCTTTTCTCCCTCGGTGGTCACTCCCAATGCCAGGTTGATCGACTTGTTCGCCACCACCCCCTTGTCGCGGATCTTCGTCACCAGCGCGTCGAGGTAGACGATGGGGTAGACGCTGTCGAGGGGACGGCACTGCCACATCCGCAACTCATCCATCACCGCGTCCGTCACCTCGCTGATCAACGACGCACTGACATCAACCCCATAGATCTCCTCAAGGTGGGAACGGATGTCCCGGACACTCATGCCTCGTGCGTACATCGCGATGATCTGCTCATCGAATCCGTCGAAATGGCGCTGGTGCTTCGGAACGATCTGGGGCTCAAACGAGCCGTCCCGGTCACGTGGAACATCGATCTGGAGCTCCCCCTGCTTCGTCCGCAGCTTCTTCGACCGCTTCCCGTTGCGCCGGTTGCCTTCCTCCTCTGGCGGCGTCTCACCCGAGCCGTAGCCCAGGTGGTGGTCGAGCTCCGCACCCATCGCCCGATTGATCAACGCTGCCATCAGCTCCCGAAGAAGACCATTGGGGCCGATGAGATCCGCGGGACCCTGATAATCGGCCATCAGCTCGTCAAGAACGCGTGGCGAAATTCGAGACCCGTTCGGAATTCGCTTCGAACCTCCTCGATTCTTACCCCTCTTCTTCATGTCGGTCTCCTTTCTTGGCTACCGACTCATACACCAAATTCCGGACGCACCCTGAGGAACAGCCTCTCGGCGGCCCCATCGTGCGCGCAAGGACCGTGCGAGGCCCTCCTCGATTCGGAACACTTGTGAGGAGCGTCGAATTCAATCTGGGCTCCGTTGGGGGGCAATGGGTCTTGGTTGGAGTCAGATGCGTGTGACGCCGGTGCGGATGGCGAGCTTGATGAGGGACGCCGTGTTGGGCACCTCGAGCTTGGCCACCACGTTGTGGCGATGGACTTCCACCGTCCGGGGCGTGATGCCCAGGGATTCCGCGATGGCGCGGGTGGTCCAGCCATCCGCCACGAGTTCGAAGATCTGTCGCTCTCGTCGGGAGAGTCGGCTCAGCCGTTCCCCGTCGGAGATCGGGGACGGTCCAGCGGCCGCCTCGAGGCGGCGCGGTGCCGACGCGCCGAGGACGAGACGATCCAGTGCGCGCAGAAGATCGTCCGAACGCAGGCTCTTGTCCACGATACCCCGCGCCCCCAGCTGGATAGCTTCCTGGGCGAGGCGGCGAGCGTCCTCGTCGGGGGGGAAAAGAGCCACCAGTCTCAGATCCGGGCAGTCGGACATCATCGACCGCACGAATCCACGAAAATCGAGCCCTCGCAGAGCGACGTCGATGAGAAGACGGGTGGGCTTCCAGATCTTCGTGAGTTTGCGTATCTCCTTTCCGCTCCCGGTTTCGTAAACCTCTCCGAATCCCTCTCTGCGTCCCAATTCCACCGCCAGTCCCGCGCGGAAGATGCAGTCGCCATCGGCGATCAGTGTTGAGGAGCGGCGAGAGGCTTGATGTGTCGGGGGGTGCGGTCTCGTCAAGGATTTCCCGGTCCTTCTATTCAATCTTGATCTTCTTGCCGAGCATAACCGACTCGGTGCCCCAGGGTAAAGAGAATGTCAGTTTTTCTGACGGCGGTATTCACCCCCCCCCATTGGGCGACGCGGGGGGCGTGCTTGTCCCGAATTGGGGGGGGCGTACCATGGCGGGACGATCGAGGGGATTGGAATGCCGGTACCGTTATCGCAGATCTGGACAGTGGCGAGCTACGTTGTGAAGCAGAAGCTTCGACGGCGGAAACGCTACCCGCTCGTGCTGATGCTGGAGCCGCTTTTCAGGTGCAACCTCTCGTGCGCGGGCTGCGGCAAGATCCAGTATCCAGGACATATCCTCCGGCGACAGCTCACGGCGGAGCAATGTTTCAACGCCGTCGAGGAGTGCGGCGCGCCGATCGTGTCCATCCCTGGCGGAGAGCCCCTGATGCACCCGGAGATGCCGGCCATCGTTCGTGGGCTCATCGAGCGACGCAAGTACATCTACCTCTGCACGAATGCGCTGCTGTTGAAGGAGAAAATTGAAAAGGGCGATTACACGCCCTCGAAATATCTCAGTTTCAGTGTCCACATGGACGGCCCCAAGGACGAGCATGACTTCGCCGTGTGTCGTGAAGGGACGTTCGAGCAGGCGGTGGAGGCCATCCGTCTCGCCGTAAAAAAGGGATTCCGCGTCACCACGAACACCACGCTTTTCGAGGGGGCGGATCCGGACAAAGTGCGGGGCTTCTTCGACGAGATGATGGATCTCGACGTGGAAGGGATGATGCTTTCGCCGGGCTACAGTTATGACAAAGCGCCGGACCAAAGTGGATTCCTCGGACGACAACGCACGCAGGAACTTTTCTCCAGAATCCTCACCCAACCCAAGAAGCGGTGGCGTTTCAACCACTCGCCGCTCTTCTTGAGGTTTCTCCAGGGTGAGATCGAATACCACTGCAGCCCTTGGGGGAATCCGACCTACAACATCTTCGGTTGGCAGAAACCCTGCTACCTCCTTCAAGAGGGATATGCGGAGTCGTTTCAGCAACTGATGGAGTCCACGGATTGGGACCGCTATGGTCACACCAAGAATGAGAAGTGCCGCGACTGCATGGTTCATTCGGGGTATGAGGCCACGGCCGTGGACGACACCTTTTCCGGGCCGGCCGGGCTATGGCGCACCGTCAAGTCCACGTTTTCACTCTGATCGAGATTGACGATGATCGAGGATGTTCCCGAAGGATCGCTCGAAAGCTGGAGGCCTCACATCGACTCCCCCGGTGCACGCGACGACGTCCTGCGTTTGGCTTTCGACTATCGGGGAGACGTGACTCTCACGCTGAAAAACGGCGCCATCCTCGACGGCTTTGTGAGCAATCTGAGGCCCGATGCCAAGCCCCCGTTCATCGAGGTGTTTGCCGCCGATGACGAGGGTGCGGCGCCGCCGCGCCGGATCCCCTGGGATGATGTCGCCGCCGTCGCGTTTACAGGCCGCGACATGGCCGACGGCCGTTCCTGGGAGGCCTGGGTGGCCAAGTGGGAAAAGGAACACGGGACCAAACGATTTTGAAGACTTTTCGGAGACCCGCGCAATGCCGTCATCCACGCCTGAAAACCCCTATTTCATCGACCAGCCCTTTCAGAACGGCCCGTTCCAGGTGCGTGTGTTTCAGGACGGTGAATTGAAGACGCTGGCCGAGTTCCCCATTCGGGATGCCGCGGAGCTCTACATCGAAGAGCTGCTGCATCCCGCCGCGGAGAACGCCCCAGAACCCTCGGAAACCGCGCCAGAGAAAAATTCGGCATGATGCGGATTGCGGGGCGTAGAATGAACGACGTTACGCCATACGGAGAGAAACCATGAGACGATGCTTGCTGCTCGTGGCCGCTCTGGCGCTCGCTTCCTCCCTCGGAGCGCAGGTGGGGTCCCCCCTCCCGCCGGTCCAGTTGGAGGGGCTCAGCCAGACGCCAGCCAAATCCTTCGATGACTTCATGGGCCGCTTGGTCCTCATCGAGTTCTTCGCCTACTGGTGAGGCCCTTGTGCCGCTTCGGTGCCGCATCTCAATGAACTCAACGACAAGTTCAGCGAGGCCGGCCTGAGCATCATCGGCGTGACCGGTGAATCTCCTTCGAAGACGGAACCCTGGGTCAAGGCGAAGGGCGCCAAGTACGCCTATGCCTATGACAAAGGGAAAAAGCTCTCACGAGCACTCGGTGTAACCGGCATCCCTCATGCGTTCCTCGTCGACCCCGGTGGGACGATCGTGTGGCGCGGTCATCCCGGCAACCTGACTCCGGACATCATTGAAAAGCATCTGGACGGCGCGTTGAAGAAGCCCGTTTGGGAATGGCCCGCGTCCACCAAGAAATTGCGCACCGCTCTGAAGAAGGGCGCGTTCGGCAAGGCGATCGATGAAGCTGACGCCCTTTCCCAAAGCGACGACGAACTCCTCCAGCAGATCGCAGGTGTCGTCCGCGATATGGTGCGCGGCAAAGTGGCGGCGTTGAAGAGCCTCAAGGACCAAGGCGACTACCTGGCTGTCGTGACTCGCGGCAAGGCCCTCGCCAAAGCCTTGAAGGGCTACCCGGAAGGTGAAGAGGCCGCCGCGATTCTGGCGGAAGTCAAGAAGGACCCGATGGCCAAGAAGGTCATCAAGGCGCAAAAGGCGTTGCGTAAGATCGAGGCGGACGCGCAGAAGCTCCGCAGCGCCAGGAAGCTCAAAGCCGTCATTCACAAGGTGCAGAAGCTGACCGAGAAGCTCGCCGACACCCATGCCGAGAAGCAGGGGCAGGCTCTGGTCGCCCGGCTGGAAAAGAAGATGAAGGCGCTCCAGCGCCGCTGAGTTCTCATCGCCGCATCAAGACAGCCGTCGAGGGTTATGGGGCCGTCGACGGCTGTTTCATTTGGCCCTTCTATACGTCGATATCCTCGGCCTCGACGGAGCGCTCCATCACGAGGCGGTACCGGGCGGAGGAGTCCCTTCCCATCATCTCCGTGAGGGTGGCGTCCGTATCGAGGTCGTTGTCCACGACGACACGGTAAAGCCCCCGCGTTTCGCGAGCGAGCGTCGTCTGTTGCAACTCCTTGGCGCTCATCTCGCCGAGTCCCTTGAATCGGGTGATCTCCGGCTTCGATCGGGCGGGAAGGCTCGCCAGGAGCTCCTCTTTTCCGATGTCATCCATCACCCAGTGGATCTCCTTGCCGATGCGGATCTTGTACAGCGGTGGCTGCCCGAGATAGAGGTGCCCCCGCCGCACGAGGTCCGTCATGTGACGGTAGAAGAACGTCAACAACAACGTGGCGATATGGTGCCCGTCGGAGTCGGCGTCGGTCAGGATGATGATGCGGCCGTAGCGCAGCCCCGAGTAGTCGTACGACTTTCCGATCCCGCATCCGAGGCACTGGACGAGATCCGAAATCTCCTGATTCGCCAGGAGTTTCGCGAGACCGAGCCCCTCGGTGTTCAGGATCTTGCCCCGGAGAGGCAAGATTGCCTGGGTCTTGCGGTCGCGGCCCTGTTTGGCGGACCCACCGGCGGAATCCCCCTCGACGAGAAAGAGCTCGCAGCGGGCGGGCTTTCGCTCCGAGCAGTCGGCAAGCTTGGCGGGGAGTTTCAGCCGACCCGCCGGCTTGGATTTCTTGCGGACCTCGCCGGACGCTGCCCGTGAGGCCGCGCGGGCCCGTGCCGCCATGACGATGCGGTAGACGATGGCGTCGCCCACGGTCCGGTTGTTGTTGAGCCAGGATTCGAAGTGGGGAGCCACCGTGGCGGCGATCTGCTGGGCGACCTCCGGGTTGTTGAGCCTGTCCTTCGTTTGCCCCTGGAACTGGGGTTCTCGGACGTAGGCGGACACCACGGCCGTGAGGCCCTCGCGAATGTCCTCCGCGGCGATCGTCACGCCCTTGGGTTTCAACTTGTGCGTGTCGATGTAGTGCTTGACCGCCCGACCCACCGCCTGGCGAAAGCCGCTTTCGTGGGTTCCGCCCATGGGTGTGCGGACTCCGTTCACGTAGGAGCGTAGGTGTTCTTGGGTCTCGTCCGTCCAGAGCGCTGCGATCTCGATGCGGGGATCGGCATCCGAGTTGAAGCGGTAGACCAGCTCGTGGACCGGGTTCTTCCCCCGGTCCTTGACGATCTTATCCAGGTAGGCCGGCAGGCCGTCCGGGTTGTGGTATCGATGGGTTTCCCCGGAGGTCTTGTCCTCGAATGCGATCTTGAGGCCGCCATGCAGGAACGAGCGCGCCTCCAGCATTTCGCGGATCAGGGCCGGCTCGAAACGGGTCCGTGGGAAGATCTCCGGATCGGGCCGAAACCAGATCCGAGTCCCCGACCCGTTGCCCTTGGCCTTCTTCTTCTGCAGTTTGCCCTGGGGTTTTCCACGGCAAAAACGCATCTCCCAGCGGGACCCGTCCCTTTGCACCGAAGCCAACAGCTCCTCGGAGAGCGCGTTGACCACCGAGACGCCGACCCCGTGGAGCCCGCCGGAGTGCTTGTAGTTCTCTCCTTCGAATTTTCCCCCCGCATGCAAGGTGGTGAGGATGATCTCCAAGGCGGAACGTTTGTGCTTCGGATGGATGTCGACGGGAATGCCTCGGCCGTTGTCGATGACGGTGATGCCGCATCCGTCGGCGTCGAGCGAGACCATGATCTTGCTGGCATGCCCGTTGATCACCTCGTCGACGGAGTTGTCGACGACCTCTGTGAGAAGGTGATGGAGGGCTCGGACATCGACGCCGCCAATGTACATGGCCGGCCGCTTGCGAACCGGCTCGAGACCCTCGAGGACCTGAATGTCCTTGGCCGTGTAGTTGCGCTTAGCCACCTTTTCGCTTGCCCTTCAGAACGGGGATTTCCAATGGCTGGCTCTCGACCTCTTCGATCTTGCCGCGACGAACGACCTGATGGCCCTTGCCTCCACGGCTCGTGATGCGATATCTCCGAGCATTGATGTTGTGGCTGCCACCGGACGTCGTCGTTGCCCTCAGCCCCTCGTGTTCCTTGGATGTCGCCCGCACAGCCAGAATGCGATCGCCGAAAGCCACCTTCATGACGTAGACGCCCTTGCCCGGACCTTCGAGATAGTTGATCTCCTCTGCCCGACAGATGAGCGCATGGGCCCACTCGGAGATGCAGACGACAAGTTCGCTGCCGTCGATGGGAAGGACCGTGAGAACCTCCGCATCCTTGGCGAGTCGGGCAAACTTGCGGCCCACTTTCGTGGACGGTTCGACGTAGCCTCCCAGGCCGAACCTCAGACCGAAACCGTTCGTGGTCACGGCGAGGGCGTGGATGGGAGGGCAGAGGTCCGGATGCTTCGGATCGACCCGAATGTCGCCGATGGCGCGGGGGTCGAGAGAGAGAACCGAGACGATGCGCTCGCCGTCCTTCATGCGAAAGTGTTTCTGGATCGGTTCGCCGTGCCCACGGCTGGCCGGAAGGCTCATGATGCGCGTCGTGTAGGCGGCGCCGAAGTTCGAGAAGAAAACGACTGACTCCTTCGTGCTTCCGGCGACCACGGCGAGAACGCGGTCGCCCTGTTTGACTGAAATCTTGTCGATGCTCGAGATCTTGCCCACGCGCTTGACCCAGCCGCCTTCGGTGAGGACGACGTATTGATCCTCGTGGGCGATGAGGTCCTCGGCGCTGACGTCGATCATGTCGGTTTCGGAAGGCGGCTTGATGAGGCTGCGGCGCTTGTCGCCGAATTGCTTGGCGATGGCCGTCAGCTCCGAACGGATGACCTTCCACAGTCGCGCGGTGCTCCCCAGGATCGCCTCGATCTCCCGGGCTCGCTTCTTCTTCTCCCTCCGCTCGTCGAGGATTTTCTGGATCTCCAACGAGGCCAAGCGATACAGCATCATCTCAAGGATCGCGTTCACCTGGATTTCGTCCAAGTCGAAACGTTTCTGGAGTTTGGCCGCAGCGTCTTTCTTGTCCTTCGACTTTCGGATGATGGCGATCGCATCGTCCAGTGCTCGGAAGATCTTGGCGAACCCATCGAGGATATGGATGCGCTCTCGGAGCTTCCTCAGCTCGTACTCGAATCGCCGCACAACGACCCCGTATCGGAAGTCGAGGAAGTAGCGCAGCATCTCCTTGAGATCGAGTTTGCGGGGCGCCGCGACGTCCGTACCCTCTTGCGGCACCAGGCACGTGAGGTTCACGTTGAAGTTGTGCTGGAGGTCGGTGGTCTTGAAGAGGTAGGCCATGACCTTCTTCGGATTCGCATCGGCTTTCAGGTCGAGGACCACGCGGACGTCGTCGGTGGACTCGTCCCTCACGTCGACGATCTGCGGCACCTTCTTGTCGAGTGCGAGATCGCGGATTTTGCCCACGAGATCCTGCTTCTTGACCATGTAGGGCACGGAGTCGATGACAATTCGGCGGGTGCGCCCCTCCTTCTCCAGCTTGTAGGTCGCGCGCAGCTTCACGGCCCCCGAACCCGTCTCGTAGATCTTCTTCAGTTCGGGGCGGGTGTTCAGGATCTGTCCCCCCGTCGGAAAATCGGGGGCCTTGATCTTTTGAGACAGGCGCGCCGTCGAGATCTCCGGGTCATCGATGAGAGCCACCGCCGCCTGTACGACCTCGCCCAGGTTGTGGGGGGGGATGTTCGTCGCGATGCCCACGGCGATGCCGGTGGCTCCGTTGACGAGGAGGATCGGGGCCTTGGCGGGGAGCACGATGGGTTCTTGGCGGACGCCGTCAAACGTGTCTCGAAAGTCGACGGTTTCCTGGTCGATCTCCTCCAGAAGCACGCTGGCGAAGGGGCGCAGCTTGGCTTCTGTGTACCGGTACGCGGCCGCTCGATCTCCGTCCAGGGAGCCGAAGTTGCCATGGCCGGCGATGAGGGGTGCCCGCAGCATCCAGTCCTGCGCCATGCGGACAAGCGCGTCGTAGACGGCGCTATCCCCGTGAGGGTGATAGTTGCCGAGAACCTCGCCGACGACCTTGGCGCACTTCAACTCCTTGCGATCGGGAAGGAGACGGAGGTCCTTCCACATCGCGAAGAGGATGCGCCGCTGCACGGGCTTTAGCCCGTCGCGAATGTCCGGAAGTGCCCGGGCCGTGATCACGGACAGGGCGTAATTCAGGTACTTCTGGCGGGCAGCCTGCCTGAGAGGAATGTCATGTATGGCTTCGCCCATGGATGTATCGCTCGTCTCCCTGCTGCGGCGGCTGAAATGCTACGCCTTGGGGGGTGCGGTGGGAAAGGGGGGGCTGCCCCTCCTTTTGGCGTCGTCTTCAGAAGGAGGCGAGCGCCGCCCGAAACGCCTTCATCCAAGCCTGGACGAGGGCTTCTCTCTGGGCGTCGCCCGGGTCGAGAAAAAAACTTCCCATCTCGACCGTGAAAGCCGTCGGGATGGCTGCCTTCTCGAAGAAGTAGTTGACGGCCTGCCCTCCCGCGCTGGCGGTTCTCAGGAATCGTCCCGCACTGCCGCCGTCGAAGATCGCGGGCGCCCGGCTCTTGTTCAGGACTGCCAACATGATCGCCGCCGTGCGACGGTGCCGCGCGCGGCTTCTTGCGTCCCGCTTGACGGCCGCGGGCGCATGAACTTGATACGGTGCTCCCGTGTGGACGTCGAGGGCAAAGTCGAAGCGGATGCGTCCGAGGTAGGCCTGGATTGCGCGCACTTCCGGCTCCGAGGCCGGGCCGGGGCCCCGATAAGTCTCGCGACGGGGGTTCTCGCTTCCGAGTTGCTCCCACTCGCAGTCGAAGTTCCGGTTGAGATCGACGCCGATGACTCCTTGCACGCCGCCTGGGCGCGGGCCTCGCGCCCGGTTTTTTCGCCAAAACGCTCGCTTCGCCCGACCTTTCGATAGGGCGAAGCCGTCAGGGTTGAGCAGGCAGAGCAAGTGGATTTCCAGCCGATCAAGGAGCCCCTCGTCCTTTTCGAGGAGGTCGTGGGCGAGCCGCGAGACGACGTGGGGGCTCATCCATTCGCGGGCATGTATGCCGCCCTGAATCCAGGCCCGTCTATGAGGCCGGCCGCCGGCGCGTGCGAGCACCAGGACTTCGAGAGGGCGGCCCTCGACGCTGTGGCCGATGGTCACCAGGCGACAGAGGCCGGGGCGAAGACGCGCCAGGTCCTCCAGATCGGCATGAAGAGCTTCGATGTCGGGAATCTCCGCGGACGCGGCGGGAAGGGGGACGACATAGCCGGGAGCCTCGGGCGCGTCGCGGCGAAGAAGGATCGCGAGTGGCAAGAGGGCCGCCAGTACGGCGAACAGGATGCGATCCCGCGGGGCGACTCCTCGCTCGCGGACGCCGGTTTCAGGCCAGCTCATCGAGATCCTCGTGCAATCGGCGGCTGATGAGCGCCAGCGCTGCTTCGTCATAGGTCTCGTCGCCGATGGGGGCGCCCCAGACGACTCCGGGCCAGGCGGGGTCGTCGCGCCTGCGTCCGATCACGTGGACGTGAAGCTGGGGCACCAAGTTTCCGATGGCGGCGACGTTGATCTTGTCGCAGTGGAACGCCCGCTTCACGTGGGCAGCGAGAGCGTCCATCTCCGCGGCGAGGCGCGATCGTTCCTCCCCTTCGAGTTCGAACAACTCGGTGGCCTCCACTTCGGGGACGAGAATGAACCAGGGGACGGTCGAGTTCTTGTGGAGGAGGACCCGGCTGAGACGAAGCCTCCCCAGCTCATGGGTATCCGCTTCGAGTTGAGGATGCAGGCTGAACATGGTGGTGCCCCTTCGTTCGGGGGCGATTCTACCACGGAGCGCACCTGACCCGGGCCGTCAAAGCGTCAGGAAGACGGGGTCGGAAACGATCAGGTTCTGAGGGAATCCCAGGGCGGCGTCATATCCGTAGACCTGCACGACCACGCTCAAGCCTCCGAACACGAAGGCGTCATACATGGCTTGGACGGTGGTGAGGAATCCGCCCATGAAGGGCTGGGTCCCACCGAGGACGGGAAGGAGTCCCAGTTCCGGCTCGGGCATGAGGAGGCTCGTGTGGAGTGTGCCGGCGTAGGTGACGTTCGGTGTGCGGGGCAGATCGACGGCGACCCACAGCGGGATGGCGGGGCGCTCGTGGAGATACGTGACCTCGAGAGTGCGCTGGACGGACGCGAGGTTCGTGATCTGGGCGTTGGTCTCCCGCAAGAAGACGTCCAACATGCCGGGAGCTGCGTTCGTGGCTCCCGCCTGGGCGACCACCATCCCCGACGATGTGGATGGGGCTTCGAACTGCCGCGCGATACCGTTGGCGTCCGTCGTGACGACGACGGGCCCGTTCGGCGTGGTGAAGGTGACGTCGATGCCGGGAACCCCTTGCCCTCCCGCATCCTCCAGCTTCCAGAGGATGGGGTGGATGAAGCCCTGCTGCACGTAGCCCGCGTGGCCCATCGGGGAAAGGGATGTGATGTGATAGAGAAACGACGGGTTGGGGTTCGTGAGATTGACGGCGATCTCGTGAATCCCCGTGAGGGGGTCGGTGGGGTCGGGCCCCACGCGGACGAGATCCGGGAACCCGTCGTTCGTCATGTCCGCGATCTTCATGGACGATGTGCCGAAGGGGGCCTGTGCGTCCAGCGCCTGGGGGAGACTCAAGGCGACGTCTCCGCGGAAGACCACAAGGTGATTCTCCTGGCTGGGAAAGGCGAAGCCGATCATTCTCAGCACGAGGTCGTCGAACCCGTCGCTGTCCACATCGACGGTATGGACGCTGAACGGGAAGACCGCTCCGAGGCCGAAGTTGCCGAACGGTTGGAGCGACGTCGTCACCGTCGTCGGAGCGGCGAACCCACTCACGTCCTGTCGGAAGACCTTCAGGGTGTAGGACTCAGGTTGGGCCAGGTTCGACGTCTCGTCCACGAGGACGATGTCGTCGTCACCGTCTCCGTCGAAGTCACCCACGCCGACTTTTGGGTTCGGCCCGGCTCCGCTTGGGACGTCGGAGTAGGTGAAGGAGCAGGAACCGTCGTTGACGGCCATGCGAAGGAGCGGAGCGGGGGAAAGGACGTGGTACACGAAGTCGACGTGGCCGTCGCCGTTGACGTCCGCCGGCAGGGCGTCCGAGGGAATCGGGTCGGGGCTCACGAAGGGCTGCGGCGGGGCGAAGCCTCCTTGGCCGTCTCCCGCGAGGAGGGATTCTCGCCCGAGAATGATATCGAGGTGACCGTCGCCGTTCCCGTCGAGGACCGTCGGCGGTCCGACGGTCTGGACCGCGAAGTCCACCCGCGTGAAGGAACTTCCCGCAACGAAGAGCAACGTCACCACCTTGGGCGTTGCCGATGTCGTCACGAGATCGACGTCGCCATCTTCGTCCAGGTCTCCCATGGCCACGCCCAAAGGTTGCGGGACCACCGGAACGAACCCGGCCACCTGCAGGTCGCTGGGGAAGACGTTTCGATAGAGGGCCACGAATCCGGCCGGGTCCAGACCGACGCCGTCGATGTCGCCGTCCTGGTCGAGATCGGCGAAGGCTTCGAGGGGATGAGGCGCTCCCATGGGGCTGCTCTGAACGGGACCGAAGGCGATTTGCGACGTCGCGGGAAGAGCGAAGATCGCCAGAAGGAGGAGGGCATTCGAAGACTTGTGTAGGCAACGCATGACAGGGGAAGTCTACCCCCGGTTCGGCCCGTGGGACGGGATCCGCCGGTCCCGCGCGTTCATCCTCGGGGGTGGCAGCGCTCGTGGAGGGCCTTCAATCGCCCACCGTCGACGGAGGTGTAGAGGGTGGTTGTTTCCAGCTTTGCGTGCCCCAGCATCTCCTGGACCTCCCTCAGGCCGGCGCCTTCGTGGACGAGATGGGTGGCGAAGCTGTGTCGCAGTAAGTGGGGTGTCACGCGGACCGACACGCCCGCCTTCAACCCCCAGTCACGGACCCGCCGATAGACCCCGTCGCGACGAAGCCTGCGTCCTGTCCGGGAGAGAAAAACGGCGGGAGGCGAATCGCCGCGGACGAGGCGGGGGCGGCCCTCGGTGAGCCAACCGGAAAGGGCGGCGGCCGCCTTGCCGTGAAGGGGGACGAAACGCTCCTTGCCCCCTTTCCCCTTCACTTTGAGGTGAGGGAGGTCGGCGGTCTCCTTCGGGGGGTGGAGGTCGCCGAGGTCGAGGCCGCAGGCTTCCGACACACGGATCCCCGTGGCGTAGAGGATCTCCAAGAGGGCCCGATCCCTGCGGGCCAGGGGCGCGCTGCCCCGAGGCGCCTCGAGAAGGCTCTCGACCTGGGCTCGGGACAGCGACTTCGGAAGACGCTTGGCCCGCCGTCGGGACGGGAGCAGGCTCAGGGTGTCCTCCTTCAGAACTCCCTCTCGCAGGAGGTGGCGATGAAAGGAGCGGATCGCCGCCAGGCGTCGGTTCAAGGTGCTCTCGCCATCTCCCTTGAGCCGGCGATGGGCGAGGAACGCCAGGATCGTCGAGGCGGTGCTTTGTTGCACTCCCGACTTACCCAAATCGGCTAGAAATGCCGAGTAGAGTTCCAGATCACGTCGGTAAGCGTCGCGGGTGTGGGGCGACCACCCCTCCTCGGCGACACCCAGATCGAGAAAAACCGAGATCTCGCCATGATCACGCAAGTCTTTGGACTCCAAGGGTTTCGGGGTCGAGGGACTCCGGGATTCGAGGCGGGGATGGCCCGTTTTTCACGTCTTGCGCTCCGGCGGCGCCCCCGGTGGGGCGAGTGGGTTCGGAGGGATTTCTCGAAATGAGTTTGACCGAGAGATCCATTAGATCCTATACTCCGCGCCACTCCCCTGGATGTTTTTTGGGGGGATCGCGCATAAGTTATTCATGGTAAACGAATTACGTTCGGCGGAGGTGTTTTTGATGCGTGCGACGGAGCTGAAGAAATTCAAGAAACTCCTCCTCGAGCAGAGAGCCAAGCTCACCGGATCCATGGGCCGCATGGCGGAAGAAGCCCTCAAACCCAATGGCGGCGGCCAGGATGTGGACGAGATCGCGGACCAGGGCAGCGACCAGTTCGAGCAGCAGTTGACCTTGGGCCTGATGGAGGCGGGGCAGCAGGAGGTGGCCCGTATCGATGAGGCTCTCAAGCGGATCGAGGACAAGACCTACGGGATTTGCGAGGGTTGCCAAGCGAAGATTCCCAAGCCGCGGCTGGAGGCCGTCCCGTCCGCACGTTATTGCGTGGAATGCCAATCCAAGCTGGAACGATTCGGCGTCCTCGGATGACGTCGGGAAAGAAGGGCGTCTGGCTTTTCGCGGTCGTCGCCCTCAGTCTCTTGGCCCTCGATCTTTGGACCAAGCACGAGGCCGTCGCTCGGTTGGGGCACGAGGGAGCTGAGTACCAAGTTTGGGAAGGCGTGTTCAGCTTTCGCCTCGTCTACAACCCCGGGATGATGTGGGGCATGGCTCAGGATGTTCCTCGATTCGTCTGGGTGGCGATTCGCGGGGGTGTTCTCATCGCCCTGTTCTGGCTCTATTTGACCATGCAGCCCAGGAGCTGGTTGGCCGAAGTCGCCTTCGGATTCGTCGCCGCGGGAGCCATGGGCAACATCTACGACAACCTGTTCTTCGTGGACGCGGCAGGGCGCCACGCGGGGGAGGTGAGAGACTTTCTGCATTTTTATTGGTTCGAATTCCCTACGTTCAATGTGGCGGATGCGTGCATTTGCGTGGGCGCCCCGCTATTGTTGTGCGTGTTGTGGAACCATGATCGGAGGAAGGCCGAGCATGCGGCGACGGCGAAACCGCCCGCGGCGTGATCTCGGCCCTCGGTGAGGACTTCAGCGCCGATGCGTCTCGAGGCCATCGATGCCCAGCTCATCAGGAAAGCCGTCCAGAGTTTTCTGGAACAGGCTTGGGGTGACCTCGCCGAGTCCCACTGGCCTCGCAAGCTTCCCATCGACGTCGAGGACAGGGACGAGGTCATCAAGAGTTTCGTCGACGAGCGCAAACGGGGCTGCATGAGGAAATACAGCCTCAGGCTCGGGAATCGTCGCTACCCATTCATGAAGATGGTCTTTCAGGAGTTGCTGTTTCGCGACTCCTTTTTCTTTTACGTGGACACCCACGACGAACTGGATATCAGCGAGACGACTCCGGATTTTCAGGAGTGGCTGGCCATCCGCAACTACAACGCCCAGATCAAAAAAGCGGTGGAGGAGCGATGGCATCAAGAGCACATCCCCATCCTCGAGGACGTCCTCGAAGAGGTGGAGCGGCAAGAGGTTCCCCCGGAGGAAATCTGCCAGGATTCTTCGCCCCCACTCGTGCACGTCGTCGACGACGAGCGTGCGATCGCGGAGGGGGTTCGAACGATTCTGACGCGCCGCAACTATCGCGTGGAGGTCTCGCAATCCGCCGAGGAGGCGTTGGAGAAGATCAAGAAGCAGCCGCCCGATTTGATCATCTCCGATCTCGAGATGGGAAGCGGCATGACCGGACTCGAATTCTGCGAGACCCTGCGAGCCGACCCCGAGTTGAAGGACATCCCGTTTATTCTGGCAACGGCCGCGGGCGTGGATCTCAGTCGTCTGAATCTCATCGACGCCTTCCTCGTGAAGCCCTACGAGATCGAAGTGCTCGTCACGTTCGTTCGCAAGCAACTCGAAAACAGGGCCAAACGCACCGAGGGGGAAAGAACCTGACTCGAAGGGGGGCGCTCGTTCGCGGGTTCGATGGCGGAGCGTCGTCAAGTTAGACTCTCCTCGGGCATCCACCGCGGTTTGAAAGGAAGAATCAGATGATCGAGGGCCTGTTTCGAGGCTTAATCAAGGTCTTCGGCTCCCATAACGAACGCCGACTCAAGCAATTGGGGCGTCGCGTTGCGGTCATCAACAGCCTGGAGCCCGAATTCGAGAAACTCACGGATGCTGAGCTCAGGGCGAAGACGGACGAATTCCGGGCGCGGCTGAGCAAGGGTGAAACCCTCGATGACATTCTCCACGAGGCGTTTGCGGTCGTCCGAGAGGTGAGCAAGCGCACCCCTCCGCCGGACTCCACTCGGGGGCTCCGCCACTACGACGTGCAGCTCATCGGCGGCATGGTCCTCCACGAGGGCGGGATCGCGGAGATGGCGACGGGGGAGGGCAAGACCCTCGTCGCGACGCTGCCCGCCTACCTGAACGGTCTCACCGGCAAGGGCGTCCACGTCATCACCGTCAACGACTATCTGGCGCGGCGCGACAAAGAGTGGATGGCGCCGGTCTACGAGAAGCTCGGGCTGACCGTCGGCTGCATTCAGAGCGACATGGGAAATGCCGAGCGCCGTGAGGCCTACTCCTGCGACATCACGTACGGAACGAACAACGAGTTCGGATTCGACTACCTGCGCGACAACATGAAGTCGCGACTGGAGGACCAAGTTCAGCGGCGGCACTTCGCCATCCTGGACGAGGTCGACAACATCCTGATCGACGAGGCGCGCACCCCTCTCATCATCTCGGGTCCCGGAGAGGGCGATACGCGCAAGTACTACGACGCCGACAAGGTGGCCAGGCGTCTCGTCAAGGACCGCGACTTCGAGGTGAAGGAGAAGGAGAATCAGGTCCTTCTCACCGAGGAGGGGATCGTCAACGCCCAGAAACTCGTGGGCGTCGACTCGTTCTACACCGGTAAGAACATGGAGTGGCCCCACCTTCTCGAGCAGGCCCTTCGCGCCCACCACCTCTTCCAAAAGGACGTGGATTACGTCGTTCAGCGGGGCGAGGACGGCAAGCAGGAAATCGTCATCGTTGACGAGTTCACGGGTCGACTCATGCCCGGCCGCCGCTGGTCCGACGGTTTGCATCAGGCCGTCGAGGCGAAGGAGGGGATTCCGATCCGGGCCGAGTCGCAGACTTTGGCGACGATCACCTTCCAAAACTTCTTCAAACTCTATGACAAGCTCTCTGGGATGACGGGCACGGCTCTCACGGAGGCCGGCGAATTCCTGAAGATCTACGGTCTGGACGTGGCGGCCATCCCCACGAATCGCCCGTGTATTCGCGACGACCTCCAGGATCGCATCTACAGGGATCAGCGAGACAAATACAACGCCATCGTCGAGGCGATCAAGGAAATCGGCGCGGAAGGTCGCCCCATTCTGGTGGGCACCACGTCGATCGAGAACTCGGAAAAGCTTTCGATCATGCTGGACCGCAGCGGGATCAAGCACGAGGTGCTCAACGCGAAGCACCACGAACGCGAAGCGGAGATCATCGCCAACGCGGGCACGAAGGGCGCCGTGACGATCGCCACGAACATGGCGGGCCGTGGAACGGACATCAAGCTGGGCGAAGGAGTTGCGGAGTTGGGAGGGCTTTTCGTCCTCGGCACCGAGCGTCACGAGGCGCGGCGTATCGACAACCAGTTGCGGGGGCGCTGCGCCCGCCAGGGCGACCCCGGCGCCTCCCGGTTCTTCCTGGCTCTCGACGATACGCTCATGCGGAGGTTCGCCTCCGACAACGTCACGAGTCTCCTCGAGAAGCTGGGACTGAAGGACGGTCAGGCCATCGAGCACAAGTGGGTCACCCGTTCCGTCGAGAAGGCCCAGAAGAAGGTCGAGAATCGAAACTTCGAGATTCGCAAGAATCTCCTCGAGTACGACAACGTCATGAACGAGCAGCGTACGCTCGTCTATGACAGCCGCCGCCAGGTCCTCGAGGGCAAGGATCTGGACGACATGGTGAAGACCATGCTCCGCGAAATCACCGTCCGTACGGTGGAACAGTCCTGCCCGGCCGATCTGCCCACGACGGAATGGGACTGGGAGGGCGTCGAGGTCTGGTACAAGCGCAAGACCGGTGAGGATCTGCATCTCGACCGAAGCCTGACCGACACGGACGACGTGGTGGAGGCCGTCGAGTCGCTCTTCATGGATCTCTACCGCCGCCGCGAGGAGGAATACGGCCGCGAGGGCATGGAGATGCTCGAGCGCTACCTGTTGCTCAACGCCTTTGACGTCAAATGGAAGGAACACCTCGCGAACATGGACGCCTTGAAGGCCGGTATCGGCCTCAGAGGCTGGGCGCAGATCGATCCCAAGATCGAGTACAAGCGCGAAGCCTACGCCATGTTCGACGACATGATTCGCGCCATCCAAGATGAGGTGACGAACCTCATCTTCCGCGTGCAGTTGCGCCCCGAGGAGACGGAAGCCACTCCCGACGTCTGGGGCGAACAGAAGGCCTCGCATCAGGAGTTCGGGCAGTACGAGTCGAGCCGCAAACAGAACGAGGCCGCCATCGCCAAGGATCAGTCCGGGGCGCCCAAGAAGCCGTTCAAGCATGAGCAGCCGAAGGTGGGCCGCAACGATCCCTGCCCCTGCGGGAGCGGCCGCAAGTACAAAAAATGCCACGGCAGCATGGTGTGAGTCCTTGTCTCGCGGGCGAGACGTAGATGGGCCCGCGTGTCTGGGATGCTCTCTATCTGTTCGCCTTCGTCACGGCGGGCCCCATCTATTGGATCTGGCGCGCGCTGGTGCTCCGTCGCCCCTTGGCGCCGGTGAGGGCACGTCTGCGCGGGCCGGAGCCGCTCTCCACACCCCATCGGAGCCTCTGGATTCACGGCGTTTCCGTGGGTGAGATCCTGGCCGCGCGCCGCCTCGTGGAGGAACTCGAGAAGGCGAACCCCCTCCACGAAATCGTCCTCAGTGTCGGCACCCGGGCCGGATTCGACATGGCGCGCGCTCGGTATCCGGAGTGTCGGGTGATCTTTGCACCCTTCGATTTCACTTGGACGTTGCGTCGCTTCTTCAGGGCGCTGCGGCCTCGCGCCCTCATCCTCCTCGAGCTCGAACTTTGGCCGAACTGGCTGCGGATGGCCGCTGCCGCCGAGGTTCCCGTCGTGGTCGCGTCCGCAAAGATGTCTGCGACGTCGGTCGCCCGCTATCGGAAGCTGGCCGCTTGGGCTCCGGGGATGCTGGAGGCCGTCGCCGCCTTCGGGGCCCAGAGCGAGGTGCACGCCGCAAGATTGAGGGAGCTGGGAGTCGGCTCCGAGAGGGTGGTCGTCACCGGGAATCTCAAGGTGGATAATCTCCCGGTCGCGCCGTCGCGAGCCGCCGCGGAAGGCTTGCGGGAGGAACTGGCTCTTGGGGATTCTCCCGTTTTCTTGGCCGGCAGCACCCACCCGAAGGAAGAGGAGATCGTTCTGCGGGCCTGGAAGGGCCTTCGAGAGCGGTTTCCCCATCTACGCCTCATCCTTGCCCCCCGCCACGTGGATCGGGCCGAAGAAATCCGGACTCTCGTCGAGAAAGAGGGTGTGACCGCCCGACTTCGCTCTCGCGAAGGCCCGGAGGACGCAAGCGAAACGGTCCTCGTGGTCGATACCATGGGGGAGTTGATGGACTTTTTCGCCGTCGCGGACGTGGTTTTCCTGGGTGGGAGCCTGGTCCCCGTGGGGGGGCATAACCTGCTGGAGCCCGCTTCCCAGGGGCGGCCGGTTCTTTTCGGCCCCCACGTGGAGTCGATGGCGGACGTGGCGCAGGAGCTGATCGACGAAAAAGCGGGATGGAGCGTGACGGGTTCCGTGGATATCATTCGAACCGCCTCGGACCTCTTTTCCGACCCTGGGCTCAGGGCCCACGCCGAAACGGCGGCCCGGGAAGTGGTGAACCGCCGCCGGGGCGCAACGAGAAAAACGATGGAGCTTCTGCAGGACATCCTGCCGGAGCCGCAAGGAGCAACGCATGTCTGAACCCAGGGTGTTTACGTCCGAGTCCGTGTCCATGGGGCACCCCGACAAGGTGTCGGATCAGATTTCGGATGCCATTCTCGACGCCATGCTGATGGACGATCCGAATAGTCGGGTGGCCTGTGAGACCATGGTGACGACAGGTCTCGTCGTCGTGGCCGGCGAAGTGACGAGTTCCACGTACGTCGACATCCCGGGCCTCGTCCGCGAGGTCATCCGTGAGATCGGCTACACGAGTTCCGACATTGGTTTTTGCTCGGAGACTTGCGGCGTCGTCGTGACCCTGGACAAGCAGTCCCCCGACATCGCGATGGGCGTCGACACGGAGGGCAAGCCCGTCGACGACGAGGTTGCGGCCCAAGGTGCGGGCGATCAGGGCATCATGTTCGGCTACGCCTGCGAGGAGACGCCGGAACTCATGCCCATGCCCATCATGCTCTCGCACCATCTGGTGGCGGCTCTGGCAGAGAGCAGGCAGAAGGGCGTGGTCGATTGGCTGCGTCCCGATTCCAAATCCCAGGTGACGGTCCAATACGACGGCGAGCGTCCCGTGCGCGTGGACACGGTCTTGGTCTCGACCCAGCATTCGCCCGACGTGGAACAGTCGCAGATTCGTGAGTGGGTCGTCGAGGAGTTGATCAAGAAGACGATCCCCGCGGAACTGTTGGACGACAAGACGACCTACCACGTGAATCCCACCGGACGTTTCGTCGTCGGCGGCCCCATGGGCGACTGCGGCCTCACAGGTCGAAAGATCATCGTCGACACCTATGGCGGGATGGGCCGGCACGGTGGCGGCGCCTTCAGCGGCAAGGACCCCAGCAAGGTGGACCGCTCCGCGGCGTACGCCGCCCGTTGGGTGGCCAAGAACATCGTGGCGGCGGGTCTGGCCGGACGCTGCGAGTTGCAGCTCTCCTATGCCATCGGCGTGGCCGAGCCTCTCTCGATCCGGGTCATGACCTACGGGACGAACCGCGTCGGCGAGGATCGCATCGAAGAGCTCGTGCGCAAACACTTCGACCTGCGCCCTGCGGCCATCATTCGGGATCTCGATCTTCTGAAGCCCCGCTATCGCCAGACGTCCTACCACGGGCATTTCGGGCGAAACGAGCCGGGCTTCACCTGGGAGCGCACGGATCGCGCCGAAGCCCTCCGGGCCGACGCCGGCCTCTGACCGCCGGCTCGGCCATCACGCATCCTTTCTCTTGAAGCCGGGGCGCCCCCGCCCCGCGAACGGCGGGGGTCGTGATCCTTGCAGGTGGCGTCAAGTGACGGCTGAAGCCTCCTCTCCCCAGTTCGTGGCCGCGTAGAGAAGGGGAGAGGGCGTCGTATTGTGGACCGGCGTTGGAGTCGGGACGTCCTCGTCCCGCGAACGCCGGGCGGGGCAATCCCTGTCACGTGGCGTCACGTGAAGGATAGAGCCTCCAGTCCAGGTTTCGTCGCCGGGGCGCCCCATCAAATCGAAACCTTTCCGTCTCGCCGCCTTGGGCGTTGTGCTATGGTCCGGCGAGTCCAGGCCTCTCTGCGAGACCATTCATGATCAAGACTCCACGTTCTTCAACGGAGGTTGCAGAATGAGGCTATTCTACGCGATGATTCTTCTGCTGGGGTTGTCTGCAAACGGCTTTGCACAGATCAATCCCGGAATGCCCAGCTGGGTGGATGACACCCCCTTCGCTCTCGGTGGAGATGTGGGGCATCCGGCCTTGTCTGGGATCGACGCCGTTTGGCTCGATGGCGTGCTCAATCAGGTTGGCCAGATCACGGTCAACAGCCACATCATCCTTTTCCACCCGCGCCACGGTGACTTAGGTGTGCGGAAGCTCGAATCGTCCGGTCTCACCTCCGATGTCGGGACGTTGAGCACGGGACTCCAGTACGTTCTTGGGTTGCGCAGCTTCGAGCAGCCGGACGCCAACGGGGTCTCCCAAGTCGTTGGGTTCTATGTCACGGGCCTCAAATCGAACGGCAAGTCGTCCGTCTTCTACTGTCCGTGGTCGGGGGTGAACCCACCTCCGACGAATCTCGCCTTGACGGAACTCATTCCCGAGGCGCCCGCCGGCCGAGTCTACCTCGTGGGAGACATCGTGGAGAACCGGCTCTATGTCTTCGATGCCGCCGGCGAAAACGTGTACCGGTATGTCGATAGCGACGCGGACGGTCTTCCCGATACACCGGACACAGTGGCCCCTTTGAGTCTTGCGACGAAGCCGGCGGGGGCGTTGATCCGAGAACCTGTTCTGGGGTTCTACCGTCCCGCCGGAACCACTGACGATGCGTTCCACTGGGGGTCGTCGAAGCATCGTTGGGGGTACTGGAGGGTCGCGGCTGATCAAGGGGTGTTGAAGGCCTCCTGGAAACGTATTCCGCGTCCTCCCCGTTTCGATGCGGAAGGTGTCTGCGACGGCCAGAACAAGATTCGCGCCCATCACGACTATGGCAAGAAGGTTGTCGTCTATGCGGGAGTTTCGGTTTCACAGATGCAGCTGATCAGCCATGCCACCGTCGTGAGTGACAACCTCCATCAGTGGGTGGACGTCGGGTTGACCCGGCCGTTGCGCCAGGGGGAGGTGATTCAATTGCGCGATGCGGATGACGGAGCCCTCGTTTCCTATCTCGAGACCGTTGCGCCTCGTCGCCATTTCCTCATGGAGTCCGAGGAGGGGACGGTGTGGGAGTCGGTGCCCGTGAGCTTTCCGGCGTTTGACGTTTCACCCTCGACCACGGTCGTGACGGGCAAGCTGGGCAACGTCCTTGTGGCGCTCGACGTCAAGATCAGTCAGAACTCGGTCGTGATCGAGACGCCTGTGCTTGCGGGCGGGACGAGTTCCGCTTCCTTGCTCGTCGAGGCGACCGATTCGCGTTTTCCAGGCGTTGTCTCGCGACAGACCATCAACGTCTGCCACAAGTCAAACTGACTCGCGCTCAACGGCGACTCTATGACCTCTGGCTCCGCGGGGAGGTGCGGGGGCTCGGGGAGGCGTTCGAGGGGCGTTCGGCTCCCGACGACCCACGAATCTCCGTGCCCTTGTGTCTCCGTGAGATGCCCTTCTGGTGGAAGCGGCGGCTTCCGTCGCCATGAGAATCGAGGGCACCCCATCAAATCGAAACCTTTCCGTCTCGCCGCCTCGCGCGTTATGCTATGGCCCCGCGAGTCCAGGCCTCTCTGCGAGACGATTCATGATCAAGACTCCACGTTCTTCCGGCGGCTTCACTCTCATCGAGCTGTTGGTCGTCATCACCATCATTCTGCTCTTGGCGAGCTGGGGCGTGACCCGTTTCATTGCCGCCCAGCGCGACGCCGAGCTGGCGAAGTCGGAAGACAACCTCAGTCAGATCTACTTTCATCTGAAACGTTATGAAGAGAAGAAGCGGCGGTTGCCCTCCCAGTCCGGGCCGGACTTCCTCCTCGCGATCTGGGGCAAGCCTTTCCTCGAGAAGACGAAGAACAACGCCCAGATCTTCTTCTGCCCGTCGCTTTCGGCGCCCCCCCTCACCGACGATGAAGAAGTTCTGGAGGAGTGGGTGAACGCGGAGAACATCAGCTACACCGGCCGGAATCAGGCGGACAAGGAATTCCGCGTCGGTCGGACCACCCAGGCCGGAGCCAGCAAGATCATCATCGCTTGCAACAAGCCCATCGTGAACGGTGAGATTCCCCACCACGGGCAGTACTTGGCCGTCGTGTATCTGAACGGCGTCACCGGCCATCTCGAGGCCAACCTGTGGGGGGAGGACCCGGATCTTCTGGTGGTGGGGCCCGACTCTCCGGTGGAGGCCGTGAGGGGAATCGCCTGGGAAGAACTCTGAGCCGAACGGGGCAGCGCAGGCGCGATCCTCTTCAGAGTACGGCGTAGGAAAGGGTTGGATCGAAGGGGAACCGCCGGATTTCCAGCTCATGGAGGCCGATGGCGTCCATCACGGCCAGTGTTTCTCCGGGCCAGTTCTCCAGATTCAGCTCATCGAAGGCGAGGACGGCGCCCCGGGGCATTCGGGGAAGAAACGCTTCCAAGGCGGCCCGGGTGGGCTCGTAGAGATCCATGTCCAGGTAGAGCAGGCTCACCACGGTGTGGGGCGCCTCTTCCAGGAAACGAGGAATCGTCTCCACCGCGTCTCCCCGCACGAGGTCCACCTTGGGGATGTGGCTGAGAAACCGATTCTGGTCGAACAGCCGGATCGCCTCGCGAATGTCGTCCTCGGCATGACTGGCCAAGCCTCCCTCTTTCGCATGGGGTGAGGTCGCCGTCCCGTCTTCGTCTGAGACGGAAGGGAATCCCTCGAAGGTATCGAAGCCGATCACTTTCCTCTGGT
Organism: Planctomycetota bacterium; assembly: GCA_011369445.1. Classification (GTDB taxonomy): domain Bacteria; phylum Planctomycetota; family DRQF01; genus DRQF01. The sequence continues at coordinate 29,697 of DRQF01000056.1, read as the reverse complement.
AGTTGAGGGGTTCCAGGATGGCGCTGGCTTGGGCGAGGCTCATCAGGCCGCCTCCCAGATAGACACCGCATTCCACGATGGAACCCTGGACCTCGAGCACTTCGCGGACGAGTTCGAACCGCGTGATGAAACGGGTGAGAACCTGACGTGGAACGTACTTGGCGAAGTTCTCCAGCTTCTCGATCGTCGCACCCTCGCTGGACTCGAAGTAGGCGGCCACGCCTTGGCGGTAGTTGATCTCGTTGGACGTGGATCGCCCCGCATCGTGAATACGGGAGGTCTCTTCCGGCATGTCGGTCATGGGTGTTGTCTCCCTGGCGGCGTCAGCGGGTTCCGGCGCCCCTTGGGCGCTTCGAGCTCAATATAGGGCAGAGGGAGGAGGAAGGGGCCGCGGTGGGGGGGGATGGCGGCCCGGCTGCGGTGATCCGGCAGAGAGCGAGGAGGAAAAAGGAAGAGAGCGTTCCGAAGAACACTCTCTTCCGTATCACCCAACACTTGCTCCGGCTTGCTATAAGCCAAGTGTTCCGACCCCAAGGTCGGGACACGTCAGTCCCTTCTGCAACGCCCGTACCATTCCGATTTTTTTTCGGAGTTCTCTCAAGGTGCGCGATCCCAACAGCTTGTGACACTGGGCATCGCCACTCTTCCCCCGCCGGGGAGCGAGAAACGTAAGCGACGTTTTACGCGCCCCCGCGACCGAGCGCACGGGGGCGCGGGTTGGTGGGCGCTGGGGGGCGGTCTACAATCGGGCTTCGCAAAGGAGACTCCATGACCGTGACCAAGACCAATGCCAGCCGCCTGCGCCACCTTCAGGGGAAGCGGGTCTTCATGGAGGACTTCGGCTGCCAGATGAACAAGAACGACGCGGAACTGGTCGTGGGCCGGCTCGGCCGCGCCGGTTGGTCGCGGGCGGAGCGCCCCGAAGAGGCCGACGTCGTGCTCTATTACACCTGCGCCGTCCGCGAGCACGCGGAGGAGCGGATCTACGGGCGGTTGGGGCATCTCAAGCGGCTGAAGAAGGAGCGGCCCGATTTGGTGATCGGCGTCATGGGGTGCATGGCGCAGAATCAAAAGGAGCGAATTTTCGAACGCGCACCTCATGTGGATCTCGTGGTCGGGACCTCCCGTTTCGAAGAGATTGCGGATTTCCTGGCGGACATCGAGTACCAGGACAGGGTCGTCGCTCTCGATCAGGGCGAAGTGGCCTACGAACGCGACATCCATGCGAGACCCGTCCGTCACCAGGCTTACGTCACCGTGATGAGGGGCTGCGACAAGTTCTGTACGTTCTGCATCGTGCCCTTCACCCAGGGGAGGGAACGCAGTCGCACGCCGGAGGAGATCGAGAAGGAAGTGCGCGCCCTCGTGGACGACGGCGTGCAGCAAGTGACGCTTCTCGGCCAGCGGGTGAACACCTACGGACTGGATCTCAATCGGGGCGAAACACTGGCAACGTTGCTGCAGCGCCTCGAATCCATCCCAGGTCTCGGACGCCTCCAATTCATCACCTCGCATCCGACCCACATCGACGAGACTTTGATGCGCGTCATCCGGGACCATCCCGTCCACAGCCGCTATCTGCACCTTCCGGTGCAGAGCGGTTCGGATCGGATGCTCCGCATCATGAATCGCGGTCACGACGTGGAGAGCTATCGGCGCACGATGGACATGGTGCGGCGGATCGTGCCCGACATGTCGCTGGCGACAGACTGGATCGTGGGTTTCCCTGGTGAGACCGACGAAGATTTTCAGGCCTCCGTCCGGTTGCAGAAGGACGTCGGGTTCCAGACATCCTTCGTCTTCAAGTACAGCGATCGCAGCGGGACGAAGGCCAGCCGATCGATGCCGGACGACGTGCCCCAGGCCGTGAAGGAAGAGCGCAACCAGATCCTCCTGGCCCAGCAGCGCGCGATTTCGGAGGAGCTCCACCGGGGGCGCGTCGGCACCGAGCACACCATCCTCGTGGAAGGGCGGTCGAAGCGCGACGCGTCCAAGTGGTTCGGGCGGACGAGCCAAAACTGGATCGTCGTCTTCTCCGCCGAGCGGGATTTCACGGGCCAGTTCGTGCGGGTGCGGGTGACCGATGCGACCGCGCTCACCCTTTTTGCCGAACTCGTGTGATGAGGGACGTCAACTGGCAGCCCCTCATGGACGAGTGCCTCGCTTTGGCGGAACGGGGCCGGGGCCGCGTCGAGCCCAATCCCATGGTGGGAGCCCTCGTGGTGCGCGATGGAGAGGTTTGCGGACGCGGATGGCACCGTCGACTCGGAGGGGCTCACGCCGAGATCGCGGCGCTTGAGGATGCCGGCGAGGCCGCTCGGGGGGCCACGATGTTGGTGAGCTTGGAGCCCTGCTGCACCGAGGGACGCACCCCGGCCTGCACGCAAGCCATCGTGGAGGCGGGGATCGCCCGCGTCGTCGTCGCGGCGATCGATCCGAATCCCAGGCACGGAGGGTTGGGGTTGAAGCGTCTGCGAGAGGCGGGGGTCGTCGTGGAGGAGCTGGAGGGCCCCGGTGCGCAGCGTGCTCGCCAGCTGATCGAACCCTTTCGAAAATACATCACGGGCAGGCTTCCGTTCGTGGTCGCGAAATGGGCGCAGACTCTCGACGGCCGTCTGGCGACCCACTCCGGACACTCTCAATGGATCACATCGGATGTGGCGCGCACCCGTGCCCACGAGGAACGTGCTCGGGCCGACGGCATTCTTGTGGGGATCGGCACGGTTCTCGCCGACGACCCATCGCTCACGACGCGTCTCGTGGAAGGGCGGAGCCCGCGGCGCTTCGTCCTCGACCCTCACGGAAAGATTCCGCTGGATGCTCGCGTTTTCGATCCCGCCACCGGTGGCGTGACCGTGATCGTGCGAGAGGATTTGAAGGCCTCTCGCCGCAAGGCCCTGGCTGCGCGCGGTGCGTGGCTCATGGAGTTGCCCCCTCGCGACGAATTGGATCTGGCCGAGGTGCTCGCCGGGATCCGTGCCGCGGGGATCGGCCGGTTGATGGTGGAGGGCGGTCCCCGGCTCCTCGGCCGCCTGCTCGGCCAGCGCCTCGCCGACCGCGTCGAAGTGCACATGGCGCCCAAGCTGCTCCTCGATCGGAAAGGTCGCACCCTCGATGCCGTTCGGCCCGTGGCATCGATGGACGAGGCTCTGGTCCTTCATGACGTGGTTTGGGAGTCCGTCGGTCCCGATCTTCTTGTCTGCGGAGTCCTCGAGAAGTCCTGCTACTGAATCGCCACCGGGGCGATGGTGACAAACAGGGTGGGCGGTCCGGATCGGACGGGGCGCCCTCTACTGGGGCACTGACGGATCTCGACTCGTTCCCGAAGGCCCGGCTTGAAAGTGGACCAACAAAGATCCCGTCCGCCGAACTCGCCTACGCCTGTTGCCACCCACCAAGACGGTTCTTAAAGGCCAAAGGAGACGAGAAATCCAAATCCGACGCGGCCCTCGTTTGCCCCTATAATGCGCGGCCTGGGGAGGACTCGTCATGCGGTTCGGCCTTCGACATGGGGCGGTGGTGTTGTTGGTCGCGTTCTGGGGGTGCGTGTCTCCCTCGACGCGCGTGCCCGATCCCGACCCACCGTCTCTCGTTCAACAAGTCGATGAGGCCCGCGACCTCGTACGGCGAGGACAGGTGGAAGCGGCCCGCGCACTCCTCGAATCTCTGCTTGCTCGGGCCCCCCGCAGCGTCGCCGTTCATCGCGCCCTCCAAAACCTCCGGATGGCGGGCCACGAGAGAGAGGACTTGGCGAGGGAGTATCGGGGTCTTTGCGCCGCCGCGCCCCGCGACCCGCTCTGGCACTACCTCTACGGGCGCCTCTTGCACCGCGTGGAGGACCAAAGGGTGGAGTTCAAGCGCGCCCGCGATCTGGCGCCGGATTGGGTTTGGGGCGTCTACGGCATGGCGTGGACCGAACTGGCCGAGGGACGCCCCGCAAGGGCGCTTCCCTACATCGACGCCGCGTTGGAGTTGGACCCCCGTCACGCGCTGGCGCATCAGCTCAAAGGGAGAGCCCTGGCGGCTCTCCAGGACTTCGATCTCGCCGAGGTCGAACTGCGCTACGCGGCGAGGCTCGATCGACTCTCCTCGGCCCAGGCCTGGGTGGCGCTGGCCGGAATCTCCGAGGCACGCGGAGAACGTCTGAGTGAATTCGAGGCCCTCTCCCAGGCTCTCGATGTGGCCCCGGAGGACGAAGGAGTCGTCGAGCGACTCCTGGATTGGCTGGCGGATTCGGACTCCAGGGCCATGCGCCTGCTGGCGAGAGATCGTCTCGAGCGCTACGTCGAGGAGTGGCCCGACGTCGGGCCGGCCCCTCGGGTACGGGCTCGATTGAGCCGGGTCGTTCGCGATCGTCGCGAGGAGCTCGCGCGGCTGAGGGCCGTCGTGGAGAAGGGCGTCGTGACCCCCGATATCTCCAGGCAGCTTCGAGGTCTCGTCGCCGAAAGGGAGCCCGGTGCGTGCTCGCTGTGGGTGCGGGCGTTGGGCGTCCCGGCGACGGAGCTGGCGCCCGGGCCCGCGCGGATTGTCCGCTGCCTCGCGTCGCCCGCTGAGGCCGAAGCCGTTCCGCTGGCTTTGTGGCTGCAGTTCCTCGATCGGGCTGGATGGCAGGAGGAGGCCTTGGACCTCGTTCGCGCACTCCCTCAATCGGCCGTCGACGACGCGGCGCACGAGGTGGTCCGAGCCCTGCGGTCACACCTCAGAGCTCTCTCCAAACTCGAGCTGTTCGCGGATGAGGTCGAGGCGGGATTGCACCCGGGCGCTGGCTCCGACCTCGGCATCTTCATGAGGGCGATGGGGCGAATTGTGGCGAAGGAGACCGGTGAGAAACTGGGAAACGACGAGCCTCTGCGAAGTTTCCCTTTCGTGGGGGAGATCCTCGACAGCTCGCGGCGTCCCGCGGGCAGCCTCAATGCCTATCTCGGCCGCCACGGTCAGGTGATGTTCGCCGGGCGTCTGGCCGGAGGCATGAGCCAGGCTCTCCTGATGAACGTCGTCAAGGGGCCCCTCGAAGAGAGACCCGAGGGATGGCCCGACGAGCGTGGAATCCGAGGCTGGGTCGGTGAGGCCGTTCGCATCCGCCCCAAGGAGGACCTGTTCGGCGAGTCCGCGGGGCGTGCGCTGCTTCGCAGCTACTATCTCGACCTCGACGTGTTGCGACCCTGGGCCGGTCGGTTGTCCAGGGATGTCCAAGCCCTCACGGCGCGGCAGAGGCAGCGGCTCGAGGCGACTCAGGGCCTGGAGGCTCACGGGGGGCGCGAGCGCCAGAGCGTCGCTCTCCCGCTGGATGCGGCCATGGCCCTGCGTTGGAGAGCTTTCCAGCTCCACGGACGGCTCCCCGTCGTCGAGAACGTTCACGCCCATGAAGTGGGACACCTCTTCGATGCCCTGGAGTTTCTCCCCCTCGGCGATCACATCCTTTCCAACCTCCTGCTGGCGCTTCAGGGAGGTTTCACCGCCGAGGGGATCATGTCCTACCTCGAGGAGTCCGCGGAGGCGCATGCCCTCGTTCACGGCGTATCCCCTCACCTCGTCTTGGCTGAGATGGTCGCGGCACTCCCGCGGACCGCCGAGGTCGGTCCCCACAGCCGTGGCTACCGTCGACTCTTGGAGCGGTTCCTCGCGGAATTGGACCGGCGCTTGGATGAGTTTCCCTCGCTGCGGAAGGACCGGACGCTTCTCCATCAGTTGCATCGGCTGAGCGAAGATGAGATTCGCGACGTGGCGTCCGCTTTGGATTGACGGCGTCGGGGCTCTCGTGGCTCGATGTCCCACTTTGGGTTACGCTTTCGACCTACTCGTCGGAGAAAGAATCCATGTCCACCTCATCGTTTCGCCGCTGCGCTTTTCTGGTCGGTCTCGTTCTTCTCGTCACTTTGGGTTTCCGTCCGGGACGGGGCGAAGAGGGACAGTGGCCCCTCAGTCGCATCGCAAGTCTCGATCTGAAAGCGAAGGGCATCGAGATCCCCGCCTCCGAGATCTGGAACTCGTCGCGGGCGAGCCTCGTCGATGCCGTGTGTCGCGTCGGCGGCGCCACGGGTTCCTTCGTGTCCTCTGACGGATTGATCCTCACCAATCACCACGTTGCCTTCCGCGGCGTGCAGTCCATCAGCACCCCGGAGAAGAACTATCTACGGGATGGATTCGCGGCTAAGGACAGGAAGGATGAGCGATCCGCCCGCGGATACACCTGTCGCATCACCGTGGGGTACAGGGACGTTTCGGCCCAGGTTCTCGAGGCCGCCGAGAAAGTCGAGGATCCCGCGGGCCGCAGTCGCGCCGTTCGTGAGGCGATGGCGCGGATCTCCAAGGAAGCGGAAAAGGAGAACAAAGGTCTCACGGCCGAGGTCTCCGAGATGTTTCAGGGCTCGAGCTACGTCCTGTTCCTCTATCAGGTGATCCGCGACGTGCGCCTCGTCTGCGTCCCTCCCCGTGCCGTGGGCGAGTACGGGGGGGAGGAAGACAACTGGGTCTGGCCCAGGCACACGGGTGATTTCGCGTTTCTGCGCGCCTATGTCGCCCCCGACGGGACTCCAGCCGTCTACAGTCCGGACAACGTTCCCTTCCACCCCAAGCGCTGGTTGCGGGTGAACCCGAAGGGGGTCTCCGAGGGCGACGCCGTCTTTCTCCTCGGCTATCCGGGGCGAACCTATCGTCACCAGAGTTCCTGGTTTCTCGAGGTGGAGGAGCGCATCCGTCTTCCCTTCTACTCGGGCCTCTTCGCCGAGGAGATCGACATCATGGAGGAAGCGTCCGCGAAGGATCCGGCGGTCGCTCTCGCTCTTTCCCCGGAGATCAAGGGGAAGGCCAACGTCGAGAAGAACTTCCGCGGCAAGCTTCTCGGGATGAAACGTCTCGGCCTTGTTCAAAAGCGCCGCACCGAAGAGCTGGAGATGATGGACTACATCGAAGCCGATCCGGCGCGCGGAAAACAGATCGGCGACGTGCTGGGAGACCTCGAGGCCATCTATCGGGAGGTCCTCGCCGAGGGCGTGGAACCCCATCTCCTGGGGCGCTTGACCCGGGACTGTAAGGGGATGGTCTTGGCGCAGGATGTGATGTCGGGCGCTGCGCTCCGGATGAGGGCGAACGGGCGACGGCCGGCCATCTGGAGGGACGGCGCGGAGGACAAGCGCAGGGCACGGTGGGAGAGCATGCTGGCCACCCATTACGAGGACGTGGATGCACGCATCCTGGCCGCCATCTTGCGGCGGATCGTGGCCGTCGCCGATGCCCAGGAGGACACGGATTGGCTGGCCGAGGTTCTGTCGTGGATGGAACGACATGGCCCCGAGGGGAAGGGGCGAGACGCCCTGGCTGTCGCTCGGGCGGTCTATGCGAAGTCCCACCTTTTCGATCCGGCGACGATGGAAGAGATGATTCAGAAACGACCGGAGGAAGTCCTTCGCGGTGGGGATCCCTTCGTGGAACTCTCGTTCATCATTCAGGACCCCGTGCAGAATTTCCGTCGCAGTGCCGGGGTGAGGCGAGGCAAACTCGATCCCGTGATGGCGCGCTACATCGCGGCGCGCCAGCTCTTCCGACAGGAGAATTTCTGTCCCGACGCCAACAGCACGCTTCGCATGACGACGGGCCACATCCGCGGGTACTCACCTCGCGACGCCGTTTGGTCGAAGCCGATCACGACGCTCCGGGGGGTGGTCGAGAAGAATCGGGGAGAGGAACCGTTCAACGCTCCGGAACGTCTCGTGAAGCTTTGGGAATCCAAGGATTTCGGGGACTACGCCTCACCTGAACTCGGGGATGTCCCGGTGGGGATTCTCTACGACACGGACACGACCGGAGGCAATTCGGGGTCGCCCGTGATGGACGGCAAGGGGAGACTGGTGGGGGTCAACTTCGATCGCTGTTTCGAGGCCACCATCAACGACTACCAGTGGAGCGAAGACTATTCTCGGTCCATCGGTGTCGATATTCGCTATGTCCTTTGGGTGACCGACAAGCTCATGAACGCCCAGTGGGTCGTGGAGGAACTCACCGCCCGCTGAGGTTGTCCGAGGAGAGACCTCACCCGCGGGATTCGAGCGTGTCCAGGAATCCTTCGCTCGCATCCTCGATCAGGTCCAGGACCCGTTCGAAGCCGGCTTCGCCGACGTACGGGTCCGGGACCTCTCGCGGCCCGTCGCCGGAACCGTATTCGAGGAAAAGCTCGAGGGTCCCAGAGAAGCTCCGCGGTCGGATGCTCTCCATGATCTCGATGTTCGAGCCGTCCATGCAGAGGATGAAATCAAAGAGCTGGAAGTCCTCCGGCTCGACGGGACGCGCGACGTGTCCCGAGAGATCGTATCCGCGTGACCGCGCGGCGGCAGCGGAGCGGGAATCCGCCCCACGACCTCGACTCCACGGGTTCGTTCCGGCCGATGCGATGTTGAGGTCCTCGTCGCTCCATCCCCGCGCGAGAGCTTTGGCCCGCAGAACGTATTCGGCCGTCGGGGAGCGGCAGATGTTGCCGGTGCATACGAAGAGAACGTTGAGCTTCGCGGTCATTTGATCTTTCCCACTCGGATCGTCGGTAACACCTGGAGTTCGACCAGGTCCTCGGAGAACCACGGCCGCCGGCTGAGGAAAAGGACCGGTGCGAATTCCCCGACCTGCCCGGGGCCTATGCCCGGCACGATGATCTCGACCGATTCGCCCGCGGGGATGCCTCCTCGCGGAAGGAATCGGTGCAGCATGTATTGATCCCCCGGCGGGACGAGGAGGTTGCCGGTCGCGAGATCGCGAAAAACGATTCCCATCCGCAACCCGTGAAACCAAGGTCCCCCCGGAATCGGGGTCTTGCCCGTGTTGCGCACCTGGACTCTCGCAACGACGGGACGGCCGATCCATTCCATGTTCTCGATACGGTCGAGGACGCGGGCTTCCAGTTTCGCCGTGGAGGGTTCGACGATCACCGGTGCCCGCGCTTCGAGAACTCGATCGAGCCCTCGGGCGTATCGCCTGACCCAAGCGGAAGGTTCGGGGCCGAGCAAGGGCGCCAACGTGGTTCGAGCCCCCGCGGTGTCACCCGTGACCGCGAGGAGCCGCGCGAAATGAATCTTCAAAAGGGGGTGTTCGAATCGAAGGTCGTAAGCGGCCTTCACAGTCTCGCGGTAGAAGCGCACGGCCTCGTCAAAGTGTTGGTCTCGCGCTGCCGTGTCCGCCAGGATCTCCAGATCCGTCATCGCCAGCCCGGCTTTCATCCGCTTCTCAGTCATTCGCCGCAAGAGGCTCGTCCGGGCCTTGCGCTGGACGACGGCCTCCTGGGAGCGCGCAAGGCGCAGCAGAAGGAGGGTGGATGCTTCGGAACTGCGAGCTGCCGCGACCTGGGCCGCGGCCAACTCGGGGCCGGGTTGTCGCAGTGCCACGCTGAAGGCGTCGATACGGTCCAGGACCTCCAGTGAGAATTCCCCGTAGCGCAGGGCATCGAGCGCTTCGATGGCTTCCGTGACCGCGACGGAATCGATGAGATCCAGCGCCGTCAACAGATACGGCGTGGCGGAGACCTCGCCGATGTGTGCGAGGGCGGGGGCGGCATAGAAGCGCCAGTCGGGGGGGCCTTTTCTGAACCCCTCCAGAAGCTTGGTGCGCCCGGTCGGATCTTTGTGCATGGCCAACCACCGGCTGGCGCCCCATGAAATCGGTGGGTAGGGAGCCGCCACGCAGCGGCGCATGTACTCTGTCAGGTCCTTGTCCGGAATGGCCGTCAAGATGGCGAAGGTGTTGGCGCGGAAGATCTCGCTGCGCCGGGGGTCGAGGCTGAGCCGGCTCAGAGCCCGCCGGACACGCGCTAATCGCGCCGAGCCGAAGAGCGCGGCGGCGGCGGCGTCGTAACGGCGGTCCTTCCCGAAGGTGAGCCGGAGAAAGTCGGCCACGGCCCGATCGTCGTCGGTCGGGTCGTCGTTCTCCAGAGCCGTGATGACTGCGTCCATCTGCGCGACCCTGTGGGCTTCGACGTCCTTCCGATCGTCCACCGCGTTCAAGAAACCATCGATGCGCCGGTCCAAAGCCTGCATGAAACCGAGCGCGCGTTGCTGAGCCGGCTGCTCCGGGTCGAAGACGTCCTGGAGTTCCAAAGGATCAGACAGCAGGTCATAGACCTGCGCGGAGGGGTCTCCCGCATAGCGGATGAGCTTGAGGCCGTCGAAAACGAGGCAGCGCTGCATCTCCTTGCCGGAAAGTCGGCTCCGGGGAAAGAGCTCCGAGTAGCTGAAGTCAACCCAGTCCGTCTCCCGAGTCTGCCCCGCAAGTAGGCCTGTGAGGTCACGGCCCATGCGCGGGTGGTGATCCTTGACTCCGAGCAGCGAGAGGAGGGTGGGGCAGACGTCGACGATGTTCGCCATGGCTTCGACGTTTCGATGGGCAAGCCCCGGGGCCTTCACGTAGAGAGGAACGCGAATCTCCTCCTCGAAGAGGTTGTTGTTGTGGAACGTGGCGAAATGCTCGCTGAAGGACTCTCCGTGGTCCGCCAGAAAAACGACGATGGTGTTGCGACTCAGGTCCCCCTCGACGAGCCGATCGATGAGCGGCTGCATGTGGTGGTCCATGTACGCCACCTCTCCGCGGTAGAGATCCCACGGCGAGTTTCCGAAGTCGAATTCCGGATGGGGGCGATAGGCATCGTGAGGGTCGAGATAGTGGACCCATAGGAAGAACGGACGCTCGGTGGGGCGCTCGTCGATGAGTTTCATGGCCCATGAGGTGACGGCCGGCGCCTGCAGCCCTGTCTCGTTGCGTGCCGGATTGAAGACCTCGAATCCGTCGGTCGTGTGACCGAAGGTGACGCGATTGGCGATCCCTGCCCGATTGAACGCGGTGACCGCCCAGGTGGCCCATCCCTCTTCCCTGAGGACCTCGGCCAAGGAGAGATCCGCGGGGAGCTTGAACGCTCCGTCGAGGGTTGCGGCACGCGCCGGTGTCCACCTGGGGTAGTAGCCCGTCAACATGCTCGAATAGGCGTACTTGCTCGTGGGGTAGGGGGTGTAGGACCTTCGAAACGTGACGCTCGATTCCGCGAGTCGGTCGATGTTCGGAGTGATGGTGCGACCGGTCTCGTCAGGACCCACCACGTCCGCGCGCAAAGTGTCCGCGGCGATGATGACGACGTTGAACTTGCGGCGTTCCGGGGAAAGAAGAGCGTCCAGATCGGCAGCCGGTGCGCCCTTTGGGAATGCACGACGCATGAGGTCCGCGACGTCGCCCACGGGAAGCGGGCGGAGGCGGGCCAGTCGCTCGAGGAGGAGGCGTTCGACGAGGGGCGCGACGCGACGCGTGACGGGGAAGCGCCCCTCGGCCGCCCGAGACCTGAGGGCGTGGACGGCAACGGTTCGACGCAATCGCACCTGCCACAGGAGGCCGCCCGCGACGCCCGCCGCGAGGACCAAGCCCACGAGAACGGCGGACCGTGGAGCCCGGTCCTGGAGGAGGCCAAGGATTTCGATCCAGAAAAGGATGTGGATGGCGAACTCGACGAGGGACAACAGTGCGTGCTGATCGGCGTATCCCTCGGCGTAGTAGTGCAGATTGATCCAATGAGCTCCGAGAGCGCAGGATGCGAGGACGAGGGGCCAGGCGATGCGCGATGCGACCGATCGACGAGGCGCCTCGCGGAATGCGAACTGAAAGAACCATGCCACCCACGCTGCGGCCAGCAACACACAAAGCAGGCGCGCGGACCACCGAATCCACTCGATGTGGTTCCAGGTTCTGGCCCAGTTCCCGTCAAACAACCTCCAGTTGAACCAAGTCGCGGCGGCGGCGACCACAACGAAGGTCAGGGCCGCGCCGCATGAGCGTGCAGCGCGCGTCGAGAGGCGGCGCAGGATTGCCACTGTCCCCCAGAGTCCGAAGCCCAGAACTCCGGAGGGAAGGAGGAGCGTCGTCATGATGAATCGAAAAAGACCGTTTGGCTCGTTGCGACCCGCGGCCACGGCGCGACCGAACCCCCATTCCGCAAGCCCCAACGTGAGGCCGGCCAAGAGCACCACGAGTCCTGCCGTGGCGGGAGTGAAGAAGGTCACGCGGGCCGCCGGAACGGCGTCGAGGTCTCCGGACTCGACCGTGGCCGGAGGCGCCATCTGGTGTCGCCCGTAGAGATCCTTCTTCATCTGGCTCATTGCGTCATCCGGACTCTTTCTGCTCGAGGTCCATCGTGGCCCTGGGCACCGAGGGGCGGAGAGGCCGTCGGTGTTCTACTGTTTTCCCGAGTCGGCGAGAAGCCGCGGAGAGTGCGGGCGCATACCCGTCTTGCCTTTCTCACAGACCTCTATCGACTTTCCACATGGCCTTTCTGGCTCTCATCCGGAAAGCTCGGGTCTCGCTAAACAGGGAATCTTCCGATATACCACCCGGGAGCCTTCCCAATCCCGGGTCGGTGGAGAAAGAGCTCACAATGAAGATTCTCCAGGTCGTACATGGCTTCTTGCCTCAGTTCCGCGGCGGCACGGAGCTCTACCTCCTGGGGCTCGTGCGCGAACTGAGACGGCTCGGCCACGACGTCGAGATCGTCACCGGAACCACGCACGTTGCGGATGAGCCCAAGATCGACCGATTCATTCACGACGGCTTCCCGGTCCACAAGATCGTGCTGTCGGGGAGCTATCTCGAACACTGGACTCGGTCCCTTTGCCCGGACGCGTCGGCGCTGTTTCGAGACGTGGTGAAATCGGTGCGGCCGGATATCGTTCATATCCAGCACTGGTATCGCCTTTCTCGCGACCTGGCCGAGCAGGCGACACGCCTGGATGTTCCCGTTGTGTGCACCCTGCACGACCTGTGGACGTCATGCCCCCGGATTTTCCGGATTCGAGATGAAAGCTTCTGCGAGCGGCCTCTCGGCAGTGAAAACTGCCTGAGCTGTGTCCCTCGGTTCCCGTGGATGGACGATCCCATGACGGCCCGGGAGATCGATTTGTTCCGAGACGACTTCGTCCAGGAATTGGCGCTCGCCCGCCGCATCATCGTTCCGAGCGAAGCCCATGGCGAACTCGTGCGGTCGGTGCTTCCTGTCGACGAGGCCCGTATCCATGTCTTGCCGCACGGGACGATCACGGGCTTGGGAAGCGAAAGCCGCCCGCCGTTGGCGTCTGCAAAGAAGGCTCCCCGGGAGAACGACCGCCGTCGTCCCATCCGTCTCGGGATGTGGGGACACCTTTTCCATATGAAGGGCGCCCATCTCCTTCTCGAGGCGATGGGGGAGATCCGCCGGAAGGATCGCTTCGAGATCCACATCTGGGGCGAGGTCATCGAACCCGCTTACAAAGAACGGCTCGAGGAGTTGTCGCAGGGGTTGAACGTCCATTGGCACGGTGCGTATCAGCCGCCGGATTTGGCGAAGACGCCGCTCGACGTGGCGGTCATCCCGAGTCTGTGCGCCGAGTCCTTCTCCTTCGTTCTCGACGAGGCCTTCGCGCTGGGGCTGCCCGCGATCGTCTCCGATCGGGGTGCGCTGGCCGAGAGGATCGGCAATGCGGGGGCTGTGTTCGAGGCGGAGTCGTCGAAGAGCCTCTCCGCCGTACTCATCGACCTCATCCGCCGACCGGACCAAATTGCCGCGTGGCGGGAGGCGATTCCAGAGCTCGTCGGCATGGACTGGCACGCCAGGGAAATGGGGCGAATCTACGAGAAGGTCGTGCGCGAAGGCGCACCCCTGGAAGGGCCTGGGAACGAACTTCTCGAGCGGAGACTCGGACACCTCGCACGACGCCAGCGAGAGAGCGAGGCCTTGATGTTCGGGTATCTGGGGCACATCAAGCGGGAGCAGGGGCGGGGAGACCACTACGAAGGCGTGGTCAAGGAAATGATTGCCAAGGAGATCCGCATGGGCGCCGAGAAGGCCCGGGCGGAAGACAAGGCGCGAGACCTCGAGGCGCAACTGCGGACGCTGCGTGAGGAGGTTCGGTCCCGATCCGCCGAGCTGAAGACGATGGATGATGCGCTGAAAACCATGGACAAGGAATTGAAGTCCATGGATCGGGATTTGAAGTCCATGGACCGGGAATTGAAGGCCAGGGAGTCGAGGATCGAGGAACGCGAACGCCTGCTGGAGACCTTGGGCCTCGAAGTGGAATGGTTGAGAGAAGTGCTGTTGCTCATCGAAGACGACGAGCCCCGTTTGCCCCCGGTTCATGCGCCGATTCCGGAAACGTCGGTCCACGTCCCGGGACTCGGCCCCATGGAAGAGGTTCGTTCCATGGACGAGGCGTTGAGCCGCGGGTTCTTGAAGACGCTGCGCGGCTTGCGGGAGGGGCGCCGCTTCCTCACGGATCACCTGGCGGAGAAGGATCGGGTCGTCGTTCGCCTGGCCGAGATGGTGGAGGAGATGCGTCGGGCGTTCACCGCCATCCTCGGGAGCGAGGAGAGGTTCGACGAGATCGAGGGCGCGGAAGAGGCCGTGCGGGACGTCGACGTTCCGGTTTTGGGGACTTTGGGGGAGGCCCGACGGGTGAATCTCGATCTCGCTCGCGAGGCCTTGACCCATGTGGCTCAGTTGAGGCGCTCTCTCGAGGCCGCCGAATCCGAGGTCCTTCTCTTGCGGGCACGGTCCCAGACCGAGTCCGAGCCCGACGCTGAGACTGAGACCGAAGCGGAGTCCGGGACTGAGACTGAGACTGAGGCTGAGACCGCGGCTGAGACCGCGGAGCCGACTCCCGACCCCGCGGGAGCCGAGGGCTCACCGAAGGCTGCCGAGGACGTCTGAAGGCTCAGACGGGCACGATGGCGGGAAGATGAACGAGCCTCCAGCGTCTGTGGTCTAAGGTCACCGCTACGAGGTCGACGCGCAGAGGCTCTGTCGCCAGCCCTTCTCGGCGGGCATACGCGCGGGCCGCCCGCCGCAGCGCCCGCGCCTTCGGGCCGTCGATGGACTCGATGGCTTCCGCCAGATCCCGCCGCCGGAATCGGACCTCGACGCAGACGAGAACGCCGCCCTGGACGGCCACAATGTCGATTTCGTCGCGGCCGATACGAGCGTTGCGCTCCGCGATGCGAAAACCACGGGTTCTCAAAAAGCGAGCGGCTCGCCGTTCGGCTCGCCGCCACATGCTGAAGGGATTCGATACCATGGGGAGCCTCCCATGGTGGGACGGAATCTCAGGAGTTCCCGTTGCCCTCTTTTTTTCCGAGAACCTGAATCACGGTGGATTTGAGGACCGGGATCTTGGTGCCTCCAAAGTCCAAGACGACTTTTTCCGCGTCGGAGGAATGGACTTTGCCGATGATCCCCGCCTGGGTCAGAACCTTGTCGCCTTTCTTGAGGTTGTCGAGCATCTCCGCTTTGCGCTTTTTCTCCTTGCGGCCGGGGAGGATGACCAGGAAGACCCAGACGACCCCGATCATCAAGAAAAGCGTCAGAGGGTTCTGAAAGAGCCCCCCCTGGGATTTCTGCTCCTCGGCGAGCAGGGTTAGGATCAGACCCTCGAACATGGCTTGCATCTCCCTTGTTGCGCCGACGACGGTCAGCGACGCATCCTATGGGCGGTGATGAGGGGCGGCAAGCAGGGGCGGAGGACGGAGGTCCCATGGTTCCCAAGGAGCGGATCGTTTGTGCGATGAGCGGCGGCGTGGATTCAAGCGTTGCGGCGGCGCTCCTTGTCCGGCAAGGGTTTGACGTCGTGGGGCTCTACATGCGCAACGGCATCGAAGCCGGCGATGCGGCCCGCCGGGGCAAGCAGGGCTGCTGCTCTCTCGAGGATTCCATGGACGCGCGCCGTGTCGCCGATACATTGGGAATCCCCTTCTACGTCCTCAATCTCGCCCAGGAGTTCGGCTCCATCATCGAGGGCTTCTTGGATGAGTACGACCGCGGTCGCACGCCGAATCCGTGTATCCAGTGCAATCGGCATCTGAAGTTCGGGCGTCTTTTGGATTATGCGGACTCGCTGGGCGCTTCGTCGGTGGCCACGGGTCACTACGCGCGGGTCCGGCGCGACCAAGGCCGGTTCGCGATCTCCCGCGCGGCCGACCTCACGAAGGACCAGTCCTACGTGCTCTTTCCCCTGGAGCAGAACGCCCTTGCCCGCTGCCGTTTCCCCTTGGGTGAGATGACCAAGGATAGCGTGAGGGAGCTCGCCCGCGACATGGGGCTCCGCGTGTTCGACAAGCCGGACAGCCAGGAGATCTGCTTTGTCCCAGGAGGGGACTACCGCGCCCTCATTCGAGAGAGGCGGCCGGAGAACCTCGGCGCCGGGGAAATCGTTGACGAACAGGGCAAGGTTCTCGGACGACATGAGGGATACCAGCTCTTCACGATCGGCCAGCGAAGGGGCTTCGGGAAGAGTTTCGGTCGCCCCGTGTATGTCTTGGACATCGACCCCCATTCTCATCGCGTCACGGTGGGCGACTTCGAGGCGCTCACTTCAGGGGGCTTGACCCTCAACGCTCCGGTGTTCCAAGGGCTCGCCGGATTGCGTGCCGGGGAGGCACTCGAGGGGACGGTGAAGGTCCGATACCGGCATGATCCGTCACCGGCGCGCGCCATCGGGCGGGAAGACGGAGGTGTCGATGTGCGGTTCCTGGCCCCTGTGCGGGCTGTCACTCCCGGTCAAGCCGCCGTGTTCTACCGTGGGGATGTGGTTGCGTTCGGCGGCTACATCGACGCCGTCTTGGGCAGGGACGCCGTCCAGCCGTGAACGTCGTGGCCGCGTGGACGATCGGCGTGGGGCTTTGGGGGCTTTTGGGGTGGCTCCGATGGCGCAGGGCCCCAAGAGCGCGACTTTGGCACTGGGGCGTCGTTTTCTTGGGTGGAATCGCTTTCGTCTTGGGGTGGGGGCCCCGGGGCGGGGTCGGTGGGGAGAGGGGGCCGGTCGAGGTGGTCCTGCTGGACGTCTCGCGCAGTCTGGGCACCGACCCCCAGCGTCTTCTGGACTTCGACGTCCCGGACGACGAGGCGAACCGCCGTTTACTCGTCCTCGCCGTCGGGATGAGGTCGCGGCTGATCTACGACGGGCCGGCGGGTGACTTCGACGCCTGGCGCTTCCAACGGGAGGCCCAGCCCCTCATCCCCGAGGACTTCCGCGACGACGCGCGGCTCGATCGGGCCTTGGCGCAGGTCGCTGATCGTTTGGACGCCGGAAGCCGCGTGCGCATGACTCTGGTCAGCGACGGCGGCGCCGATTTCGAGCGCCTTGCCCTGGTGGCTTCGCGTCTTCCCCTTCGACTCGAGAGCGCTCGCTATGTCGCGGCACCTCCCTCCCGGGAGGAGAATCTCGCCCTTTTTCGTGTCGGTCCCGCTCCGCGGGCGCGTCCCGGCGCCCGCGTGGCCGTCGAAATGGAGGTCCGCGGGCGCGTGGCGACTCCGCGATCCGTCGCGGCTCGCTGGGGCGATGGCCCAGAGACTTCGTTTACGTTTCGGCCGGGACAGCAGGCCCTCCGCATCGTCCTGGAACTGGATCACGCACCGTCCGCCTCGTCATGGATCGAGGCGACCCTCGAGGGCACGACCGGTTTCGACGCCGAGCCGGCTGACGATCGTCGATCCGTACCGCTCCTCGTCGAGGGGGGTCGACCTCGCGTGCTCCGCGTAGGAGAGTCGTTGGTGTCGTGGGGCGCGGGGCCGCTCGACTTCGCCGACGGCCAGGGCGAGATCTATCCGCCGGATGAAGCCGCACGGCGGCTCGCTACCGCCGACTTGGTGGTCATCGAGGATCTCCCCTGGCATCTGCCTGGCCGGGCGCCCTCCCCCGAGGCGCGAGACTTCGCACGGGTCTTGAGATCCTGGGTGGGTGCGGGCGGTGGCCTGCTTCTCGCGGGGGCACGCCGAGGATTTGCCTTGGGGGGCTGGGAGGGCGGCCCCTTCGATGCCTTGAGTCCCGTCACCTCTCGTCCGCCTCGGTCCCCTCGGTGGATCCAGATTCTTCTGGACCGCTCGGGAAGCATGGCGGACGGGCGCTTCGAGGCGGCGGCGGGAGCGGTCCGAGGACTTTTCAGCCACCTGGAAGGGGAGGACCGTCTGCGAATTCTGCTTTTCGGCCCTGACCTGGAGGAAGCGACTTTTCGGCCGGGGGAGGAGGCAGCGCTGGGTGAGTTCCTGAGGGCCGTTCGCCCTTCCGGCGGCACGCGACTCAGCCCGGCGCTGACCGCGGCGCTCCAGGCCCGGCCCCCGGAGGGCGCGGAGTCCCTGGTCTTTCTTTTGACCGATGCGGAGGACCCGGCGGCTTGGACGGACGAGAACCGAGAGCGTTGGCGCCGCCTGCTGAACGAGAGGCATCATGAGCTTTTCGTCTTCTGGTTCGACCGCGCGGATCGGTGGCGCGCGCCCCTGCTCGATCTGGTCGGGAACCGCGCCGATCGCCTGATCCAGGTGGACGACTTCGGCGTACTCCTGCAACCTTTCTTGGAGGCGACGCAGAAAGATCTGGTCATAGCCCCCGCGAGGGTGACCTGGGAGGATGGACGGGTCCTCCAGGTTCCCAGGCTTCTACGAACCCGCGCAAAGCCCCAGGCGCGGGTCGGGGCCCATGGGCCGGACGGTGTCCCTGCTTGGGCCGAGGTGAGGCGCGGAGCGGGACGGGTTGCCGCCGCGCCCGTGGATGTGGGAGCGTTGGCGACCCTCCTCGGCGGAAGCGCTGGCGTGGCGTCCCGGCTCTTGGCTCTGATGCCCTCCCGCGAGACCGGAATCCGGGAACTCTCTCTTCATCTGGGTGACGACGGCCTCCTCTGGAGTGTCGAGGACCTGCCCGTGGATCGAGGGCGTCTTCTGCTCCAGCTCGCAGATGCATCGTTCCCCCTGTATGCGAAGGGACCAAAGCGCTACGGGGCACCCGCCCCCGAGCCCCTGCCCCCCGCCGGGTTCGGCCTCGTGGAGGCTCCTTCGGGGTCGATTCAGCACCGGATCGTCTGGAGCGGGCCCGACGGGAGAGATCGTCGTCCCGCCGCCGTCGACGCTGCTTCCCGCTGGGCCGAGGCTCTGAGCCCCCTGGAATCCTCTCCGCCCCGGGGAGGCACATCCCTTCTGCTCGGGTTGTGGACCTTCGCCGGGTTCTTGTTGCATGTGGTTCTCCGAGCGCTCGGCCGCTGACCGGCAACGGTCGTTGACCCGGCGGGTTGGAGAAGGTGGGAGAATATGCGGGAATCAGCCCTCGGAATCGGTCCGGACCTCAAGTTTATGCAGTGCTGCGCCGAAAAGGAGGCATGAGGGGCTTCGCCTCTCCAACGAAGTTCCAATGGAGGCTCCACTCATGCGCGGTTTCACGGCTTTCTCGCTCGGTTGCGTCTTCGTTCTCGCGTCCGCCTGCACGACCACCTACCGGCAGGACGGCAAGGAAGTGTCGGAGGCGTACGTGAATTCGGTGAAGGAGGGCGAAAACCCGTCGACCGTGGACATCCACGACAAGAAGATCGCGGCGGTCATCAAGTCCGTCGCTCTCGACCGGGGCAGCGCCCTGTTGCGGGATCTTCAGTGGCTCGTTGCCCAAAAGGAGCTCGCCGAAAAACCGATCCTCGACGCGCTGCCGAATGTCGACGATCGGACGCGAGCCAACCTCCTCTACGTGCTCGGGTTCCTGCGGAGTCCCGATGCCCTCGAGACTCTTCGCGACAATCTGGCGCACCGAGACCCTGCCGTGCGCTTCGAGGCTGCGGCGGGGCTTCTCCAGCAGGGGGATTTGGCCGCGGTTCCGACCATGCTCGCCTTTCTCGAGAGCGATGACCGACGGTTCCGATACAAGGCGATCCAGGTCCTGCGCGAGAGTACGGGGAGGGATTTCGGGTACAGCTTTTCCGCGCCCGAGGAACTCCGCAATGCTTCGGTCGTCCAGTGGAAAAAATGGTGGGGCGCGGAGAAGAAGCGGTTGATGTTCCGTCCCGCGAGCCAAGCCCGAAAGAACCAGAAATGATCTTCGGAATCAGGGGGGCATTCGGCATGATGAGCGCCGCGCCCTCTTGCCAAGGTGATCCCTTCCCCGTCGGGGAAGGATCCCTCACATGCATTTTCGAGTCTGCGGAGCGATGACCACATCGGCTGAATCACGTCGAGCCGTCATGGCGATTCCGCGGTCCCACCGATCGCGCAAGGAGAGGTCATGAGTTTCTGGGATTGGGTTCTCGTCATTTGGGGAGTGTCTCTCGCGATCGTGGCGTACCTGTTCTGGGAGAGCACCCGCAACAAGGGCGAGCAGACGTCCTGATGGGACGATAGTTTTCGCGTTTCTGTCGTAAGTCAATACAGACAGGTGCTTTGAGCCCGATGCGCGGTGCCCCCCTCGGCACCGGCCCTCTTCTCGCCCGTTCCTCCTTCCCGCCATTTTCCAGCCGTCGTGCCGTTTCCGATCGTATCCAGGCTTATACTCATTCGGGACGGAGGAGTGAGGCTCGAAGAGGCAAGACCATGAAGATCTACTTCTGCGACAAATGTAATCAGAGCATCCCGCTGAAGGATATCGAGTCGAATCGCATATCCATCGATTCGGGTCGGATCTACTGCGAGAAATGCGCACCCAGGCCGACAGGGCATCGAAGAACCTTCTCCGGCTGGAGCACCCTTTTGCTGATGCTGCTGTTGGGGGCGGGAGTCGGAGCGGGGGTGATGGCGGTCTGGGGTGACGAGATCATGGGGAATCAGGGCCCCGGCAGCACCAAGGATCGGCTGGGTAAATTGGAGAGGGCGATCGGGGAGCTGCGCGTTGAGACGGAGACCCGCCTTCGCACCGTCGAGACGAACATGGAGGAGACACCTGCCGCCGACGGGTCCGTGGGGCGATTGGCTCGTGTGATCGGAGGGGTTCGAGCCAACGCCGAGGCCCTCCAGGATTTGCGCCGCAGGCTGGACGGGCTCGCCGACGATCTACGAACGCAGCTCGCCAACCAGGAGAAGGCCCGTGCGGCTTTTGCCAAGTCGATCGAGGAGCGGATCGATCTCCTCGAGCAGAGGCTTGACGACCAGCGCGTGGCCGAGGATCTGGACGACTTCCGCGCTCGCATCGAAGACCTGGAGCAGGTGCGCGACGCTTTGGAATCTCGCCTCCGAGCTCTCGAGCGGTCCGGGACGGTCGGCGTCCCCGTGGCGAAGGAGGCGGACTCAGGTTCCACCGTTCTCGACCCCGAGACGGAGAGCCGATTCCAAAAAATCCTCTCCCAGCTCGAGTCTGCCGACCCGGCGACGCGTTTCAACGCGGTCGTGGATCTTGCCTCCATCCCGGGACGTCGCTCGGAGGAGGCCCTGGCCAAGGCTCTCGACGACAAGGCCGACTACGTGAGGATCGCAGCTCTGCAGAACCTGGCGGATCTCTCCGCGAAATGGGCGATTCCGCGGATCATCCCGAAGTTGAAGGACGAGAATATCTTCGTTCGCGAGACGGCGATCTCATCGTTGGAGACCCTCACGGGGCAGCCCCTCAAGCTCGACGCCAGCGATCCCTCCTCGAAGATTCAGGCCAAGATTCGCGAGATGGAGTCGTGGTGGAAGAACAACAAGGGGAGAATCCTGGGTTCTTGAAGAGTTTCTCTGCCCCCAGGCGAGCGTAGACTGGCGGGCATGAGTGAATCCATCCGCCCCAGAACCCGTATCGTCGCCACTCTCGGGCCGGCCTCCTCTTCGGAGGAGATGATCGAGTCGATGATCCGTGCCGGCGCCTCCACTTTCCGTCTCAACTTCTCCCACGGTCGGCACGAGGATCACGCGCGCGTCATTCGCATGGTGCGCGAGATCGCCGAACGCATGGGCGAGTCCGTGGCACTTCTCCAGGACCTCCAGGGTCCCAAGATTCGCACCGGGCCGTTGAAGAACGACGAGCCCCTGCTCCTCCACGTGGGTGAGGCGATTCGCGTCACGTCCGAAGCGACGGAAACGGGTGATGGCGTCATCGCCACGACGTATGAGAGGCTCGCCGACGACGTCGAGGTCGGCGACAGCATCCTGCTCGATGATGGGTTGCTGGAGTTGCGCTGCGTTCAGAAGCTCGATCGCGAGGTGGTTTGCCAGGTGGTCTGCGGCGGCATCCTTCGCGCCAACAAGGGCATCAACCTGCCCGGCGTGAATGTTTCGACGCCTTCGATGACGGAGAAGGATGAGAAGGACCTCCGCTTCGGGTTGGAAATGGGCGTCGACTATGTGGCGCTCTCGTTCGTCCGCAAGGCGGACGATATCCGCGATCTTCGAGCCCTGATCAAGGGGCTCGGCTACTCCGTCGCCATCATCGCCAAGATCGAGAAGCCGGAGGCCCTGGACGATCTCGCGAATATCGTGGAGGTCGCCGAGGGGATCATGGTGGCGCGCGGAGACTTAGGCGTCGAAGTCGCGGCGGAGCGCCTGCCCATCCTCCAAAAGGAGATCATCGCTGCCGCCCGTCAGCGGGGGCGAGTCGTGATCACGGCGACCCAGATGCTGGAGAGCATGATCGAGAACCCCAGGCCCACCCGCGCCGAGGCCTCCGACGTGGCGAACGCGATCTTGGACGGGACGGATGCGGTCATGCTCTCGGGAGAGAGTGCCGCGGGCAAGCATCCACTCCTCGCCGTCTCGACCATGGCCCGGATCGCCCGCCATACGGAAGGGAGCCGTCTTTACTCCGAAATCATGGGGCGCATGGAACTCGACCGCGGCGAGGACGTGGCCGACGCGACCGTCCATGCCGCGGCGTCCGCGGCGCGCGAGCTGCACGCGAAGGCGCTCATGGCGTTTTCGAGCTCCGGCCGGACCTGCTTCAAGATCAGTTTCTCTCGCCCGCTGACGCGCATCATCGGATGTACCTTCACCCGTGAGAGCTTTCAGCGGTTGGCTCTTTGCTGGGGGGTCGAGCCCGTTCTTTTGGAGAAGGCTGAGAGCGTGGGGGAGCTGTACTACATGGGTGAGGAGCACGTTCTCCGATCGGGGGCGCTGAAGCCCGGTGACCTCACCGTCATCGTGACCGGTTCGAACATCGGTGGCGGTGGGGGGACGAACTCCATCAAGGTCCATCGGGTCGGGACCGTCGACATGACCGACGATCCGGACCAGGCCGCTCGCTTCCGCGATCTGTACGCTCAGCTCGGGATCTGACTCCTTGCCGAGAGAGGCCGCTTGAAGCGGACGGGGGGGCGTCCGTAGACTCCACCACTCTTCCCGATCACGAACCGGAAGATCTATTCCATGAAGATCCACGAATACCAGGCCAAGGACATCCTGCGACGCTACGACGTCGCCGTGCCCGAAGGCATCGTCTGTCACTCTCCCGATGAAGCGGCCGAGGCCTTCCAGAAGCTGGGGGCGCCTCTCTCCGTCGTCAAGGCTCAGATCCACGCCGGCGGTCGCGGGAAGGGTGGCGGTGTCAAGCTCGTCAAGTCCGCCGAGGAGGCTCGCGCCGCGGCCGAGGCCATCATGGCGAAGCCCCTCGTGACCCATCAGACGGGTCCGGAAGGCCAGCCGGTCAAGACGCTGCTCGTCGAGAAGGGCAGCGACATCGACCGAGAACTCTACGTCGGCATCGCCATGGACCGGGACTCGGCCCGTCCCGTGATGATGGCGTCCTCCGAGGGTGGGATGGACATCGAGGAGGTGGCGGCGACCACCCCCGAGAAGATCATCAAGGCCCCCATCGATCCGCAGGCTGGGCTTCGCGCCTATCATGCGCGCTACCTCGCCAAAGCCATCGGAATCCCCGACGGACAGATCAAGACGGCGATCAAGTTTCTGCGTTCACTCGCCCAGGCGTTTCTCGACACGGATGCCTCGCTCGCCGAGATCAACCCCTTGGTTCTCACGAAGCAGGGGGATGTCTTGGCACTCGACGCCAAGATGAACTTCGACGACAACGGGCTCTACCGTCACCCGGACATCGTGGAGATGCGGGATCTGGCCGAGGAGGACCCGGCCGAGGTGGAGGCGGGCGATGCCGGTCTCTCGTACATCAATCTGGACGGTAACATCGGTTGCCTCGTGAATGGCGCTGGGTTGGCCATGGCGACGATGGACATCATCAAACTGCACGGCGGCGAGCCGGCCAACTTTCTCGACGTGGGCGGCGGAGCCACCCCCGAGCAGGTTGCGCATGCGTTCCAGATCATTCTGCGCGACGACAAGGTGAAGGGGATTCTCGTCAACATCTTCGGCGGCATTCTCCGCTGCACGACCCTGGCCAAGGGGATCTGTCAGGCGGTCAAGGAGGTCAGCTTGAACGTGCCCTTGGTGGTTCGTCTCGAGGGGACCGAGGTGGAAGAGGGGCGAAAGATCCTGGAGAACTCCGGGTTGCCCATCACCACCGCCACCGACATGACCGACGCGGCCAACAAGATCGTCCGACTGGTCTCCTGAGGAAAGCGAGACGCCATGAGCATTCTGATCGACAAGAACACAAAGGTCCTCGTCCAGGGAATCACCGGTTCGGCGGGCAAGTTTCACGCGGAACAGATGATTGGCTACGGCACCCAAATCGTGGGAGGCGTCACTCCGGGTAAGGGGGGCTCCTCCTGTCTCGACCGCCCCGTCTTCGACACGGTGCGTGAGGCCGTCGAGGAAACAGGCGCCGACGCGTCGGTGGTCTACGTGCCGCCGCCCTTTGCCGCCGAGGCCATCATCGAGGCCATGGAAGCTGGAATCCGTCTTTGCGTGGCGATCACCGAAGGCATTCCCGTCATGGACATGGCGAAGGTGCGGGATGCCATGCGAGGGTCATCGATGCGTCTCGTCGGTCCCAACTGCCCCGGCGTCATCACGCCCGACGAATGCAAGATCGGCATCATGCCGGGCTATATCCACCGCAAGGGCAAGGTGGGCGTTCTCTCTCGCTCGGGGACGTTGACCTACGAAGCCGTCTGGCAGGTGAGCGCGCTCGGACACGGGCAGAGCACCTGCGTGGGCATTGGCGGCGATCCCATCAACGGCACCAACTTCATCGACGTTCTGGAACTCTTCAACGAGGATCCCGAGACCGAAGGCGTCGTCATGATCGGAGAAATCGGGGGCACGGCGGAGGAAGAGGCCGCCGAGTGGATCCAATCCAACATGAAAAAGCCGGTCGCCGCATTCATCGCCGGCCAGACGGCGCCTCCGGGGAAACGCATGGGACATGCGGGCGCCATCATCTCGGGAGGTTCCGGCAAGGCCGCGGACAAGATCGCTGCTCTTGAGCGGGCGGGTGTCCCCGTCGCGAAGAGCCCCGCGGACATGGGGCGCACCCTGGTCGAGCACATGAAGGGGTGACGCCTCGGGCTCTTCGCCTCGCTGTGTCCGTTGCTCCTCGTAGACTGAGCGACGACGAGTTCAACGAGTGAGAACCATGGCAGCGGGCAAGGAACCTCAAGTCTTCCGCGTCGAAGGGGGCCGCCCGATCGGCGGCGTGTATCGCCCATCCGGAAACAAGAACGAGGCCTTGCCGGTGGTGGCGGCGGCGCTTCTCGCGGATGAACCGGTTCGCATCTCCAACCATCCGGACATTCTCGATTTTCGTCACATGGTCGACATCGCGGCCCGCTTGGGGGTGGGCGTCGCCTTCGACGGTGACGGAGATCTGACGCTCGATCCCCGCGGCCTTTGTTCGAGTACCCCCCACCCTGAACTCTCGGAGACCATTCGAGGTTCCTTTCTCTTCACGGCTCCCCTGCTGGCTCGCCGCGGCGAGGCCGTGCTTCCCAGGCCGGGAGGCGACAAGATCGGGCGGAGGCGTATCGACACCCATCTGTTGGCCCTCCGGGCCTTGGGCGCCGACGTCGTGATCGAAGACGACTGCTATCGCATGACTCTGAAGGGGCGTTTTCGTGGCACGGACGTCTTTCTCGACGAAGCCAGTGTCATGGCGACGGAGAACGCAGTGATGGCCGCCGTGTTGGCGGATGGACGGACACGCATCGCCAACGCGGCGAGCGAGCCCCATGTCCAAGGGCTTTGCCGCATGCTCAACGGGTTGGGCGCTCGAATCAGCGGAGTGGGCACGAACGTCCTCGATGTGGAGGGCGTCGAGACCCTTCGCGGGGGCCACCACCGCATCGGGCCCGACCACATCGAGATCGGGAGTTTCATCGGGTTGGCCGCGGTCACCGGGGGAGAACTGATCGTTGAAGGCGTGAATCCCGCCGATCTGCGCATGATTTGCATGGTCTTCAAGCGTCTCGGCGTGCACACGGAGATCCAGGAAGATCGTCTTCTCGTTCCCGGCGGCCAGGACTTGGTGATTCACACCGACCTGCACGACGCCATTCCCAAGGTGGATGACGCGCCGTGGCCGGGCTTCCCAGCCGACCTCGTCTCCATCGCCCTCGTCGTGGCGACTCAGTCGGAAGGAGTCGTCTTGGTCCATGAGAAGCTTTTCGAAAGCCGGATGTTCTTCGTCGACCGTCTGGTGTTCATGGGGGCCAAGATCGTGCTCTGCGATCCCCACCGGGCGGTGGTCGTTGGCCCGGCGAAGCTCCACGGGGCCACGATCGCCAGCCCGGATATTCGGGCCGGCATGGCTTTGCTCATCGCCGCTCTGGCGGCGGAGGGGCCCAGCACCATCCAGAACATTCGCCAAATCGACCGGGGCTACGTTCACATCGATCGGCGACTGAGAGCCTTGGGGGCCTCGATTCAGCGGGTCTGAGTCGCTTCGATGGGCCGGCCTTCCGGCGGCATCGGGGGCTCTCCCATGTCTTCGCCTTGCGCCCGGCCGCGAGAGCGCGCAAACTTTCAGGGGATGGATAGGCCATCCCAGGCCTCAGCGAGGACCCTACTGGTGATTCCTTCGTCAATCCTGCAACTTCCGTTCGCCATCGGCATGCCCGGCACCGGTGAGATGATCATGATCGGGGCCATCCTTCTGCTCATGTTCGGCGGGGCCAAACTGCCGCAGCTCGCCCGGAGCCTCGGTCAGTCCATCGTCGAGTTCAAGAAGGGCGTGAAAGGGGAGGAGGACGGCGACCCCGCCCTTCCGCCCGGCGACGAGAAGAAGGCCCTTCCCAATGGAGATGGCGACTCTTGAGTCGTCCCGACCGCCCGTGGCCTCGGTACCACGTCGTACTCACCGTGGATGGTGAGGAGAGGCCGCTTCGTAACTTCATCCATGAAGCCTTCGGTGGCGCAGTCCTGGGGCTCGTCCGAGCTCTGAAGGATTGCGAGGACGCGGAGGAGGTCGAGCTTCACATTCGTCCCGCCGACGTGAAGGCTCCGGATGGAGGCGCCTGAAGCCAGCGCACCCTGGACTCTCGGGGTTCTTTTGGGCGGCATGAGCCGACGCATGGGGCGCCCCAAACACGCCTTGCCTTTCGGTTCAGGCACCTTGCTTCAACACGTGATTGCGAATCTCGGCGCCCAAAGCGACGCCGTCCTCTTATCCGTGGGACGATCCGTCGCGCCCGACTTGTCCTTGACCGCGGTGTGCGACCGACATCCGGGGCAAGGTCCGCTTGCCGGCATCGAGTCTTTGCTCGAAGCCATGTCGACGCCGTGGCTGTTGGCGATTCCCTGCGACATGCCCTGGATGGACGGATCGGAGGTGCGGCCGCTTCTGGACGCGCGACGCGCGGGTCTCGACGCCTTGTATTTTCGAAGGGGCGGGCGGCCAGAGCCCATGCCCCTGTTGATCCATCGTCGGGCCCTTCCTTCCTTGAAAGACTCCTTGGATGCTCAGTGCAACAAGGTGATGGCCGTCCTCGAGGCCTTGACAACGCTACCCGTCGAGCATCATTCTCATCAGCCGCGAGACGTGTTCCAAAACCTCAACACACCCGAGGATTATCGGCGCGCGCTCGACGACTTTGTGACGTAGAGTCCTTCGTCGTCCTCTGCGTTGACCCTCTTCGGACAGACGGTTATCCTGGGCCGCCTCTTCAACCGCTTCACGGTGCGGAAGACGTTCAAATCGAAGGATTTAGGTGCATGCCCGCAGCTGGCGGACTCGATTTCGCATACCACATGGTCAAGCCCCAGATGGAGGCTCTCGACCGGTTGATGTCCGAGCTGTTGGCGGCGGACACTCCGTGCGTCGACGAGATGCTTCGTTATGCGGGGCATTACTCGGGCAAGCGACTGCGTCCCGCGCTGATTTTCGTCGTGGCGGATCTCTGCGGCTCGCTTCAGGACGAACTCGTTCAGTTGGGGGCCGTCGTCGAACTCATTCACATGGCCACGCTCGTCCACGATGACGTGCTGGACCAGGCGAAAATCCGCCGCAACGCGGACGCGGTGAATATCCGCTGGAACAACAAGGATGCCATCTTGCTGGGCGACATCATGTTCGCCCGGGCCATCCGTCTTCTCGTCGACGTGGGGAATCGCCGCGCTCTCGAGCGGCTCACCGAAGCGGTCGCCATCATCTGCGAAGGCGAGATTCACCAGAATCAGCTTTCGGGCCACGCGGACGTGAGCGAGGAGACCTACTTCAAGATCATTCGTCAAAAGACCGCTTCCCTGTATGCCGCCTCCTGCGAATTGGGGGCGCTCTTGGCAGGAGCGGCCGAGGACGTCGTGGGAGCCTTCCATGACTTCGGAGAGAGTCTTGGGATGGCCTTCCAGATCATCGATGATTGCCTCGACCTTTCGGGCGACGAAGACGTGGTGGGCAAGTCCCTGGGAAGTGACATCACCAACGGGAAGATGACCCTTCCCCTCATTCACCTTTTGGCTCGCGTGGGCGGGGAGGACCGGGAACGTATTCGCGCCATCATCGAAGATCGCCGCGCGGGTCCCCAGGACGTCGAGTTCATCCGTGATCTTCTGGTCGCCCACGGGTCGATCGAGCACGCCACCAAGCGGGCGGGCGAGTTCATCGAGACCTCCCTCGGCCGCCTCCGCGGTCTCCTCCCCGCGTCGTCCTTCACGGTCGTCGAGGAACTGGCTGGCTTCGTCCTCCACCGCCAGCTCTGACGCGCCAACCGTCCGCGGCCCATTCCACGGGCCCTCCCTTCACCACGGCACGCGCGGGCCACCTCCCTCATCATGTTTTTTCAGATTGCCCGACTTTTCTTGTTGACATGACGCCCCATACGGGTGTAAGCCATCGATTAAGGCGTCTGTCGATCTTCCCTGCCAGGTCGAAAGACAGAAAAAAGCAGTTCTCGACTTGATCGAGGGGGAAGGCTCTTTCGTGACATTTCGGCTCATCGCTCTCCTCGGCCTCTTGCTTGTCTGCTGGTCGCCGTCCACGTCCCAGGCTCAAGTCCTGGCGCCGATGATCTGGCAAGCGGACCCCGTTCCAGGGAATATCTTAATGGGGCAATTCTTGAGCATCCTCGGCGATTTGGACGGCGACGGCGTGAAGGACGTTTTGGCGACGTCCGGTCCTCCACTACTGGGCTCGGGTCTGACTTCCGTTTCCGGCGCTGAGCTGCGGGTCATCTCCGGAAGCGCGGGTACAGTCATTCACCAATGGTTTGCGATTCCACCGAACCCGAGTCCCAATGTCTTCTATACTCTGGGAGAGCCACTTTGCGGGATCCCCGATCAAGACGCCGATGGGATTTCGGAAATCCTCATCTTTAGAGTTTCCTATCCTATCCCCTTTAGCACTAGCACGCCGCCCCTGAGTGCAACAACGGAGATTCGTAGCGGGGCGACAGGCGCGGTGATTCAGGTCTTCAACGGAAACGTCTTTGGGTCGGCGGTTGCCGGTGTTGCGGACTATGACGGCGACGGGAAGGGCGACGTGCTGCGCGGGTACTGCCCGCCACCCTTGTGTGCCTTCAACGAGATCCAGGTCGTCTCCACGGCCACCGGGCAGGTCGTCTGGCAGGTGTCTTCGCCGAGCGGCATCGCGTTCAGTGGCTTTGCGCGATCGATTGCGGTGGCCGGCGACGTGGACGGGGACGGTTGGGACG
>DRQF01000055.1 GCA_011369445.1 Planctomycetota bacterium | reverse complement strand
GACGGCTTCCACCGTCGAGAGTGCGGAGGTGTCGAGCCGCCCGCGCACGGCGGCGTCGATCCAGGCTGGGAGGAAGAAGATCTTCCTGTGGAGCTTGATCCAAGGAAGCCTCGACAGGCTACGAGCCAGGAACCGATCGCCGCGGCCCTTCCTCTCCGATGAGAAAAAGAGGGGGGCTGCGTTTTGAACCCACCGTTCCGGAAGGGTCGGGTCCTCGAAAAACCGAGCGAAGAGCGCATCGGCTTCGGTCCCCTCGCTGCGCGCCACCTCGACGAGGAAGGATTGGCGGCTTGCATCCTCACTCGTGTCCTCCGCGGCGAGGGCCGCGAGGAGCAGCGAGGTGCGCGCGTCGCCCAACAGTGACAGGCGTTGCAGCGCCCGCCACCGGTCCCTCAACGCCACGTCGAGGTCCTGGGCGGGGGATTCTCCGGAGACCATGCTCGCGAGTACATCGCGTCCGGCGCCGGTTCTTGCCGCGGATTCGAAGGCGCGGAGCGATTGAAGACGGAGGTCGCGGGGAAGGGTTGCGTCCCTCATGATCTTCAGAAGGTGCTCTTCCCACTGTGTTGCGAGTGCCATCTTGACTCGACCGTCCAGATAACGGGTGAGGACGACTCCGAGCTGAGCGCTCAGGAGGGCGCGAGTGCGGAGGTCTCGCTCATCACCCAGATGGTCGAGGGCCGCGTGCGCCCACGTTTCCGGAGCAAGGATGTCGTCCTGCAGATCGCCCCAGAGGGCTTCGAGGACGAGAACACGGGAGAATCCGTCCGCGATATGGGTTCGGCGGTCGACGGCCCAGCTTCGATCCGCGGACGAGAGCCGCGCATCCAGATAGGCCAACCCCCGGCCGTTCGGAAACAGATGGAGGGGGGCTGCGAGGGGGAGGGACACCGACACGAGGCGGCTCTCGCCGTTGAGCGTGTACGGAAATCCGCTCGCGTCACCCGTCGCATCGAGTGAGATGAGACGCGCGGAAAGGGGCCAGAGGCGGTCGAGGAACGGCGGCGGGCTCTGTCGGATGCGAATGCGTCCTTCGTCGATCTGGGCGCGCACGCGAGGAACCCCCGGGGAAGTGATCCACGCCTCACTCCACGCATCAAGCGAGCCAGGTGTCCCGGAGGCCGTTTCGAAGGCGGACTTCAAAGCGTTCCAATCCCCCACGCCGAATGCATGGTCATTCAGGAAAAGGCGTACACCCCGGCGAAATCGCTCTTCTCCGATCTGGAGCATGAGCTGGCGGAGAACGGCAGGCGCTTTCCGGTAGATGATCGGTCCGTACTGGGACTTGGCATCGAGCAGGTTCGGAAGGGGCTGCCGGATCGGTGTCGCTCCTGGTGTCGTGTCGACGTCCAGGGCGGCGGGCTGATTGCGGAGGAAAAACGCTCGGTCATGGTCGATGCCCGGCATGGCGTCCGCCACGGCCAGATGGGCCATCAAGGTGGCGAAGCCTTCCTTCAACCAGACGTCGTCGAACCAGGGCATGGTGACGAGATCACCAAACCACTGATGAGCAGTTTCGTGCGCGATGAGATCCGCGCGGCGCGTCCTTTGAAGTCCTGTCGTGAGTCCCCTGAGCAGAACCGGGGTTTCCCCGTAGAAGATGCAACCCGGATGCTCCATGCCGCTGAAGGGAAAGTCCGGGACGCAGACGAAGTCGAACTTGGGGAAGGGGTAGGCGATGCCGAAGTAGGCCTCGAAGAAAGCCAAGGCGTTGCGATGATCCCTGAAGATGTCAGCCGCATGTCTTTCCGCGAGGCTTCTCTGGCTGTCCCGGAAGTAGAAGGCCATCGGAGGGCTGCCCGCTTTGGACTCGATGTGATCGAAGGGGCCCGCCGCAAAGGCGAAGAGGTAGGTCGAGATCGGTGGCGAGGGTGGAAACGTCCATGTGCGGGCGCCGTCGCCGGCCTTCGCCACCGACGTCGGGTGTGTGTGGGTGACGACCTCCCAATCCTCGGGAACCGTCGCCTCCAGGGCGAACGTCCCCTTGAGATCGGGCTGGTCGAAAAGAGGCATGAGGGCATGCCCGTCGGCGGGCACGTTCAGCGTGTAGAGGTAGACGGCTCCGTCGTTCTTGTCCTCAACGCGGATGAGACCCTGCCCGGCGGCTCCCACGGAACTCGTGAACGCGACCGTGATCGTGTTGTCGCCCTCGCGAAACGGGCCAGGTCGAATGACCAAGTGGTTGCGGACGCGGTCGAACATCGCCGCTTGGCCGTTGACGTGAAGACTCTCCACCGATGGGCCTCGGAAATCCAGGATCAAGGCTTGGTCCGCCCGCTTCAGCGCGAAGCGGATGGTGACGCGGCCCGAAAAGGTGGGGGACGCGGGGGAGAGGCGCAGTCGGAGTCGATAACGGAGGGCGGAGATCCGCGCTCGTCTTCGAGATGCCAGCTCCCTGGAGATTCCTTCCGCGAGGGCGGCAGGAGCGCTGGCTGGATCGGTTGTCGGGGTCTCTCCTCTCTCCCCCGATCGTATCTTCTTGCCGTCTCCCGACATGCAGGCCGCAAGGCTTGCGATCACAGCCGCGAGGGTCAGGACCGAAGCGTTCTGGCGAACGCGTGCGAACAGGTTTCCCAAAGTCGGGTCCTCCGTCGTGAGCTTTCTTGACCTCCCAGGGTCAAGGACTATGATGAGTGAAGCCTGAATGAACGGGCCTCTCTATCTTGTGGCTTGACCCCGTTTCAGCCCTGAACGAGACGGGGTCTTTTCATGTCCTCGTTGTCGCGGCCGTGGCCACGAAGTAACGTGTCCCCACGGCCCCGCCGGGGAGCCGTTCCATCCCAAAGGAGGATTCGATATGGGGCGTCGCGCGACCGAAATCCGCAAAGGCAATGTTCTCCTCATCGACGGCAGTCTGTGGACCGTCACCGACTACGACCATCACACGCCGGGCAACTTGAGGTCCATCATACGCCTCGGGATCAAGAACCTGTCGACCGGACAGAGCAAGCAGATCCGAGCCGGATCCGGGGACACCTTCGAAGTGGCGTTTCTCGAGACGAGAAAATGCCAGTACCTCTACCGGGATTCCGGAGACAACACCTATGTCTTCATGGACAATCAGGATTACGAACAATACCACCTCCAGCCCGATCTCGTCGGCGACGCCATGAATTTCGTGAAGGAGGAGGACATCATCGACGTGACTTTCTACGAGGGACAGCCGATCTCCGTGGAGCTGCCTGGGAGCGTCGTTTTGACCGTGACGGAGGCCGAGCCCTCCGCCAAAGGGAACACCGTCTCCGGCGTCTCCAAGAAGGCCAAGGTCGAGACAGGGCTCGAGATCAAGGTGCCGGCCCACATCTCGGCGGGAGAAAAGGTGAAGATCTCCACTCAGACCGGGGAGTTCCTGGGCCGAGCCAACGATTGAGCCCTCCGAGTGGGCCTCAGACGTCCGATCGGAGCCCGCTTGGGGCGAGGCGGACCCTCGCCTATACTCGTCGGCACACTCGGGGCGTGGCTCAGCCTGGTTAGAGCGCCGCGTTCGGGACGCGGAGGTCGGTGGTTCGAATCCACTCGCCCCGACTCGAGTCTGAATCAGCCCGCGGATCCACCGATCCGCGGGCTTTTTCATGCCCGCTCCTCTCAAACGCAACGGACCGCGTGGATCGAGTGGAGGGGGGCGTTGACGAGCCGCCGATCGTCCCCTCCATTTTCCGAGACCCACAGGGCTCCCATCGTGGATCCGAACGCGAGCGTCCGGCCCTCGTCGTCCACGTCGAGGGCGTGGCGTAAGACGAGGTCGTAGGCGCCCTTCGGATGAACGGCGACGGCGAATCCGAACACTGAGGGAACCCTTTGGGGGAAGGCCCGCCAACTCCGCCCTCCAAAGGAATCCACGAGCACCGATTGTGACCCCGGAATTCTCGAAATGCGACCCCGGCTTCCCCCGAATCGATGCAACTCTGCTAATCTTCCGCACGCGCACTCGAGGAGTCGAACCATGTCCGACGAGATCAAACCTTATGTTCCGCCGGGGAAGATCCTCCCGGAATTC
>DRQF01000054.1 GCA_011369445.1 Planctomycetota bacterium | reverse complement strand
TGCCCCGGAGGGTTACTGGCGTAGTCGATGATGCCACCGATGCTTCCATTCCCCTTGAAGATGACGATCTCGCCGGAGTCCTGGCGATTAAAGCTGGGTCCGCTATCGGTGAGAATCGGCGACACCGCGTAGTCATTGAAACCGTCGTTGTCGAAGTCGCCGATCTCGACGGGGACACCGCAGAAGCCGCCGAAGGGGTTTCGCATGTAGGTCGTTTGTTGTCCTGCCTGGTTCGTGAAGAAGGTGTCCCAGGGGGCTCGCTTTTGGGCGGCGGCGGGAAGAGCCGCCATCATGACGAAGCCCAGGGCCATGAGCCCGGGCGCGGAGATTCTGATTCGCATCGATGTGTTCCCTCGACGTGGACGAGTTGGAGTTGAAACGACAAGTGGGGGCGCGATGTAAAGCCTAGGGATCAAGGCCGGAAATTGCAAGGATGGGCCGTTTCGGCCCCCGATTTGACCCTCCCCGCGGATAGACTCGACCGGCCATGGCAAGAGCGAATCCCCCAATGCGAACCTGGGTCGAGGTCGACCTGGGCGCCCTCGCGCGCAATCTTCAACGCGTGCGAGCCCGCCGCCCGACGTTGGATCTGATCGCCGTGATCAAGGCGGACGCGTACGGCCACGGGGCCGTGCCGGTGGCCCGTGCGCTCGAGACCGCGGGCGCGGCCATGCTGGGGGTGGGAGATTCCCGTGAGGCTTTGGAGTTGATCCAGGCGGGGATCAAGCTCCCCCTTCTCATCCTGGGCGCCATCATCGACGGCGAGGCGGAGGCGGTCGTCGCTCACGGAATCCGTACGACGATCCATTCCTTCGATCGCGCGGCGAGCCTCGAGGCGGAGGCGGCCAGGCAGGGGCGCGTCCATCCTGTCCATCTGAAGGTGGACACGGGTATGAGCCGTTTGGGGCTCATGCCCGAACGGGCGCTGGAAGTGGCGGATTTCGTCCACTGGTCCCCCCACCTGTTCCTGGAAGGACTCTCCACCCACATGGCGACGAGTCGCCTCGATCGTCACGAAGAGTCCAATCGACAACTCGCCCTCTTCGAGGACGTGCATCGCCGGCTCACGGAACACGTGGGGCCGATCCCCTGGGTCCACTGCCGCAACTCCGCGGCGGCGTGGAATCCGCGTGTTGAGGAATCGGTGTCCACCGCTCTCCGCGTGGGGGCGTCGCTCTACGGCATCCCCGGTCCCGGCGACGTGGCGACGCCGTTCGAGCCCGCCATGAGCCTCCGCAGCCAGATCCTCTTCATGAAGGACGTTCCGGCGGGCACGCCCGTGGGGTACGACGGCCGCTACGTGACGCCCGCGCCGACCCGGCTGGCGGTCTTGCCCGTGGGCTATCACGACGGTCTCCCCGCGGCCGCAAGCCCCGACGGTTTCGTGCTGATTCACGGCCGCCCGGCTCCCATCCGGGGCTCCGTCTCCATGGACTACACCACCGTCGACGTGACCCACATCCCCGGGTGCCGCACCGGCGACATCGCCCTCGTGTTCGGCCGCGACCCCATGGGCGAGGCCCCTCTCAAGACTCTCGCCGAAAAAGCCCGCTCCAGTCCCTACGCCGTCACCTGCGGCATCGGCCGCCGCGTCCACCGCGTCTACCTTCCCCCCCGCCCCGCCCTCCGCGTCCACAACGATTGTTCGGGGCGGGCCGCAAGGGGGGGCTCGACCGAAGACGGCTATCACTGGGGCTCTGCCGCGTGCTTTACCGACTTCAAAGGGGAGTTCGAGTGAGATCTGGTGGATGACCAGGCAAAGGAACGGGGCTGATAGCGAAGTCCGCAGTTACCGTCCGAGGATGTCGTCGAGTACTCTGCGCAGTGTTCCTCGGTCCTCGCTCTCGAGCTTGCGCATTACGAGCTACTTCTCGATGGTGGCCAGCAGCGGCTTGAGCACCGATGGCTTGAGAAGTCCGGCCTCTTTCCACCTTGCGATCGCGGCCTCGCCCACGGTCGGCGCCGGGCGCGCCTGGCTGGTGACGGCGAGGATGATCAGGTCGGGGCGCTCGTCGTTAAAGCGCTTCGAGCTGACGACGACGGCGGGTCGACGCTTGGTGGTGCGTTGATTGGTGAAGGGGAACGGGACGAGGACGACATCCCCGAACTCACAGCCGGTCGTAGTCGGCATCTTCGTCGTTTTCCCAGACCTTGGCGAAGGCGTCTTCAGAGAGTCGAGTCGCGGCGCGTGCGAGCCGCCGATCGTTCTCCCGCCCAGTGAGAAAGTCAATGAAGTCCTCGACCTCCGCAGCCTTCTCAGGCGGGAGGTTGCGGATCTTCTCGAGGAGCTTTTGCTCTGTGCTGTTGGGTCCCATGGTGTCTCCTCCGTCTAACCCGGCTTGGCGTATGCGGTTTTGGCCTACGCGTCACGGAGGAGGCTATCGACCGCGTCGAGGATGCGCTGGCGCTCGGGCTGGGACCAGCCCCGGTCCTTGCGGAGCCGTTTTCCGAAGTGTTCGGTTGCTGAGACCATGTCTTGGTTACCCAGAGGGGCCAGAACTCATCTGCTCAGCGTCTTCTTGCTCACTCTGCATCATGTATAGGTGAGGGGCAAAACGGATAGGGCTTGACGCCTTCGGCATGGATCGGCATTGCGTCACGCGGATACGGGCCGACACAAGACAGCTGCCAGGAGCATGGATTTCCTCCTTGGCCGCTCCGTCTTCGTCGCGGCTGATGAAGACCTCCGCGGTGCCGAAACTCCCGGGCCTGGTGGGCATCGGTCGGGACGACCAAGCGCTCTTGCGCCGTTCGATCGACGACTCTGCGTGAGCCTGAAGGAGAGCCTGGGGGCGGTCGCCGACCTCAAGTGGCGCGGCCGCGCCACGGGTTGCCACACCCCTCGGCCTCCGCGTCCACAACCCCTGTCAGAATGGTGGGCCGGGCCGACGGGAGGCTTGGTGGCGAGGGGCACGGCTGAAGCGGGATCGAGCCAGCCGCGAAACTTGCCCTGTTCGTCGGTCATGACCGGAGGGACGAGACTGTAGCGAGACCTACCCTTCTCGTGCATGAACGTCACTCGTGCTCCGACGACGGGGCGTCCGGACACATCGAGGCAGCTCCCCAC
>DRQF01000053.1 GCA_011369445.1 Planctomycetota bacterium | reverse complement strand
GACCTCCTGTTGCGGACCCGGAGGAATCGTTTGGAGATTCGCACCTTGGGCCGCGAAGGCAAGGACAAGCGCGAGCTCGGCCGTCGGCTCCACCGGCAGAAGATCGCCAACGACGCGAACCTTCACATCGGTCCGAGACCGAAGGGGGGCGGCGCCTGGTTTCTCGTCGAGGAGGATGACCGTGTCGTGCTCGTGAGGGTCGTGCGATGACGGCGCGACCGGGAATCTGGGTAGCGGTTCTGCTCCTGGGGGCGTCCCTGGCTCGAGGCCAGGAGGGCTTTCGCTCCGACAAGACGGTCACCCTCACCGGCGGCATCTCCGCCACGGCTTGGCGCGACCTCGACGGGGACGGACGCAGCGAACTCATTGTCCTGAAGAAGAACGGCGCCCTCGAGGTGCGGGATGTGGCAGCAGCCGGCAGCGCCTCCCAGGGTCTCCTCGCATCCCTCGACCTGGGTCATACGGATGGCGTGCTCGTGGACGTGGCCCCCCTCGCGGGCCTGGCCTGGGTGGTGGCGCTCACCCCCAAGGGGGCGTTCGGCTGGCCCTGGCGGAAGGGGGAAGGGTTCCCGGCGAAACCTCAACGCTTGGCGCGCCGCGCTCGCTACGCCATCCGTAGCGGGGGGCCGCGGTTCGCCCATTTCTCCAGGGACGTGAACAAGGATGGGCTCGTGGATTTACTCGTGCCCACGGCGGACGCGTTGCAGCTTTGGGTGCAGAAGGCGGGGAAACGCCGGCCCGCCTTCAAGAAGACGGCCCGCATCGCCGTGGCGGCGGAGATCACGGTGGGGAAGGGGCAGCGTCAGGGCGACGACGACCTCTTCCAGACGATTCACATTCCCGATCTGCAGACCCGGGACATCAACGGCGACGGGCGGCCGGACTTGGTCATCCAGCACGCGGACAAGGTGCGCTTCCACATGCAGCGCGCGGAAGGATCGCTGCCGTTCCAGCCGGACGTGGTCCTCGATCTTTCCACCTTCAAGGACACCACGCCGAAGGCGCCCTTGCGTCCGGGCTGGACGGTGCCGGGCACGGAGACCACCCGTGTGATGATGAGGGATCTCGACGCGGATGGCATCCTGGATTACGTGATCACCCATCGACGGAAAGTGTGGGTCTTTCACGGGACGAAGGCGGGCCCCTCGTTCACCCATCCCACGAGCATCCTCAAGACCGCGGACGAGATCACGGCGGTGGCGCTCGTCGCCCTGGACGATGACGCCTATCCAGATCTCTTCCTTCTGCGGGTGCAGGTGCCCAGCATCGCGAGATTGATCACGAGTTTCTTGGGCTCTCTCAGCGTGGACATCAGGGCGGTGGGGTATCGCAGCCTCGAGGGCCGGCGTTTCGACCGCAAGCCGGGCTGGCGGCGCTCGCTGGAATTCAAGTTGCCGTCCTTGGGTAAGGTGATCCGGGACCCGGAGAGCCTCATTGCGCGGATCGAGGGCGCTGGTCGGAGTCAGCGCCGCCATCTCCGCGCCGACCTGGACGGCGACGGCAAGGACGAGCTCGTCTTGTTCTCCGAGGACATGACGTCGCTCGAAGTCTGGGACGGGGCGAAGGACCCGAATCACGAGGACGGTCAGTTCGACCGCATCGTCCGCGAAATCTTCTTCGAGAGGGACGAGACGACCTGGGACTTGGACCGCCTCATCGGGTTCATCGAGGGGCTCGGCCGCGGCCAAGCGAAACGCCTCACTGCGGGGGCCCATCTCCGCTTCCGCCTGGATGACCTTCTCGCGGGCGACCGCGAGCTGGTCGCCTTCGACGCCGTCTCCCTCGACCGCCCCACCCTCATCCTCACCTTCCGCCGCCCGTCCGCCCCCGACACCCTCCTCCTCCG
The DNA here is from genome assembly GCA_011369445.1 of Planctomycetota bacterium. Classification (GTDB taxonomy): domain Bacteria; phylum Planctomycetota; family DRQF01; genus DRQF01. The sequence goes on along the minus strand of DRQF01000053.1, from coordinate 1,303 downwards.
CCTCCTTCACCTCTAATCCCTCTTGGCGGGCGGTGGCGGCCCAAGCCTGTACACTGGAGTCCAACCTGTAAGCCTCTCGATTCCCGACTCCCCCGATGAAGCCTCCTGGCGGAAGGATCGGTCCCTTCTCAAGGACGAGCACTCAGCTTTCGTCGACGCTGTTCGCGACCTCCCCGACCGCGCTCTCGACGGGGCGGCCCCCGGTAAGGCGGGCTATCGACGCATCGACCTCCTCTACGGCGTCGTCCAGCACAACACTCATCACGCGGCACAGATCCAGCTTCTGAAAAGGCTCCACCGCTCACAGCATGCCTGATCTAAAGTGCTCCCCTCGTTGCGAACCCTCCCCATGAGATGACTGAGACACCCGGCGAAGACTTGTCCGGGAGAGTCAAGCGACGTTGCCGACGTCTCATATTCAGTCACATGCTCGCGAACGCGGTCCTTCCACAACCCAGGGTGACGGTGTCCGTGAAACGCCCCCGTTACGAGGACTCGCTTGTCTTCGACGATGTAGAACAGCAAGTATGGGAATTGCCGGACGACAGCTCTGCGTGTGCGACGTGCGACACTCGGGTATGAGTGAGGGGCTTCGGTCACTCGACCTAATACGGCTTCAATCGCAGAGAGAAACCGGAGACCAAGGCCCCGACTCCGAGCCTCGTACCACCGGAAGGCGTCTGTGATTTCTGACTCGGCCTCCGGAAGAAACTCGACACGCAACGTCATTGCTTTCTTCCGACGAGGTAGCGACGGAGTGTTTCCCACGATGTGTATTGACCCGGATTCGCCTCGTGGGCGAGGATTCGTCGCTCAAGCTCCGCGCGCTGAGCTTCGGTGACATCGACGGCCTGCCCCTGCTCTTCGATCCGGTCCCAGAGGGCCTGCACGAGTTCGATCTTTTCCTCGACACTTAGCTCGTCGAATTCTCGCTGGATCACATTTTTTCTCATGGATGGATTCTACACGACAAAAGGCGCTGAGCGAGAAAACGCGTTTTTCCGGCCAACCGAGGTTTGCGCCCTCCGGGTCGAGCTGTCCATTCAGCAGATGCTCCGAATGAACTCCGTGACGACCTCCGCCAGGCGCCCGTAGAAGGTGTCGGAGGGCAGGCGCGCGAGGAGGGGGCGGGCCCAAAGCAAATGGCGTTCGGCGAACTGTTGTGCGCTCGCCGGATCTCGCGCGATGAGTTCGCTCCAAAGCAGAAGTTGGCAGCCCAGATGATCCACGGGAGCGCCGCGGGAGGCGCCGGAATCGTGGGCGAGGCCCGCCGCGTCGGCGATCGCACGCATGGATGCGGCGG
>DRQF01000052.1 GCA_011369445.1 Planctomycetota bacterium | reverse complement strand
GAGCGCTTTGGATCTCCGACTGGGTGACGGGATGGGTGGGGAAGGGCAAGGGACGTCTCTACCGGGTCTTCGAGCCCGCCTCCTTGGCGACGCAAAAGGCCGCGAGCGCCCGCGCGCTCCTCTCCCAACGCTTCGAAGATCTGGAGGTCGACCGTCTGGCGGATCTGCTCTCTCACGCGGACCAAAGGGTGCGCCTGCGCGCCCAACACGCCCTGACCTTCCGTCCTTCCGAAGGGGAGCCCGTGTTTCGCGAGATCATCTGGAGCGAGAGCTTGCCGCGAAGGGCTCGTCTCCACGCGATCTGGGGTTTGGGGGTTCTCCACCGCCGCGTGGGAGCAAACCTCGACGATCTCATCCCCTTGCTGGGGGATCGGGACGACGAGGTACGGGGACAGATCGCCAAGCTGCTCGGCGAAGCGCACGTGGCGGAGGCCCGTCCCGTTCTCGAGGAGCTCCTGGCGGACGAATCGTCCCGCGTTCGCTATTTCGCGGCGCAGGCGTTGGGCGCCGTGGGAACGACGCGAAGCCTTTCGCCTCTGGCCGGTTTGCTCAGCGAGAATGCTGACCGGGATGTCATCCTTCGCCACGGCGCGGTGATGGCGCTCGTGGGGATCGCGAACCGTGAGGCCCGTGCACTCGACGGCATGGCCGGCCACCCGAATCCCAGTGTCCGCCTGGCGGTCCTCCTGGCCCTCGCCAAGCGCAAGGACCCGGGCGTCGCCCACTTCCTGACCGATGCGCCGGCGCTAGCCAGGGAAGCGGCGCGGGCCGTGTTCGACCGGGAGATCAAGCAGGCCTATCCCGACTTGGCTCGCCTGATCGACCCGCCGAGTTCCGACGAGGTGGTCCTTCGCCGGGCGATCGCCGCGGCGGAAGCGTTGGGAGGCAAGAAGTGGGGAGCCTCCCTGGTCCGACTGGCAGGGGATGCGCATCGCGTGCGCGCGGAACTTCGAGCCTTGGCGTTGGAAGCGATTCGAAGATGGGATGATCCCCAGCCCAGGGACCCGGTTCTCGGCAGTTACCGACCGCGCGATCCCTGGCCCCAATCCGAAGTCGCTCCTCTCCTCGCACCGAAGATGCGCGGATTGCTCACGGCGACATCGGATGAGCTCGTGAAAGCAGCGCTTCCCCTTCTCGTCCACTGGAATGTTCACGATCACGGGTCCATCCTGCTCGGGTTGGTGGCCTCGGAGGATCGGACCCTCGCGGTCCGCCGGGCCGCGCTGCGCGCCCTCATCGACCTCGAGGCTCCCGAGCTGGAAGAAGCGGCGCGGGTGGCTCTTGCCGCGAAGGCGCCCAAGCTACGGGCCGATGCGGCGGGTGCGATGGCGAAGCTCGCCCCGAGGACCGCCCTTCCCTTGATTCAAAGGGCCCTGACCGAGGGAAGCGTTCCGGAGAAACAGGCGGCGATGTTGGCGTTGGGAAACCTCCGAGGAGCGGAAGCCGAGGCACTTCTCGCCGACCTGGGCGAACGTCTCTTGAGGGGGGAGGCTCCTGCCGAGTACGCCTTGGAACTCGCTCGCGTTCTCACGTCGCGCGCCGATCCGTCCCCGGAAGTTCGGCGTTTGCGAACGTCTTGGGAGCGGGCGCGCGCAGCTCTGACCGATCCCGTGGACCGCCGCAACTTGGCGCTTGCGGGCGGCGACCCCGTGCGAGGTCGAAAGGTCTTCCGTCGGGATGGTCTTTCCTGTCGCCGATGCCATGCCGTCGACGGCCACGGGGAGGGTCTGGCTGGACCGGACCTCTCCGAGGTCGGAGATCGGCTGGATGCGCGTCACCTGCTGGAGGCGGTCGTCGATCCCGGTCGCACCATCGTCAAGGGATACGGGACGGAGATGGTCTTCACCCGGGACGGGCGCGGTCACCAGGGACAGGTGGTCGAGGAGACTCGGGATACGCTTCGTTTGCGCACCAACGACTACGGTCGCCTCGAGGTGGTGGCGATCCCGAAGAAGGACATCGCGGAGCGGCGTCAGGGCGGCTCGGCGATGCCGTCCGACGTTTCCACGAAGTTGAATGATCGGGATCTGAGAGATCTCATCGCCTACCTGCGGTCACTGCGGAAGCGCTGAGGTAAGAACGTCCGGCGTCACTTCAGTTGGATGCGATCGACGAAGACCACCGGGCGGTCGCCTTTGTTCCGAGGCGGGTCCACCTCCAGGACGACGAGGATCGACTTTCCCGCATAGCTCGACAGGGCGAGGGAAAGGTCCTTCCACGCCTTGGCGTTCAGTTTCGCCGGGGGGAGGGTCTCCTCGTGAAGCGTGCGGGCCTGGCCGTCGAAGACGATGATCCTCCACGGCGAGGGAACCGCTTTGTCGCCGGTTCCTCCCGCATACCGCACTCGGAGTTGGGACTTGGCGCCCACCGGATCCAAACGCCGGTAGAGCCTGGCCGGCGGGCCCGCGAAATCGGGCCCGAGGGCGATCACGCCTCGCGCGCCCGGAGGCGGAGCCGGTGATGCGGAAGAGCCTTTCGTGACGGCGATCCGCGCCGCGTGGTTCCAGGAGAGCCCCGACACGATGACTCGCTCATCGAAGTCGGCCTTCTTGAAGTTGAGGTCCTTCTTGGCGTCCGGGTGAAGGCGTTTCAAAAGTTCCGGCCACGAGAAGTGATCCGGTTGGGCGATCGCAGCGAGTTCATCGTCCGGTTGATCGGGATCGAGGAACGTGCGAAGGCCTTCGATGGGCAGCCCGTCGCGTCCGGAAACTCGGGCGGTGAATCCGGCGGGGCCGCCTTGACGCAGAATCCGAATGGTGAGGAGGTGCTTGCCCGGCCTCAGCAACAAGGGGATGCGCCAGAATTCAAACAGAGCCCCCGGCTTCTCGGAGTTGTGACTGAGCAGGCATGTGTCGTCGAGGAAGACGCGAAAGGCTCCCTGGGTCGTGAGATGGAGCACGGCGCTCCGGCGCTTCGGACCGGCGTCGATCCACGTCGTGGCGTGGTGAAGGACGCCCCTGGCTCGTGGATGAAGCTCCGCCAAGTTCACGAGAGGTTCCAACGAACGCCTAGCCTTCCATTTCTTGCGCCGCCAGGTCGCTCCCGGAGAAGGTTGCCGGGCCACGAGATCGAGGGGCTCGAGCAAGGCGGCGGAACTCTCGACGGCCAGGGGATCGAGAATCAGGAACCGACGTAGGTGCGGTGTCTGCGGGGAGGGAGAGAACCGCCACCACCACCGCCACCGCTCCGACGGGCTGGCCTGGGCGTGTCGCGTGCGGGCTCCGATGTCGATGAATCGCACGTCCAGGGCGCGGGCGCCGCCGATGTCGTGACCATGAACGGCGATGAGGTTGCCGTCGGGTTTCAGCGATTGGCGCGCCGCCTCGGGGACGGCGTACTCCTTGTAGAAGGTGGTCCAGCTGTCGGTCTTCACGGCCCGGATGCCGTTGATCCAGATTTCCACGCCGTCGTCGTGGCAGACGAAGAGTCCGAAGGCCTTGGGCGAGTCGTTCCATGAGAACGTCCGGCGGGCCCAGATGTCGGCGGCGCCGTTCGGCCACAGTGATCGCACCGCGACCCGATCCGAGTGGTAGGGGCCGAATCCGCCGGCGCCTTTCTCCCAGGAGGAATCGTCGAAACCCTTCTCATGCCAGGTGGAATCGGGCTTTGCCGTCGTGTACCGCCAGACGGGCGCCCGGAGGCGTCCCGAAACGTTGTGGAGCCCGGCCAAGCCGGAGAAGGTCGCTCGGCGCAAGAAGAGGAGTGCGAAGGCGGTGTTGAGGGCTCCCCCGAAGTCGCCCGTGAAGGACTTAGGGTTCTTCTTGCCGCGCTGCAGGAAGTCTTCGTGACCCAGGAGGAATATCGCGCCTTCACGATACCAGTCTCTGCCTCCGATCTTCTTGCGCTTGGCGAGAGCCGCCACGCGCTCGAGTCCGTAGAGGTAGTAGAGGTGCCGGTAGTGGGTCCCCAGTTGGTTCGCGATGGACTGCAGGTGCCCGTCGTCGCGGACGGGATTGCCCGTGGCCGTGAAGACGCGGTCGAGGTAGTCCCACGCCCGCTCCAAGGAGGCGCGAATTTCCCGACTGGGGGCCGCCCCCTTCAGGCGTTCCAGCGCGATCGCGAGACACGTGATGCCGGCGGTCGTCATCGAGCCCGTGGAATAGTTCTCGTAGTTGAAGCGGTAACGGAACCCGCCGTTTTTCACCTGTTCTTTCATCACCCCCTTGGCGAGCTCGATCCAGGTACGACGCCGCACCTTGTAGCCGTGGCGCTCGGCGGTCCACAGCCCCAGCACGGCGTACTGGGTGTTGGAGAGGTCGGGAGTGCCCTTGGGGTATCCCCAATAGTCGAACTTCGGATTGATGTTGTCTTCGAGCCACTTGGCCGCGCCCTGGATCCATGCGTCGTTTTCGTTTCCGCCGAGGGCATCGAGGGCCATGATGAGCAGCCCCACGGAGTAGACCTTCTTGAAGGGGAGGTAGCGGAGATACTCGACGGCTTTGCGAATGGCCGGGTCGTCGGGCGGGAGTCCCGACTTCACCAACGCATAGACGATGAGCGACGTCGGGCCCATCGGGTATTCGCGGCGGTATCCGTAGTCAGGCCACGCCAGCGTGAAGGAGCCGTCTTCCTTTTGGAGACGGACCAGGCGCTCGACGCCTCGGTCGATGACGTTGTTCACCTCCTCCTGCCACGTCTGGGCGAACAGTGGGCTCGGCGTGGCGAGCCAAAGCAGGATCAGACACATGGGAACGGCGCGTCTCATGCCGCGCATCATAGGTCGGGAGCGCTCCCTGGGCGAGACTGTGCGTTTTCTCGTCAAAAAGGAAAACCCTCCCCAAAGACCATCTGCCCGCCCAGGTGGCCCGTGATGCCGACCACCGCCGCGACGGCGAAGACGATCAGGCGCCTCAGCCACACGGGGCCGCCGAAGCGATCGACGACGAGCGCCACCACGGCAAGGGAGGCCGTGGCGATGCCGAAGACGCGATGCAGGACGAGTTGGGGGTTCGACTCGTCGTGAGACTCCTCGAAGATGAGGCCCGATCCGACCGCCAGTACGGCGGCGAGGGAGCCGGTCAGGAGGGCGAACCGACGCAAAAACGCGCTCCGGTCCCCGCCGCCCACCAGGGCCCAGAGTTCCGCCAAGGCCGCCACGAGAAGCAGGGCGATGGGAAAGTGGATGAGTAGGGGATGGAAGCGGCCGAGGGTGGCGATGACGTTGACCTCGTCATGGTCACCCCCGTGGTCGTGATCGTCGGAGGCGGCCTCGGTCTTCTCGGGCACGGGCGCTCCTTCCAGAATCCACCAGCGGATGAGGGCCAGTTCTTCCGGCAGGAGCGGTCCGTTCTTCGCCTTCGCCGGCGGCATCTTCTCTTCCTCGTCCGTGGAGGTGAGATGCTCCCAGAGATCGGAGCGATCGAGATTGCCGGGTTCCACGTAGTCCTCTCGGACGATGTTCAGGTCCTCCACGCCGCCGAAGTCGCCCTTGGGGGTCTCGAGGTCCCTTGAATGGCATTGGGCGCAGCGGTTCTGAAGGATCGCGGCCACCCGGGCGCCGCCGTCGTCGGGGAATCCGGACTGGGCGGGAACGAAGGTCGCCGCAGAGAAGAAAACGAGTGCGAGAAGAAGGGGGTGCTTCATGGACGGATGTCTCCCAGTCTCCAGATGGCGTAGAGGGCGAGCCCCGTCGCTGCGAACGGCCAGAGCCCCTGAATGTGGATGAAGGCGCCCTGAACCAGGGCGAACAGAACAGCGGTGATTCAGACGGGGCAATCGAGGGTGGGGATGCGAGCGAGGAAGAGAAATCCTCCCAGGGCGACGCCTCCCGCGAGACTGAAGAGTGCCCCCGCCCGAGGCGTCTTTGCGAATCCCCAGGCCAGGCCCACGCCCCCGAGGAGTCCGCCGGCCAGCCAGGCTGTGAGGGGCGCCTCGAAATCGCGCCCGCCCAACGCGGCCACCACAAGACCGCCCAGGCCCAAGCCGAGGGCCGCGCGTCCGACGGCTCCCGGGCGTCCCGACTTCGTGACGACATCGAGAGCGAGGGCCAGCATGGCCCCGAGGATCGCGCAGGGTACCGCGAACATGAGGGGCTCGGCGACCGTGTCCGCGGCGAAGGCGCCCACCGCCAGGGCCACCGGCATGAGGACGCCCGCCAAGAAGGTGTAGAAGGCGAGTCTGAGCGCCCGTTCGATTTCGGGTTTCATCGATGTCGTCCTCTCCGGATTCGGATTCAACAGGCGCTGCCGCAGGGTTCTTCGGAGTATGGGAGCCTACACTCGGTCCTTCAATGCGCCGTCCCGATGACGCCGATTCTGCTTTGCGCGCCCACGCGCTCGTTGAGCTCCTCCGGGGTGATGCGGCCTCCGAAGAGATCCTGCCAAGCGCGGAGGGCCCGTGCCGCTTCGTCGCGGGTCTCGCGGAGAAACTCCACGCGGAAGCGGTGGAATCCCGCGGCCGCCAGCGTCTCGATCTTATGAGCCGCGGTCTGGAGCTCGGAGTTGAAGACCGTGTTGCGACATCCTGCATCGACGATGACGGGGTGGTGCTTGCCCTTTGCGTTTTCGAGGGAAATCTCGTGCTCCTCGCAGGGACGTCCGCAGGAGCGGTGATCTCTCCCCTCGCTGAGGAGGTGGGCATACAGGCAGTGCTCCGTATGGAAGGCGGCGATGCGGTGCTGGACGACGACGGCCAAGCGAGACGGGTCCACTTCTCGGGCAAGAAGCATGAGACGCTCCTCGTCCAGATCGTGGGAGACGGTGAGCGTTTCCAGACCGAGCGCGAGCAGATGGCGGGCCGTGACGCTGTTGGTCACGTTGAGGCTGAAGTCGCCGTGGAGGACGGGCCGCCGGTCGGCGGGGCGATCGCGGAACTCCATGAGGCCGCCCCAATGGCGGACGAGCACCGCATCCGGGGCGAGGGCTTCGAGGGCCGAGGCGAAACCCGCTTCCCCGGGTTTCTGAATCCGCAATGTGCACAGAGTGACCTGCAAGCCGGCGTCCTTCGCCATGGCATGAGCGCGTTTCAGCCCCACCAACTCCATCCAGTCCAACTCCACCTCGGTGAGCCCCGCCGCGATGACAGCTTCCAGTTGGGCCATGGAGCGACAGAGGGGCACGAGGAGAGGCGAACGCTTCTCGCCCGGGGGCGCAGGCGCGCTCGCCTTCATCTCCTCGAGGGCCACTTTCCAGGGATGGACCCGTGCGGCTTTTTCGTCCGCCTGCTCCTTGGAGAGATTCTCCGTCAGGCGACGGCGGAGGGCCTTCAATTCCTTGACGGGCAGGTGCAGGTCTTTCTCGAGCCCTTTCATGTCCAGATGACGGAGGGTGAACGGCGAGCCTCCAAACGCCCCCAACTTCGCGCGAAGGAGTTCTTCGTCGAGGCCGCGGCCTCGGGCTCTCGCGAGGAGGGACGTGCTCGTCGCTTCCGCCGTTCTCCCGGTGGGCGTTGTCATGGTCACCCGGAGCGGCTCCCCGATCCGGCCAGCGACGCGGCCATCGAGGGGAATGGCCTCGCGGGGAAGCGCGTCGTCTCGGATCGGGTGGCCGCGCGCGGCCACGGCGGGGTCGCTCGTGATCCAGCAAAGATCGCCCGGTCGCACGCGGGTCAGGTCCGGTCCCGGCCGTCCGAATCCCAGCAGATGGAGGTTCGGCTCCGGGGAGGTGACGCGAAAGATGGGGCCGCCCGGCTCGTCCAGGTCTTCCGGGTTTCCCTGGTCGAAGACGACCCCTTGTCCGGGGCGGGGTTCCGTTGCGATGGTCGGAAGGGGAAGTCCTCCATCGGATTCTGGGATGGGAGAGGCCAGGGCCCCCTTCGGCCCCGCACGTTGCGCGTCGGCGGCGAGGGCGCCCGTCCATGGCCGGCCCTCCGGCGTCTGCTCCACGAGCACATCGTCGCCCATCACCTTCACCACCCGGCCCAGGAGGAGCCCCCTGTGTTTCGGGAATCGCCCTTCGACGAGAGTTTGATGGTCCGATCCCTGAAAGAATCCGTCGCTGAATCCGCGGCTGAAGGCGAGGCTCATGGCTTCCAGTCGGCGCCCGGCTTCCCCGGGATTCAAAGAGGTCTTCGACGAGGACGCTTCGTCCACCCATCGTCGGTAGGCTTCGGTGGCGGTGGCGACGTAGGCGGGGCCCTTTTGACGGCCTTCGATTTTCAGCCCGTGGACGCCCAAGGCCATCAGTCGCGGGAGAGCCCGCACACCGGCCAGGTCTTTCGGTGAGAGCAGGTAGGCGACGTCGCCCAGATCGTGACGGCGGCCGTCGAGAATGAGGTGGTAGGGGAGGCGGCAGGACTGGGCGCATTGGCCTCGATTGGCGGAACGACCGCTCCAGGCTTCGCTCGTGAGGCATTGGCCGCTCCATGAGACGCACAGTGCCCCGTGGATGAACACCTCGACTTCGAGGTCGGTGCCTTTCATGAAGCGTTCGATTTCCGTGAGGGAGAGCTCTCGGGGCACGACGATTCGGGTGACACCCAGAGCTTCGGCGAAGCGTGCCGCCTCGGGCGAGGAGATGGTCATCTGGGTGCTGGCGTGGACCTCCAAGTCAGGAGCGATACGCCGGGCGAGCAGCGCCATCGCCGGATCCTGGACGATGAGAGCGTCGACGCCGGCTCGGGCGGCCTGCTCGATCGATCGGGCGGCGTCCGCCAATTCGTCCTCGAAGATGAGGGTGTTGAGGGTGAGGAACACCCGAGTTCCTGCCCGGTGGCACAGTTCCACTACGCGCCCCAACTCCGCCGAGGCGAAGTTTCCCGCCCGTGCCCGCGCGTTGAATCCCTCATCCAGTCCCAGATAGACCGCGTCTGCTCCCGCGGCGAGGGCGGCTTTCAGGCTCGCTTCATCCCCAGCGGGAGCGAGAATCTCCGGGCGTCCGAGTCGACTCATCCCTCCACTCTAACCCGCCGCCGCCTCCACTTCCTGCCCTCTGCGATCCGCCCCTCCCCACGCCACGAGAAGCTTCTTGGAGTCGGGACGTCCTCGTCCCGCGATTGCCAGCGCGCCACCCCTTCCATGCGGCGTCAGGTGAAGGCTGAAGCCTCCGCTCGTGCGCTCGGGAGGGCGCTTGTTCAGGAGGGTGAAAGTCCCTCCGGCCCCCAAGCTTGGGCGACAACTACCCTGACACCGGGGGGTACCGTCAGACTTTCCGGAATCGGGCCGTCAAACCTTCCGGAACCCATAGCCGGGATGCGGGGCACGCTTCATGATCGGTCAGGGCCTTTGATGCTGGGGATGG
>DRQF01000051.1 GCA_011369445.1 Planctomycetota bacterium | reverse complement strand
GGGTTCGTAGCGAGTGAGGAGCGCCAATCCCGAATTCCGTCTGGGGCGATAGGAGACCCGGGCCCACTGGAAGAGATCCAGAGGTCCCTTCATGGCGGCGTTCGGTTTCTTGATGCCCTTGGCGAGGACGGCGACCCGCCCCCGGTCCGGCGTGAGCATGTGTCCGATCTGGCTGGTGTCGCCGAAATCGAAGCGGCGGAGCACGAGGGTCTCGGTGACGCGCTCCGGTCCCGAGGAAGACGCAAAGCCGCGGCGCGCCACGTCAGACTCCAGCCGTCGGGCGGGGCGTCACCCCTTGCCCTCACCGACGGGAACGCGGGTGATCAGCACGCGATTGACCTTGCGCTCGTCCGCATCGAGAACCTCGAAGCGAATCCCGCCGTGGATGAGGTTCTCTCCGGCGCTGGGCACCTTGCCGAGCTGGGCCGCCAGGAATCCGCCCAGCGTGTCGTAGTCGCCATCGTCCGGGATCTCCAGATGCAATCGCTCCTCCAAGTCATCGATGCTCACGGTGCCCTTCACCTCCAGGCGATCCGGATCGATCTCGCGGAACTCGGATTCTTCGTCGGGGTCGAACTCGTCCTGCAACTCGCCCACGATCTCCTCCAAGATGTCCTCCACGGTCACGAGACCCGCCGTGCCGCCGAACTCGTCGATGACGACCGCCACCTGGAGCTTGCGCTGCTGAAACTCCTTCAGCAGGTCCGTGATCTTCTTCGTCTCCGGCACGAAGTACACGTCGCGGACGAGGTCTCGAATCGTCTTCTCGCCACGCTCGAGTTCGAAGATGTGTCCCAGCACGTCCTTGAAGTAGAGCATGCCGATGATGTGGTCTCGGTTTTCCTCGTACACGGGAACCCGGGAGTGGCCGTTGTCCTCGAGGATGCGAATCGCCTCTTCCAGGCTCACATTCGCGGGCGCGGAGACCATGGACGTGCGCGGGGTCATGATCTCCCTGACGACCTGGTCGCGGATCTCGACGATGTTCTCGATGAAGGTGGCGGCCTCGGGCTCCAGGTCTCCACCGGCCTCGCTTTCCGCGACGGCATCGAGGATCTCCTCATGGACGTCGGAATCTCCGTTGCCCATTTCGGTGCGAAAGCCGAACAAGGTCGCCAGGAAGGTCCCGACCGCGCTCAGGGTCACCGTCACGGGCCGAAGCAGTCGATCCATCGCGACGATGAAGCCCAACAGCAGCAACAGAACTCTTTCGGGCGCCTGGGCCACCAAGGCCCTCACTCCGCCCCGAAGGATTCCCACCACGAGGAGCAAAGCGGTGATCCAGGCGGCCAGGTTCCCTTCTCCTGGATCGCGGAAGCTGAAAATCAGCCCCACGAACAGGACCGTGCAAAGGGCGTTGTAAAGGGTGAGGGCGAAGGTTTGACGCTCGAAGTCTCGCAGTCGCTTGCTGACCTGGCCGGCCAGCTCCTCACTGCCGAGCATCTTTTCCAATTTGCCATGGCTGTACTGGAAAAGAGCCGTTTCGGCGGCCACTCCTACGGCAATGGCGGCTCCGGTGGCCACGCATGCGACGAGGGATAATTGTCCGGGGTCGTCCAAGGAAGTGTCGGGCTCCAATCCAACCGAGATCGCGTCGGCGATCCTACCACGGCCCTTCTCGCTCCCCCAAAAGCTTCTCGAGCCAGGGAGGATATCGACCAGACGGGGCCGCGTCATTGAGAAACGAAGATCGTTTCGAATCAAACATTAATAACAAGGTCGCTCAACCCGTGACGGGCGGGGTCCCGCGACGCTCGCAAGTCAGGAGGATTCGAACTTGGAAGCATTCTTCTCGAACCAGGCTTTCCAGGCCGCAGCCGGCTCCTTGCGCGCTTCTTCCTCGGCGGCCGGATCGTAGGCGGGGCCTTTGCCTTCCGCCCATCGCTTGCAGATCTCGTAGGCCTTGCGGCGCACGAGCTCTTCCGGATCGTCCTTCAGAATCCTCACGACCTTGGCGGCGACGGCGCGACGCAGGATCGTCTTGTCGGAGATCACGTCGAGGGTCTCCTTGCGGGTGTCCGGGTCCTGATGATCCAAGAGCTCGACCAAAAGCCCCTCGATGGCCTTCGGGCCGCCCCAGTTCGCCATGCCGTTCACCGCGAGATGAAGAGCGGCGCGGGCCGCCGGTCCGTCGAGGTCGGGGATCTTCTCCGTCAACAGCTTCAAGTCGGAGGCATCCGCGCCGGCCGCTTCCAGAGCTCTCACGGCCTCGTATTGGACGTTCCCATCCAGATCGTCGAGGAGTTCGATGATGGGGGTCTTGTCCTTGAATCCGGCCTTCCGCCACAAGGCCAGCCCTTCCTTGCGGAGGACCACGTTGTCCGATTTCATGGCCTTGCGCAGCCGAGTTTTCACGTCCGGCCCCTTCAGGCTGACCAGGCACTTCAGAGCCGCCACGCGGACATCCTCGTCCTCATGGTCGAGGAAGGGGGTCAGATGAGGCAAGAACGGTTTGCCGTCCTCGCCCAACTGAGCGATGCCCTCCAGCGCCTCCGACATGTCGAAAGGTTCGTCCGCCTCGACGGCGTCATCGAGGCGGCCCTCCCATTTCACGAGTTCCTTCGCGGCCTTTTGCCGGCGCAACCGTTCCTTGCGCTCCGCCTCCCGGCGCGCCTTCTCCGCGGGGTCGGCGGCGGTGCCCTTCGTCGCCATCGTCGACGATTCTTCCGCCTTGAACGTTTCTTGGCTCTCCACCTCGTCGTCGCCGCCTCCACAGGCGCCCAGCACGAGAAGGGCCGCAGTCAGAATCCAAACGGTTTTGCAGCTCATGGTCGGAACCTCCACCTTGATCCTATCCCACCCCGCTCCGTCCGCGTAGTCACCCCGGCACGGACGTGGAATCGCATCCGATTCCCGCTATCGTCGGCCATGCAGCACGCCGACACCCTCGTCCTCAGCCAGGGCCCCTGGCTCACCCTTTCCACCCCCGTCGCCCCGCCCCGCGGAGGGACGGCCATGAACGACCTGGGAGAAAAAAGCGATTGGGCGGCCGCCCTCGTCGACGGTCGCATCGCGGCCTTGGGCCCGAAGGAGGAGATCCTCGGCGCCTGGGAGGCCGACGATGTCCTCGACCTAGGCCGCCGGCTCGTCATGCCGGGATTCATCGACCCCCACACCCACCCCGTGTTCAACGCATCCAGGGAACGCGAATTCGAGATGCGCAACCAGGGGAAATCCTACGTGGAGATCGCCCAGGCGGGGGGCGGTATCCGCTCCTCGGTCCGCTCTCTTCGCGAGGCGTCGGAAGACCTGCTCGCCGACCTACTCGCCCGGCGCGCGACGGGATTCCTCACTCTCGGCACGACCACCATCGAGGCCAAGAGCGGCTACGGCCTCAGCCGCGAGGATGAGCTCAAGAGTTTGCGCGCCATCCGCAGCGTGGCGTCCTCGCACCCCCTGGACATGATCCCCACGTTTCTGGGCGCCCACGAGATCCCCGACGAATACCGGGAGGACCGGGAAGGCTACATCCGTCTCCTCATCGAGGACATGATTCCCGCCGTGGCGGCGGAGGGTCTCGCCCGCTACGCGGACGTTTTTTGCGAGGCCCATGTCTTCACCACCGAGGAGTCGCAACGCATTCTGGAAGCCGCCGCCGCCCACGGGATGCCCGCCCGGGTCCACGCGGACGAGATCGAATCCACGGGCGGCGCGGAACTCGCCGTCGCCGTCGGCGCCGCCTCGGCGGATCATCTGGGGGCCATCAGCGATGCCGGCATCGAAGCTCTCGCGGGCTCCAAGACCATCCCGGTCCTTCTGCCCGGCACGAGCTTCTACCTGAACCTGGATCACATCGCTCCTGGACGCCGCATGGTGGACCGCGGCCTACCCGTCGCCCTGGCCACCGACTTCAATCCCGGTTCCTGCCCCACGCGCTCCCTCCCCATGATCATGACGCTGGCCTGCCTCCACTACGGCTTCACCGCCGCGGAAGCCATCACGGCCTGCACGGTCAACGCCGCCGCCAGTCTCGGTTTGGCGGAGGATCGAGGACGGCTCGAAGTCGGCCTGCGCGCGGACATCATCGCCCTCGACGCCCCGACCGCCCGCTACATTCCCTACGTCTTCGGCGAGAACCTGGTCACTCATGTGATCAAGGACGGTCGCCTGGTCATCCGAAACGATCGCAGCGAGACGACGCCATGAAACCTCTCGACGCCTGCCGTCCGTTCATCGACGCCCTGAAGTCCTCCGACCCCACCCCCGGTGGAGGCGCCGTCGCGGGCCTCGCGGGGGCGCTCGCCGGGGCGCTGGCCCACATGGTGGGAAGCCTCACCGTGGGCAAGAAGAAGTTCGCCGCCGTCGAGGACGAGATGCGCGAAGTGATGGCGAAGCTCGACGGGATCATCGAGGACTTCTTCGCCCTCGCGGACGACGACGCCCGAGCCTTCGACGCCTACATGGCGGCGTGGCGCTTGCCGAAGGGGACGGACGAGGAGAAAGCCGCCCGCAAGGAGGCTCTGAAAGGGGCGGCCTTCACCGCCTGCGACCCGCCCCTGCGGACAGTCCGACTGACGAACGACCTGCTTCCCTTGATTTCCTTCGTGGCGGAGAGGGGGAACCAGCACGCGATTTCCGACGCGGGCGCCGCCGCCATCTTGGCGGCCGCGGCGGCGCGCACCGCCGCCCTCAACCTCCGCATCAATCTGCCCTCCGTGGCACAGGCGGACCGCCCTCCCCTCGAAGACGCCCTCTCCACCCTTCTTCCCGACGTCCTCACCCGCGCCGAGTCCCTGGCCTCCACCGTAGAGCACCGCCTCGACACCTGACCCGCCCCCGGAGCCCCCTCGCCGCCGGCCCCGTCCGCACCGAAAACACCTTCCTCCTTTTTCCTTGCATTTCCACACCCTTCCCCGTCATGCTCTTGATGATCAGGCGCGCCCCACAAGGAGGAAGAGGCATGACCGAGCAAGAACCAGGAAAAGGCGCGGACAACCGGACAACCGGACAACCGGACAACCGGACAACCGAGACCCAACCGTGAAGACAGGCTCCCGCTCCTGCTCCACCAAATCTTTGACGGGGACGCCGCCGTGGTCCTCTCCCCCGAGGTCCGCTCGGAAGCGGCCTGGATTCTCCTCGGGGAAAAGGCCGCGCGTCGCGGAGACCCCCTGGAGCGCATCCTTCGTCGCGCGACCCGGCGCGTCGAGCGATTTCGAAAACCCCGCGGCAAGAACGTCGACCGACTCGACAAGCTCCCGATGCCAGCACGCACGCCTCCCGCTCGCATCCGAGACGCCGAGGACCTACTTCTCGTACTCGAAACCTTCGAGACGTGGCCGCCTGAATACGTTCGATTCTTCCTCGAGACCGCTCTTTTCGACACATCGTGTGATCAGTCGGCGCGGCTTTGGCTCCACGGCGCTTGGAACCGCCATCAGGCCCGTCGGCTCTACGCATCCCTGCGGCAACGCCTCGTCCATGTTCTTCGTCGAAACGACGAGGGGTGAATGCGCGACGCGTTCCCGTTTTTTTTGTACCGAGGCACCATCCCGCTGTGAGAAAGGGTAGAGGCGGTGCGGCGAACAGACAGCACCCACGTCGGGCGCGACCGCCGCCCCCACGACCCCACGGAGAACACCATGCACAGCAAGTGGGTCTTCCTCGCCCTCTTACTCCTTTCTTTCCTCGGTGCCCCCAACCTTGCCGCCGCACAGACCAGCTCCGATTGGAATGTCAACTCCGTCGTGCAAGGCCAATCGACGACTTCGTATACGGGCCTTCATTCCTCATCGATCACTGTGACCAACAATGGCCCTGATTGCGTGATCGTGACAGTCAAGGAATCTGGGAATGCTCCACCCGCCCACGACTACCAGATCCCGGCCGATGGTCAGCCTCATACGATCCCAGTCGCTGGCCAGGGAGAGATTATCAGTGTCGAAATCAGAATCTGCCCAGGTGTCGACATGAGCGCCAGTGGCCGGATCACGTTCTGACCATGAAGCCACGGTGGGCAAGAAGCACGATGGCCGCTCCATGGCTCCGAAACGACAGACGCCCAATGCTCTTCCTCATCGCCACCGTTATCGTGCTAACGGTCCTTGCTGTTTGGATCTGGCAGGATGACGTACCGATGCTCCGCGGGACGGTTGATGTTTCTCGTCGATCTACGACGGAGAAGGTCCACCGTCCCGCCAGCGGCCTCATCGCAGCAGAACCTCCCACTCCCTCCGCAACTGCAAACGAAGCGACCGAGCTAAGTTGTCAGGAGCGTACACACGTGCTCCGTGTCATCGTCGTGGGCACCGAGGGAAAACCCCTTGCAAACCAACCTATTCTCCTCGTCGATCAGGCGGGTAAGCGGACGTTGAAAAGGAGTGACATCGTCGGCGTCACCCTCTTCGATCACCCGGGCGACGGAAACATCATCGCACGTGCTCAGGGGAAGGTCCCCGTGATCCGTCGGGTCACCGAGGATCGCGAAACCTACGTCCTCCGTCTCGCCCAGGGCCTCCACATCGACGGCCGCCTTCTCATTGACGGGAATCCGCCGGGAAAGTCCCTCACCTTCTCCGCTTCAGTTTTCCAGTCAGGCCTCACGGATCGCTTCTACCACGCGCTCGGCCGTGAGGCGTATAACAGCGACTTGCAACCCATCCCTCTGCTCTGCGACGCGACGGGATCTTTCCAGATCGACGGCCTTCAACCTGGATGGAAGGTCCGCATCAACCTTCCCAATGGACTGAAGATGGCAGGGAAAGAGAAGGATGGAGGACGTCCCGTCTACTACATCGAAACGGTTCGCGAGGATGATGTGATCACCCTGCGAACGACCCGTCGCACCCAGCTGACCGGACGATGCATCGACCTCGCCGGACGCCCTCTCCCCGATGTCCTCGTCGAACTTCGGGTTGCGACACGCAATCGCTTCGGCAAGGTGTTCCCCCTTGCGACGGTCCGGGCAACCCGCAGTGATTCCGAGGGACGGTTTACGCTTTACCTCGACGAATCCCCCATGACGACGCGAGCTCTGGTCGTTGGATCGAGAGCAGGGATGGAACTCACGCACGAGACGACACTCCACGGGCCCTCCAGGCAATCCATCGCGGACTTCGTTTTCCCCGTTTCTCGTGAAGTCCAGCTCATCGTCCTCGATGAGCTGGGCCAGCCAATCGCTGGCGCAAAGGTCGGTACGTCGGACGAGACGTTTCGCCGCACGACGGGCTCCTCGGGTCGGGTCAACATCCCTTTGATCCCCGGTCGCGCACTCCCGCTTCAGATCGCGGCCCCAGGATTCGGCTTTCGGCAGGTTTCGCTGGACGACAAGACGGCGGAAGAACTTTCGGTCAGGCTGCATCGCGCCTCTCGAACGACGCTCCACTTCCTCTGGGATGATGGCTCCCCCATGGCCGAACAGTTCGTCGCCCTACGCTTTCGTCAGTCGCCCTTCATGGACGAGCGCGCATTCTCGTCACCGATCCACCGAGCAGCGTATCCGTCGATACGAATGGACGTCCGAAACGGATTGTTCTGCGCCTCGACGAAAACAGACAACAAGGGTGTCGTCGTTCTCGACGACCTCCGTCCAGGCCAATCAATCCGCATCATCATCCCTGGTTGCGCGGGAACGACTCTTCTCGACACGGATCGCGTCGTCCCAGAGGGAGATATGACAAAGCTGCAATTCGTCCTGTCGACTCAGAGGACAACACGCCTCGGTGTGATTGTGTATGACAGCCTGGGAAACCCTCTCTCCGACTCCACCGTCGCGATCGGCCATGACCCCGGGAATCTCGGCGTCGCTGGATACACCGATGAGCGAGGGCGTCTCGAGATCCGCGACATCGCGTTCGAGAGTGCATATGTTCGTGCGGGCAAGGTGGGCTTCGGAAGTATCGCGCGCTTCATCGAGAGTATCCGACACGTCGAAGGCGATCTCGAGTTTCGTCTGAAGCCCGCAGCCCGCTGCCGGCTCCTCGTCAAGGACGCCGACGGACGATTGATGGAGAAAGCGTATGTGGGGCTGCCTCGGGTCCACAGTCCGGGGATGGGTCCAGTGGTCACCAAACAAGGCCCCGGCACATTCGAGATCGTGGATCTCGGGGACGAACCCTGTATCGCCACCGTCTACGGGCCAGGGG
>DRQF01000050.1 GCA_011369445.1 Planctomycetota bacterium | reverse complement strand
GTTTTCGAGATCCGGGTTCAACCCGACGAGGGCCGCTGAAGAAAGAGGCTCCATGCCAGCGGATTGCCGGGGCAGGGGCGTACCTCTTTGTGGGGGTCTCGATGCCCCCTCAGGTTTCCGTGCGGGGCTCCGGGCGACCCAGTCGATGCTGGGCGACGAGCTGGCTGACCACGGAGACGGCGATCTCGTCCGGGGTCTTGGCGCCGATGTCGATGCCGACGGGCAGATGGACCCGTTCGAGGTCCGCCTCATCGAAGCCGTCGGCCGTGAGCTGGCGGAAGAACTGCACCCGCTTCGACCGGCTGCCGATGACGCCGATGAAGCGGGCGTCGGTGCGAAGCGCCCAGCTCAGCACCTCGTAGTCGTGGTCATGCCCCCGGGTCACGGAGATGACATAGGAATTCGGCCCGGGGCTCAGAACCTCCGCCAACCGCGAGAGATCCTCGCACACCACTTCGGCCGCTTCGGGGACGGCGTTGGCGAAGTCCGGTCGGTCGTCGAAGACCGTCAGCTTGAAGCCGCACGTGGCCGCCAGTTTCGCGATGCGCTGCCCCACGTGACCGAGGCCGATGACGAAAAGATGAGGGTCGTTGAGGGGTTCGATCATGACGTCGATGGCTCCTCCGCAGGCGAGGCCCGTGCGTTCGGCTTCCTCGCCCGCGAGAGTGAAGGAAAGGGTCTGGACGAGGCCCGTCTCGATGGCGTCCAAGGCCCCGCGGATGACGTCCGCCTCCACGCAGCCGCCGCCGATGGTGCCGAGGATCGTTCCGTCGCCCCGGACCAGCATCTTCTGGGCGAGCTTACCCGGCGTGGACCCCCGGGTGGATACCACCGTGGCGAGGGCTGCCGGAATGCGCTCTCGCCGAAGTCGGACGATTTCCTCGTAGAGATCCTTGGGCATTCTGGGGGATAACATTCCGGCGTGCGCCACGCAGCCTTGAATCACCGCTTTGTGGGGGGTATCCCCCTGGACGCGAAATGAGTCAGCCGGAGAGCCACCCTTGTCGGACAGTCCCACCATCATCGTCGTCGGCGGAGGTCACGCGGGGGCGGAAGCCGCCCACGCCGCCGTGCGCATGGGGGCCAGGGCCGTCCTCGTGACCCTCGATAAGGGCGCGCTCGGGCGTATGTCATGCAATCCCTCCATCGGTGGGCTCGCGAAGGGACAGCTCGTCCGCGAGGTGGACGCCCTGGGCGGGCTGATGGGGCGTCTGGCCGATCGCACCGCCCTGCAGTTTCGCCTTCTCAACGCCAGCAAGGGACCGGCGGTGCAATCCCCTCGCTGTCAAAGCGACAACGTCGCCTACAACCGGGCGATGGTGGAGACATTGACGGCGCTGGAAGGGCTTCGCGTCGTCGAGGGGGAAGTGGCGGGGCTCCTCGTCGAGGACGGAACGGTGCGTGGCGTGGGATTGGCGGGCGGCGACGAGATCGAGGGAGACGCCGTCGTGTTGACGACGGGGACGTTTCTGGGCGGCGCCCTCCACGTGGGGGAAACCACCGCGCCCGGCGGTCGCGTCGGCGAGTCGGCCGCCTGGGCGCTGGCCGAATCCCTGAAGGGCATCGGCTATCGAATGGGGCGCTTGAAGACAGGAACGCCGCCACGATTGCGCAGGGATTCGGTGGACTTCTCCGTCATGGAAGTCCAGGAGGGCGACGCGTGTCCCACCCGATTCTCCTTCGTTGAGGTCTCCACCCTTGCCGGGGGACAACACCCTTGCCACATCACCCGCACCAACGAACGCACCCATGAGATCATTCGTGGGGCTCTCGATCGCTCTCCCATGTTTTCGGGACGCATCCAGGGGGTGGGGCCCCGTTATTGCCCGAGCATCGAGGACAAGATCTTTCGTTTCGCCGACCGTTCCTCGCATCAGGTTTTCGTCGAACCCGAGAGCCTCGAGACCGATGTCATCTATCCGAACGGAATCAGTACGAGCTTGCCCGCCGACGTCCAGGAGGCCTTCCTGAGGACGATCCCCGGATTCGAAAACGCGGAGATCCTCCGTCATGGCTACGCCGTCGAGTACGACTACGTGGACCCCACGGAACTGGATGCCGGGTTGCAGTCCAAGCGGGTGCAAGGGCTCTTTCACGCGGGGCAGCTCAACGGCACGACGGGCTACGAGGAGGCGGCGGCTCAGGGCTTGATGGCGGGGATCAACGCGGTCCTCCATGCGCGGGGCGAGGCGCCCTTCGTCCTCGGTCGCGAGGAGGCCTACATCGGCGTGTTGATCGACGACCTCGTGACCCGAGGCGTGCAGGAGCCCTACCGGATGTTCACGTCGCTGGCCGAGTATCGTCTCTTGCTTCGGCACGACAACGCGGATCAACGTCTCTCGCCCCATGGGGAAAGGTTGGGTCTTCTCGACGCCGAGCGCACGGCGTCGTTTCAGCGCCGGGCGCGCCTTCTGGCGGAGGGCCATGCCCTCTTGAAGTCCCGGCGTCGCGACGGCGTTCCCTTCGATCGCCTCCTCCGCCGTCCTGGCGCCGACCTCGATGCGTTCCAACAGGACCTCCCCGAACTCTGGGAAGCTCCTTGGGATGCCGCCACCCGCACCACCCTCGCCGTGGACACCTATTATGCGGGCTACCTCTCCAGGCAGGAGGGACACCTGAGGAAGATCCGTCGCGCGGAAGCCATGAAGATTCCTTCCGATCTCGATTACTGGGCCGTCCCTCAGCTTCGCCACGAGGCCAAGGAGAAACTCGACCGCATCCGTCCTCTCACCATCGGGCAAGCCTCCCGGGTGAGTGGCATCTCCCAGCCCGACCTCTCCCTCCTCATGATCCACTTGGGCAAGCTCTCCCGGGGCAAGACCGACCGCTAGCCGACCCGCTGGGCCCCGATCCGGCGCCGACGCGCATCTTTGCGTCGGGCCCCGGAGAGGGTAGAGTCCCGCCGGGCCGTTTGATATCAAGGGGCCCCAGGGTCGAGGAGTGAGACGATGCCCCAGGTCACTATTCAGAATACCGCGGAGACCATCGAGGTCCCGCCGAACAAGAACCTTCGCGAAGCCCTGATGGCGGCCAAGGAGCCCCTCTACGACGGCTTCCACAAGATCGTGAACTGCCACGGCAAGGGCCTTTGTGCGAGTTGCGAGGTTCTCGTGATCGAGGGGGCCGAGCACCTGACCGAGCGCACCCCCAAGGAAGTCAAGAAGCTCAAGACCTGGGACGCCACCCGGCGTCTCGCGTGTCAGTGCGCCATCATCGGCGACAAGGACATCACCATCAACACGTTGGCTCTTTGAGCCCCCGGGGCCGACCGGCCGGCTCGCCTCAACGATCCTCGTAGTCGGCGGCGATCTCCCGCTGAACCTTGCGGTGGATTTCCGCCGCGTCCAGGTCCGCGTGGTTCTTGCCGGGAAGGACCTTGACCTCGGCCTCGGCGTTCCAGCTCTCGAGGGCGTCCCAAAGGCGCGCCACGGGACGATGCAGTCCGAAGTTGTCCTTGTCACCCACCCAGATGTGAATCTTCCCGTCGAGTTCGGGCCCCTGCTCCTTCCATACCTGCGCCAACATGCGATGGAGGTCGCGGCGGGTCCAGAATTCGGCGGTGGCGGGATCGATGCGGCCCGTCCCGCGGTGAAAGAGCGGACGCGGCGCGCCTCCAGGACCCTTCGGGCTCAGGATGGCTTCGTAACTTTGAAGGAGATTCCCTGTGCCCACGATGCTTTCGAAGCGGGCTTCCTCCCGCCAGGTGACGACGGGACGTCCCTTCTCGACGATGAGAGGACGCTCCTTGCCGTCGGCGTCGAGGTAGGCGTTCCGAGGGGGGCGGGCGTAGAGGTCGACGCCGAAGAAGTCGTGGAAGTCCACGGGGTCGGGAGCGAGTGCCCAGGCACCGGCGAAAAGACCGGGACGGGACGCAAGGAGCCAAAGTGCCGATAGACCTCCCATTCCGTGGCCGACCAGGTAGCGGTCCTCAGGTTCGCCGGCCACCGGAAACTCGGCTTCGACGGCAGGAATCAACTCCTCGACGAAGGCCTTGAGAGCCGGTCCGTTGTTCTCGGAGTCCACCCATCCGAGATGGCCGTGGCGCCCCATGGAGCCCACGAGAACATAGATGAACTCTTGCTCGCGAGTTCCGTCCGCCCGCCGCGTCGGCCCGTAGACACCCCGTCCCTGGAAGAAGCCGAGCGCCCCGTGGACCCGTTCTCCCAGCCCTGGAATCCAGTATTGGACCGGATAGGTCTGCTCCTTGCGGGGATTCCAACTGTGGGGGAGAACGACCGCGACCTTGACGAAAAACCGGTGCCCGATGGCGTGCCCGAGACTGCGGAGTTCGATGGTGCGATAGCGAATCCGACCGATGTCGCGGGGACGCGGGACGGTGATCTCCCGATCGATGGTCACGGTGATCGATCCCGAACTCTTCGGATCCAGGAACGGGCGGATGGGGCGGCTGCGGCCGTTGCCGGCGGCGCGGGTGAAGTCGGAGGTGGTGGGGCTGACGTCCAGGACCGCCTGGACGGCGTAGCGTCCAGGCAGCAATTCGCCAAGCGGGCCCGGGTAGCCCGGGGTGCGCGCATCGATGATGACGGGCTCGCCCGGCTTCAGGTCGCGAACCGGCGTTTTGAACACGAAGCCGCGCATGGGGTATTCATCCAAGCGCATGCGGGGTTCGCCGACCGCTTCCTCCGAGATGATCAGATAGAGGTCGCCCGTCTTGGGCAGGCGACTGTAATCCGGATCGATCTTCACCTCGAAGCGCAGGGCTTCTTGGGCAAGCCCCGTCGGGGCCAGCGCGCAGAGAGCCAACAAGATGGGAAAAGCACGGATCGAAGTCATGTCGTTCTCCAAGTGGGCGACATCCTAACCGGACCCCTGTACGGCGTCGCAACGTCGTGGGACTTCGACGCCGCGTGGCGTGCCTTCTTGCGCGTGTCCGTCTCCATGGCTCCCTGTGTTGCGGCAATCTTGAGAATGGATCTCAATTCGATGTTTGGGGAGGTTTTCGCGGATCTCGTCTTCCCATGGCCTCCCCCGGATGCATAATCTCCCCAGCACCTGCTCCACACGTGGGGCGGGTCCTTCGGAAGCCAAGTGGCTTCGGTTCGATCCATCTCGGAAGGAGTAAACGATGGCATATGTGGTGGGTGAGCCCTGCGTTGATTGCAAGTACGGGGACTGCGTGACGGACTGTCCTGTGGACTGTTTCTACCAGGGCGACACGATGCTCTACATCAACCCCGACGAGTGCATCGACTGCGGTCAGTGCTTGCCGTTGTGTCCGGTGGAGGCGATCTTCGTCGACGACGATGGTCCGCCCAACCCCGAGGCCTACGTGGAGCACGATGCGGATTGGTACATCGAAGCCAACCGAGATTTCGACTACTCGGACGACAAGCGAGTGACGGAGAAAGAAGCCGTCGTTCACGGTCCCAAGTGGGACGAGTCCAAGGCCTGAGTTCAATCCGAACTTCGACGAGGCGCGGCATCGAGTCCTCGGTGCCGCGCCTTCGTCTGCCCTGAGTGCGTCCTTGAACCGGGGAAGTCCGAAGTCGGGGGACGCCTTCGTTCCCGGGCGCTTTCTTTTTCTCCTCCGCTCCGGCCTCCGCGTCTATTTTCCGAAGACGAGATCAAGAGTGCATTGACAGGGGGATTCTCACCATGGCAAAATGCCCGACTAAGGGGGGAGCTTGGGGGAGGTCTCTTCTCTTTTTGCCGGAGTCAGCACATGGCGAAGATCGGGCAGCGCGCGCGTTCGTCGTCTCAGGGCGAGTCGTGGTTGGCTCTTGTTCTTTCCCGCGGAGACGAACGCCTGGCGCTCTGGGGCGAACTGTTCAGTGAGCTGCAACCGCGCCTGGCGGTCTTCATTCACTATCGCATGACGCCTGCCCTGCGTCGCCGTTGGCCCGTCGAAGACGTCATTCAGGTCACGTTCTTGAAGGCGTGGAAGCGCATCGACAGTTTCCATGACGGGGCCAATGACGGTCCCTACCGCTGGCTCGTCACCATCGCCTATAACGTCTTGTGCGAGGTCAAAAGAAGCGAGTCGGTACGTCGGATCGAGAAGCGCTCGACCGAACTGAAGGGTGCTGAAGACTCCACCTCCGGAGGGGTGAGCGCCCTGGCCCTGGCGGAGAGCGCCGAGCGGGCATCCCGCATGGCCATGCACAACGAGGAAACCACCCGAGTTCTCGAGTGTCTCGAATCCCTCGTGGAGGGGGATCGCGACGTCATCGTCTTACGGGTCTTCGAGGATCTCACCTTCGGTGAGGTGGGTGCACGACTCGAGATCACTGAATCCGCGGCGCGCAAGCGCTTCCACCGAGCCATGGAAAGGCTGAAGAGCCTCCATGGTGACATCGAAGGACTTCTTGCGTGACCTCGCCCGAATCCTCGACCCCCACCCCCGAGCCGCAACGTGAGCCGGACGGTGACTCCACCGAGCAGGTCAACCCAGGCCCCCCTCTCAACGTCCTCGATCAAATCCTCTCGGCACTGTTGGAGGCTGTCGACGCATCCCGGGGCGATCTGGACTCCGTGGACATCGACGCCTTGGCAAGCCGGTTTCCGCGGCACCGTGAAGTCGTCTACGAGGAATGGGAGGCGCTGTGCGTTCGGAGTCGCAAGGCCGGGAAGATCGGTCCCTATCTGCGCGTGCGGGAGGTGGGAAAGGGCGGCATGGGGACGGTGTGGGAAGCGTTCGACCCTCGTTTGAAGCGCCCCATCGCCATCAAGCAACTCAAGGCGCCTCACATC
>DRQF01000049.1 GCA_011369445.1 Planctomycetota bacterium | reverse complement strand
TCAGTGGCGGATGAGGCCACCCAGGCCGCGGGGGGCCTTGGGGCGCTTCGGCGGGTGCGGGCGACGGGGAGCAGGCCGGATGGGAGGCTTCGGCTTCTTGGCCAGTTTCGCGTCACGGGCGACGTACAGGGGCATGGCGGCGACGGCCTTGCGGTCCGTGTTGACCTTGCCCACTTCCTGTTCGCGGCCTCGCTGCCGGGCGCCGGTGACGTACCAGCCTCCCTTGGGGTGGGCCTTCACCTTGACGTCGTACTGACGCCTGGACGCCATGAGCACGTTGTCGAAGCGCTTCCACGTGAATTCCATCGTCAGGGTCACCTGAACGCTCTGGCGATCCACGCGGGTCATCGACTTCATCAACGGTGTGACCTCCTTGATGTCCACCACCTTCTTCGCCATGTCCTGGCCGAGGATGATCCCGAAGTTCTTCGCGCTGGCGTCGATCGTGCGGCGAAGGGCCGCGACGACGTCCTTCGCGGTCGGGTCGGCCGGAGGGGTTGCTGCCGGGGTGCTCGACGACGGACCGGACGACTGGGCCGTGGACACGGGAGCGTCGGAGCCGCCGGTGGGATCGAGGCGCCCGCCGCCCTGCAGAATGCTCTTCGCGCGGGGGAGGGGCTTCACCTGGGCCGAGTCGGCGGAGACGGTCTCCAGCGTCTTCTCCGTGTTCTGGACGGGACGACACTGAGCGACGACATAGCCGTTCGCGGTTTTCTCGAACGTGCATTGGGCGACGCGCCGCACGCGGACGAGTTTGAAGTTACTGCCGTAGCCCGTGACGGAGCGGAAGACGAGCTCCACTTGGAGTGTGAAGTGCGCGGGGTCGATGTCCGCCCCGTCCCGGAATGGCGCTGGCGTGACGGATTCCACCTCGGTGACCTCGTCGGCCTTGCGGCTGCCAAAGAGCGCTTCGAATTGCTTGGCGCCCGCGTTGTAGTGGTTGATGACGGCGGTCCTCAGGGCCTCCCTCGAAGGGAGCTCCGGCGCCTTCATCTCCTGGCTGTTGGAGCCATAGAGGCTTTCCAAGTCCATGTCGGCGAGCGAGGGAGCGTTCTTAAGGGTCTGACTGGGCACGGGAGTGAAGCCGAGATCCGAGAGCACTCCCTTCCTTCGACTGCTGCGCATGACCCACTGGCCGTTCTGGCGCACCGCGGTGATGAGAAACGTGCCGGACTTCTTCTGGATGCCCGACTTGCCGCTTCTACGCGTCGCTTCGTCATAGGTGATCTGGGCCAGGAACTCGATTCTGTCCGCGGTGACTTGCTTGAACTTGGGGTCGTCGGGAATGACGAGGGCGTCGACGTGGGTGATCCGGTCGGCCCGGAGCTTGAAGGCCCGGGTGCGCTTCACGTTGCGAAGTCCATCGTAGGCGATCTTGAAGAGCGCATCCTTGGACATCCCCTTGCCCCCGACCATTTCCGTGGCGTCCTCGAAGAAGAACAGACGGTTGAAGATCCAGCTGTCGGGACCGCTCCTGCGATAGATGGCGAGGCCGGCGTATTTCATGAAGGCGCCGTCGTCGTCCTTGCCGGTTTGGCATCTGAACGGGTGCTTCGCCGTGTCGGGGGGATAGGCCCGGCCGACCTTTTCATGGTCCATGTCCCAGCGACCATAGAGCTCGACGGAGTCCCAGGTCTTCTTGGAATTCAGGTTCGCGCGGATGTCCTTGACAACCTGCTCGGGCTTGGGCAGCCCCTGCCCCCAGGCGGAAAGAGATAGTCCGAGGAGCAGGAATAAGGCGAGTGTTTTTTTATGCATGTGCAGTGGCTCCGAGAGAAGAAGGTTTGCTTCTCCTCTCGGCGCTGCCGCACATCTTGCTTCAGGGTTTCTTCAAGCCCACCTGCGCGCCCTTGGCCGAGGCAAAAGTCCTCTTGTCAGGGAACAAGCAATAGTTCCAGCCCGTTAGACGATGCGTAGGGGAAGGCCAGAGAGAAACTCTGAAGGTACACCAGCACGCCCCCCAGGGCGGGATACCGGATGAGTGCGGGTGCCGAGAACTCGCCCTGCCCGTCGAAGAGGAATTGGGTCGAGGAGATTAGAGCCTGAGGGCCCAGGTCCAGGAGGACGGGAACATTGAGGATGGTAGTGTTGGCGCTTGCCGCACTCACCCCGAGGACTCCCGCGGTTCCGGGAAGTCCGCCCGTACACATGATCGTGCCGGCCGCCGGATCCCCGGTCGTTGCGGGGGACCAGTCGCAGTCGAGGGTCTGCAGACCTCCAAGATTCTCTGCGAATCGCCTTTTTCCCCCAAAGGAGAGGAGGAGGAAATCCCCGGACGTACTCCCGGCCGCGCCGACGACGGTTGTGCGGAGTTCCGGAAACCCATCCCCGTTCATGTCCCCGAAGTTGAGCAACCCTGAGCCGACTCCCGTGCCGGGAGCCGCGAAGGGAACCGATCCCGAGGGCCCTTCTTTCTCAAACAGAAGGCTGAAGTCGGCACCGGAATAAATCGAAACCTTGCCGACGAGCGAGCCCTGGGGGTTGATCCAGCGACCCTCGCCGATGGCGATATCCGGCGTCCCGTCGCCGTTCATGTCGCCGCAGCCCTCGACGGTTCCTCCGAAAGCCGAGGGCGGGACCGAAATCGGGTGGATCCACTCCTGCAGGAAAAACCCGGTTGCGCCCGAGAAAATCCCGACGTCGCCGTGGTGCCAGCCGGGGGCACCCACCGCGATATCCCCGAAACCGTCTCCATCGACATCCCCGACCCCCGCCGCGGTGCTGCCGAAGGCACTCGGCATCATCCCATTGGGATTGAGAGTCGGATCGAAACCCAAGATGTTGCGGATGAGGGAGGCGTTGACGCCGGAACGGATGGTGACGAGGCCGGTTATGATCGGTCCGATGCTGGGGGTGTGGTAGACGTACCCCGGCCGCGTGACGAGGAAGTCCTCGACGCCGTCCCCGTTCACGTCGCCTGCACTCTTCATCACCGAAACCGTGGAGTCCGTGAGTCCGTCACCCAGGGGCTCCGTGACGGAAACCAGTGTTGCGAGGTTGAGGCCAGAAAGGAGCCGGAGCTGAGGGTAGACCGTGGGATAAATGGGGCCGATGACGCCGGGAAGGTAGGGGTAAACGGATGAGAGGGAAAGCGCCACTTCGCGATATCCGTCTCCCGTGGAGTCGCCCAGCGTCGTGATGTGGCGAAGAGGCGTCAGGAGCGCAGTGCTGGCAAGGATTCCGCCCGTGACGGAAGAGACGGTGAAGACGATGCCCTCATCGGGCTTGGAAGCCATGATGGCCACGTCATCGAAACCATCTCCGTTGACATCGTCAACGGGAGAGATCTCCACGTAGGGGGGATTGGTATTGGGGGGGAAGTAGGGGTTCGTTTGGATGGTGGAACCCCAGACCAACGAACTGGGTGGAATGAGGGTGAGCGTCCTGACGAGCGCTCCGTCACGGCTCGAGTAGAAGAGGAGCTCACCGATCGACTGCGTCGTCACGTTGGCCACGACGTGGAGGATCACCAGATCGGGGAGTCCATCGCCGTCTTGGTCACCGATGCGCTGGACGCGATGGTTCGCCCCGGTCAATCCCAGGACCGCCGAGTCGAATCGCACTGGTAGCTGGCCTGCCGCAAAGGATGTGGCCAGGAGAAAAGCGAGAAACACGGGCATCCACCGCAGGCGGGAAGAGACCCTCCCTGGACGAGAATGGGGCTCATGGCGCCAACGAGAGTTCTTGGGCTTGTCGTGCTGCATGACGGGGCTCCTTTTGCCTTGCGCTCTGATCTCGTGCGGTGGAGTCTCTCTCTTCGGCCCTGCCCCTGAGGGGAAGGTCAGTGGCGGAGTTTCTTCGCGAAGGCCTCCAGGGCCCGGCCGATCTCTTCGAGGTCGGCATCGGTCATGTTGTGCTTCGTCTCGCGGAGCATCTTCATGAACCAGGCTCTCTCCTCCTTGGTGACGGGGCAGCCGATGTTGCCTGTCGGGGAGTCGCTGGTGATCTTCTTCGCCCCTTCGCCGTCCATGATGACGGTCCACGGGATGCCGCCCCCCTTGCCCTCACGCAGGCGAGCCGCCACCTTCTTGCCCCCCTTCATCTCGTCCTGGTCGATGGTGGCGACGACGTAGTCCTTCGCGAGCAGCTTGGCGACCTTTTCTTGCCCGAGGAACTCCCCGAGCTTGTGGCACCATCCTCACCAGGGGGCGCTGAGATAGAGCAGCACCTGCCGCTTCGTGGACTTCGCTTTCGCAAGCGTTCCTCGGAGATGTTCTTCGGCGTCGATTCTCGGGGGCTTTTCAGCGAGCAACATGGTGATCGCTCGATCCAACTCGCCGTTCGCCAGATCGGCGAAACGCAGCTTCCCTGCCCGATCGATGAGGTAGTAGTCCGGATACGAGTCGACCCGGAACGCCTTGTTCGTGGCGCCGGTGGCATCGACGCACACCGGATAGGGGATTCCCTCCTTCTTGACGAAGGCGGCCATTTTCTCGGCTGCGTTCTTCGTATGCACCCCGATGATCTGGAGGCCCTTCTTCCCGTACTTCTCATGCAGTTCCTTCAGGTGCGGCACCGCACCTCGACAGGGTCCTCACCAGGTGCCCCAGAAGTCGAGAAGGACGACCTTGCCCTTGAGATCGGCGAGGCGGAGACCGCTGTTCTGCGAGGTGTTCATCCATTGCGTGACGGCGAGAGCAGGGGGGGCTTTCCCTTCCATGGCGTCAAGAGCGGCCCGCCTTTCGCCATCCCCTTCGCGTTGGAAGTCTTCTTGAGCGATAGCCGATGAGGCCGTCAAGAGAGCCGCAAGGGCAGCGGTGATGATTGTTCTCATGATTCTTCGACCTCACTTCGTAAGTGGCAAGATTGCCACGATCCATGGTCGCTCCGCGCCCCGGAATGGTCAAGGGAAAAGACATGGGAGAAGCGCGTGACGGGCCGCCCTTTCTGCGGTTCCCTGTCGCATTCTGCCGCTCAGCCGGTTACCGTGAGTTTCGATGGAGCCTGGAGACTTTTTCCGATGCGGACCTTCCCTCTTGCCTTGATTCTCGTCTTCGCCCTCTCTGCGTCGTCCCTTCTTGGACAGGCTCCGAGCACCGCGACGAAGCCGAAGCCGACCGTCACGGGTCGGTTGGAAACCGTGGAGGGGATGCAAGTGCTCACCCTGTGGGGGACGCTCAAGCAGCGTTCCTTCGCGGAGGGCTATCTCATGGCGGAAGCCATCGACGATCTCGTCGACAACTTCATGCTCAGCCGGCGGGTCTCGTTCGGATCCCCCAAGGCGTGGGATCTGCTCGTGAGGCCGGCGGTTCTCGGGCGGTTTCGTTTTTCGGAGGACGACCGGATTCACGCTCGGGGCGTTGTCGCCGGCATGAAGGCGCGCGACCCGGCCTCGATTCGCATCGAGGCCTTGGGGCGCGATCTCCAACCCAAGGATCTGCTGGTGGCGAGCTGCATCCCCGACATGGTGGGACTCTTCTGCTCGTCGTTCGTCGCATGGGGCAAGGAAACCCAGGGCGACACCCTGCTTTTCGGCAGGAACCTGGACTACTTCGCGACGAAGGCCCTGACGCAACGGACCATGATCATCGTGCGTGCGCCGCGAGGGGAAAGGCGGGGTTGGGTGAGCTTGGGATGGCCGGGGATTCGCGGTTGCGTGACCGGTTTCTCGGACGCCGGGGTCGGACTCGCGATTCACGACGTCATGGTCAAGGGCAAAAAGGAGAGAGGGGAGCGCTTTACTTCGCGGATTCTGGCTCTCCAGGAGTTGATCGAAACCCTCGACTCCGACCCGGAGATTCGGAGCACGGCGGTCCGGCAACTGGACGCTCTTCGATTCGCCCTCGGCGGCAACGGCATGCTGGCCTGGGCGGGGAAGGAGGCCAGCGGCGCCGTCGTCCTCGAATTCGACGGCCAGAAGGGTCGGGAGACGCGGTGCACGGATCGTGAACCCGTCCAGGGTGAGCCCTTCGTTCTCTGCTCGAACCACCATCGTCTGCGCAGCGAGAAGGGACACGGCTGCCGTCGGTACGCTCGCATTCGCAGCTTCTTGGAAACGACGAAGGCGCCCATGGATTTCGAGGCCGGCTGGAAGGCCATCGGGGAAGGGACGGTCGGGGGCACCCTTTATCGCGTTCTCGCGGACCTGCGATCGGGACGGATGGAAGTGGATCGGCGGCTCCAACCCCGGGGGCCGTTTGCCCCCCGCGTCCATGTCAACTTGCGGCGCCTCATGGAGCGCGCTCATCCCTGATCGCCGGGTAAACACCCGTCCGATTCAAGCCTCTGAGACCGCCGCCCGATAACAGGGTCACGACCCGCCTTCGCGCCCGCAGGTCGAGCATCCATTGACACTTGCTCGGTGGACTTCCACTCGCCGTGGAGCCCTTTGCGTGCGACCCAAGACCCGACGTCCCAGAAACGGCCTGCTCAAGTTCGCGTCCTTGTTGGCGGTGGTGGCCATTGCGGCCTTCGCTGCTTTCCCGAGGTTCGAGCGCGAGGTGACGCTCCGCATCAAGGAGAAAGTCGGGGAACTGTGGACCGGCCCCTTCGAGGTCGAGGCGGTGCGCGGCGGGTTGGGACGTTCCCTGTCGCTGGACGGCGTCCACCTGCTTCCAGGTCCCCTGGGTGACACGGAGATCCACGTCGTCCGGGCGGAGCTGCGGCTCGATCGTGCGGTCTTGCAGCGCGGCGTGCCCCGCGTTGAGGCGCTCACCCTGGTGGGGGTGACGGGGCGGCTGGATCTGAGATCCCCCGCGGACATCGGCTCGAAGGATCTGTTCGACGGCGGCTCCGCCGCCGTTTCGGCCGCCGACCTGCCCCGCATCACGAGAATTCTCGGCGGTTCGATCGAGATCCTACTACCCGGGCTCGATCCCCCGCTCGTCGTCCGCAACCTCCGCGCGACGCTGCGGCGGGACACACGACTCGGGATTCGCGTTGTGTCGTTGACGGGGCGGACGCTTCTGGGGCCGGTTCGCATCGAGTCCACGGGTGGCGAGGACCCCGCGTATCAAGTCCGATTGACGGAACCGGATTTCAGCGCGTGGGGGAACGCCCTTGCCCGGGATTTTCGCCTGGGTGAGATCCGCCTGATTGTGCCCCTGTCGAAGGAAGGGGTCCCGGAGCCGGCGCGCGGCGTTTTGGAGTTCGTGGATCTCGAGGGGGCACCCACGTCCGAGTCCTTTGCCATGTTGGCGGCGATTCTGAAGTCCGCCGAGCCCGCCTTGCCGGATGATCTGCGCCCGAGGACTTTGCGGCTTCGGGACGGCATTCTCCGGTTCCCGGCCACGCCGAAGGGCGGCGTGTCCAAGCTTCAGGGGGTGTTGCATGAGGCGGACGACGGCGCGATCGCCATCGAGTTCCGAGGCCTGTTGGCCGGAAAGCCGTTCCGCTTGAAACTCGAGCGCCGAGGCGATGAGGGGGAGGGGGATCTGGATTTGCGGGGATTCGACCCTCGTGTCTGGTTCGACGACGAGGCCCGCGCGACCTGGCCGGAGGCGCTTCGTGATGCCCCGTGGGACGACTTGGTGGTGAAGCTCATCTGGGACGATGAGTCCTGCCGCATCGCCGACGGTCGTGCAAGGCTGGGTGACCGGCGTCTGACCTTCGATGGCGAGGGAGAATGCGCTGGGGACTGGCCCCTCGCGCTG
>DRQF01000048.1 GCA_011369445.1 Planctomycetota bacterium | reverse complement strand
TCGATCGCAAGGAACAGGCTCTTCTCTTCCTGAACCGCCGCGGCTACCACACGACGATCCTCTGCACGGGTTGCGAGGAGCCGCTGACCTGCCGCGACTGCGACATTCCGATGACGTTCTACAAGGCGCCCGGACACCTTCTGTGCCATTACTGCGGGCGCACGTCCGCACCACCTGCCCGCTGCCCAGCTTGCGGCCACACGTGCATCCGTTTCACGGGGTTCGGAACGGAGCTCGTCGAGCATGCGGCGCGCAGCCTCTTCCCCCACGCGCGCGTCGCACGGATGGACAGCGAAGCGATGAAAGCCCGAGATGCCCATGTGGATCTGTTCAGCAAGATTCGTTCCCGCGAGATCGACATCCTGGTCGGCACACAGATGGCGGCCAAGGGCCTCGACTTCCCGGGAATCACCCTGATCGGCGTCGTCGCCGCGGACACGTCCCTGCTCATTCCCGACTTTCGCTCCGCCGAACGCACCTTTCAGCTCGTCACGCAGGTGGCGGGGAGGTCAGGGCGCGGCGCGAAGGAGGGGCGAGTCCTCGTCCAAACTTATTCACCGGACCACTACGCCTATCAAGCAGCGTTGGGGCATGACTACGAGGGGTTTGCGGAGAAAGAACTCGTCCACCGCCGCGAGGCCCGCTACCCACCCTTCGGCAGCCTACTGAGGATCGTCATCCAAGGAGAAGATGAAAAGGCCGTTCGCGAACGCTCGGGCGTCATCGCGGAAGCTCTGGGGATGGGAGCCGCGAGTTTGGGAATCACCATGCTCGGGCCGTCCCCATGCCCGCTCTCGCGAATCAAGAGGCTGTTCCGGTATCACATCGTCTTTCGCGCGGACCACGGTCGAGATCTGGAGGAGCTGATTCCTCGGGGGGAACGGCTCCTCAGCTCGACGAAGAGGATTCAGGTCCTCATCGACCGGGATCCCACGTCGATGATGTGACGGGTCAGGCGTTCTCTTTCCAGTAGTTCTTCCACTCGTGCTTCAGGCGAGGGATCTTCTGGCCCGTGATCGTCTGGAGTGCTTTGTGAATCGCTTTCGAGACGTCGTTGTTGGGATCGTCGAGATGATCGATGAGGGCCGGCACCGCCGCGCGACTGCCGATACGTCCCAAGGCGTAGGCACTCCGGATGCGGACGAGTGCCTTCGGGTCGTCTAATGCCTTCACGAGAAACGGCACGGCATCCGGCTCGCCGAGAGCGCCGAGAGCCACGGCGGCATGGAGCCGCACACCCGCATCCTCGTCCTCCATGGCGGAGGTCAACGGCAAGAAGAGATCCTTGTCCGCGGGCGTCACCGCATGGGCCAAGACCATGGCGGCGTTGCTCCGGATGTCGGCAACGCTGTGACCGAGCAGGGGAGCGACAGGCTGGGCGGGCACTTTGACACCCGACAAAGACAACCGCCACAGGGAGAGCAAAGAAGCCAGGACGACGTCCTGGAAGGGGTCCTTCAAAGCGCCGATGAGAACAGGAACCACCTCTTCTTTTCCACTGAATCCGAGGGCCGCCGCAGCCACCTTGCGGAAACGAGGGCTGCTCGTCTGGACGTCGCGCTCAATGGCCGCCAGATGGTTGTTGACATATTGCTCGAGGTGGGTCGCCAACCCATCCGCCTTCGAGAACTCCTGCTGCTGATAGGCGAGAAACCACTGGTCGACGGATCGCTCCAACTGAAGACGGCGCTCCGTCGCCAAGCGCTCGGATTCCGGCGGAAGTCCTTCCGTCGAGATGGCACTCCGCTCCATGGCTCCGTCGCCCTCCGAAGAGTCCGACGCGGTCTCGGCGCACGCGGTCAGCATGAGCGCCAGAACAAGGGCAGTAAGAATCCGATTCATAGCGACGTATCCTCCCATTCCGGGACGCGGAGTTCCACGACAGCGGCGTCTCCTGACGATTCCGCAGCCTGGACGATCACCGTGGCCAATAATTCCATCACTTTGAGGCAACCTGCAAGAGGCGAGTCGGGAGAGGCGCCGGACGCCCCCCCTTCAAGCACGCCAACCACACCCAACCCTCGGCGCGCGGCTCGCCGGTCGCCGCATCGAAGATCCTGCTGTCGATTCGGAGCCTCACCTTCCGAATCTCCGTGACACGCGAAGCCACGCTCAGGAGGTCATCATAACGGGCGGGAGCCTGGTACCGGACGTGGGCCTCGATCACCGGCATGATGACGCCCTCCTCCTCCTCGAGGGCCGCGTAGGGGCATCCCAGGCTTCTCATGAGCTCGGTCCGTCCCACTTCGAAGAAGGCGAGATAGTTGGCGTAGTAGACGACGCCCGCCTTGTCCGTGTCGGCGTAGCGAACCCGAAACTGGGTGACATGTTCCGACAAGCACGGACTCCTTCCCGACCCCACTTCCCTGCTGCCTCGAGCCGCCTCCAGGAGCTCGAGAGGGTGGCGGCGCCCTATGGATGAAACGACGACATCCCCGTAGGGCCGAGTATAGATGAGGCCCCCGCCGTCGAAAAGACGCCATGCACCGTTCTCGGAGGATTCCACGGGGTAGGGCGGCGGTTGGCCCCGGCTCGACTTCTTGCCGCGGGCGATCCCGTTCCGTATCGTCTCCCGTCGACGGGACATGGTCCAGGGGAGCCCCTTTGCAGAATCCGATCCTGATCATTGCTGTACCCCTGGTGCTCGTCATGGCCCTCAGGTTCTTTACCACGACGACCGCCCTTGAACGCCGTGTCGTGATCCTGGGATGGTTGATCCCGGGAGCAGGCCACCTCCTGGTGGGTCAGCGCAAACGGGGCCTCATCCTCGGCGGACTTGTGATCGTCACCTTCCTGGCCGGAATGTTCCTCTCGGACTTTCGCAATATCTCCCCGTTCGACCGCCACCCCATCTGGGCCGTCGCCCACCTCTTCGGGGGACTCGTCTCCATGCTGGCGGCTTTTTTCACCCGTCATCTCTACATCGAAGAGATGAACCCTTTCTACGACGTCGGGTGCCTGTATTCAGGGGTCGCGGCGCTGCTCAACATCATCGTGGTCATCGACGCGTACGACTTTGCTCACGAGCGCTCGGAGGAGACCGCCGGGGAGACCACCGAATGACGCTCTGGCAGAGCCTGCTGTTGTTCCTCCCCCTTTGCCTCGTGATCTCGATCATCACGTGCACACCCGGTCGACGGGATTTCCGGGAGATCCTGAAGCATGGGCTCAGGCTCTTTCTCGTCACCACCTTTTGGGTCGTGGCGGCCTCCGTCGTGATCTACTTCGTGATGGAGTGGATCCTTTCCCTTTGACCCATCCGGCCCCAACGACGTTCAGCTCTCCTGGCGCGCCAGCTTTCTGAATCGCAACCCCGGTTCCTGGGCCACCCATCCATCCAGCTCGAGGGAAAGCAGGAGAGTGAGCGTCTCACCCGGCGAGTACTCGAGCCCCCTCAGCAGATCGTCGAGGGGACACGGCTCGTGATCCAACAGAGCCAGCACGCGCTGCTGTCTGGCATTCAGACGTCGTCGGCTCGCAGGCTTCGACTGCGCCTGTTCGACGCTCGCCCCATCCTCTTCGTCATCCCACCCCATGTCCTGCATGATGTCCGCAGCCGAGGTCACGCATCTCACACCGTCCCGAATGAGAGCCAAGGTCCCCTCCGCGCGCGGGTTGTCCACCTGTCCCGGGATCGCAAACACCTCCCGACCGAGGTCGGAGGCCCAGCGGACGGTGATCAAACCCCCGCTCTTGCGCGTCGCCTCGACGAGGACGAGAGCCTGCGAGAGTGCTGCGATGAGGCGGTTGCGACGAGGAAAGTTTCGCGGCAAGGGCGCGGCTTCAGGTGGGAATTCCGTAATGACCCCACCCCCGCTCTCCACGATCGCTTCCACGAGCCCGGCATGTTCCGGCGGATAGATCCGCGCCAGGCCTGAACCCATGATCGCCGTGGTCTTCCCCCCCGCCTCCACGCAGCCTCGGTGCGCGGCTCCATCCACGCCCCGGGCGAGGCCACTGATCACGGACACGCCGCGTCGACCGAGATCCCGCCCCAGATTCTCCGCCACGCGCCCCGCGTACCGGCTGCATCGCCTGGACCCCACGATCCCCACCCGCGGCTCTTCCGGGGCAGGGAGGCGTCCCTTCACCCAAAGAACGAGGGGCGGATTGGCGAGGTGCATGAGCTCGCCCGGGTAGCGATCGTCCTCGAACGTGACCCAGTCCAACCCCATTGCTTCCGTCTTGGCGAGGACGCCCTCTCCCCTCTCAGGGGCGGGCTGCTCTTCCAACGCAGCCGCGAGAGCCTTCGATAGGCCGAGTCCGCGACCGCGATGGGACGCGAACCCGCGCTGCCACGCGGGGGAACGTTCCAATCGACGCAGCTCGGCGACACCCGCCAGCCCAGTCGAAGCCAGACCCAAGATGGCGAGACGACGATCGTTCCTCCCACGCGCGGTCACGGCAGAGTCCACGGAAACGAGGGCGAAGCGACGACATGGAACGGGTCGGTCAGATCCGGCCAGACCAGCATGGCCACGCGCACGCAGACTCCGGAGAGATTCCCCAGCGGGGGGAGTTGGAGAATGGGCGAAGCCAGTCCGTAGGGGTCAAGGATGCCGAGGGGCGCCCCGAACCAGGACACGTAATTCTGCTGGGAGGCGTGAAACAGCCCATCGTCGGCCAGAGCAAAACCCGCGGGGCCTCTGCCGGGCGGCTGCTCCGTGAATGCGATTCCGAGACGGTACGCGCCGTAGCCGAAGCCCTCCGCCTGGAGCGCCATCGCGTAGGCGCCACTGCTTCCCCCGACGGGCTGCCCGGCGATGAGGAACGGCTGGTCGGTGGAGTCGAACGGATTCGTGCCGGCATCCAGCTCGTCCCCGTTGCCCACGCCATCGCCGTCGCTGTCGTGAAGACGGCCCGCCCCGCGGCAGAATTCCAATCCGGTGAAATCTCCCAGAACTTCCAACCCGTGGGCTCCGCTCCAGGAGGACTGAATCTGCTGCCACGGCTGCGTCGCTGTGACACAACCTTGCCAATCCTGTCGCCAAAGGCGGCCTGCTCCATCGAACCCCAAACTCGTGATCAGCCCCGCCTGGTGGGCGGTCATCGCAAGCGTTCCGTCCGGCGCTCTCGACTCCAGTTGTTGGAGAGCGGCGTACGCGACGACCCATCCTCCGTCCGGGGCCACCGCGACGGCATAGGCTCCGGGCCCCACGGGAATCACGTCCAGGAGCGAACCATCCATTTGATACCGCCAGATCTCGCGGGAGGCGCGGCACGGAATGAGAACGTCCGATGCGCTCGCCCGAACGATGCTCCTCGGTTCCATGCCCAGAGGATGCTGGGAGAGAACGACTCCTTGGGCATCGAAGCGGGCCAACGACGTTCCCCCGACGCCTCCGGTCAGGGCGGCCAAGGCCTCGCCGCCCTGCCCCACGAGGATCGCCCGGGGAATGCCTGGAGACGGCCAGGTTGCAATCAGGTCGCCCGCGGCATCGAAGCGGAGCAGGGCTCCTGCTCCGTCATCAAGGCCCACGAGGGCGCCGCCGTCGGGCGCCATGGCGACGGAGACGGCCTCCCCTGGCAAGAGCTGACTCGAGATGGCCAGCGTGTTCAGATCGATCCGGTAAAGAGCGCCCGGAGTTCCGCGAAGAGCCCAGAGGTGATCCGCGCCATCCGAGGCGACGGGCCCCAACTCACCCAAACCCGAGAACGTCGCATAAGAGGTTCCGTCAGGTTGGAGCAGAGTCAGTTGGCCGAGCAACCGGTTGCAAACAGCGATGGTTTGTCCCGCACCCACGGCGGTCAGAAGAAGAATCAGTATGCCCGCCCCAGCGAGGCGAGATCGAGGAGTGGTCATGGCGAGCCCCCCGGGGCCCGGGACATGAACCGAGACACGTCACCCCTCAAGACGTGTTCAAAGGGCGAAAGGAACGGCAGAAGAAAAAAAGGTCCCGGTCGTCCTGCCGACAACCGGGACCTTCATCACGAGCGGGACGCCTCGCCGCTCAACCCTACTGGAGAAGGGAGAGCGCCGACTGGGGTGCCAGGTTGGCCTGGGACAAAACCCCGATCGCCGCTTGCTGAAGGATCGTGTTCCGCGTGAGGGCCGCGGACTCCTTGGCCACGTCCACGTCACGAATGCGGGACTCGGCCGCGCTCAGGTTCTCGACGGAGATGTCGAGCGCATTGATGGTCGAATTGAGCCGGTTCTGGACGGCGCCGAAGGTGCCGCGCGTCTTGGCAACGCTGTTGATCGCCGTATCGATGGCGGCGATGGCCGCGGTGGGCGAAGAGCTGATGTCGAGCGACGAGAGGCCGAGCGCACTCGCCGTGGCGGAAGCCAAGGTGACCGAGATGGTGTCGGTGCCCGCAGTGGTTCCGGCGCCGACCTGGAAACTCACCGTCGAGGTGCTGTTGAGCAGGTTGATGCTGTTGAAGTTGGTCGAGTTCGCGATACGCGTCACTTCGCTCACGAGCGACTGGAACTCGTCGTTGAGCGTGGTCTTGTCGGCCGTGGATGCGGTGCCGTTGGAAGCCTGCACGGCCAATTCACGAAGCCGGGTGAGGATGTTGGACGTCTCTCCCAAGGCGCCTTCGGCGGTCGAAGCCAGCGAAATGCCGTCATTGGCATTCCGACCGGCCTGGTCGAGGGAGCGAACCCGCGCCCTCAAGCGCTCGGAAATCGCGAGGCCGGCGGCGTCGTCCGACGCGTTGGTGATACGAAGACCGGTGGACAGTCGAGCGAAGGACTTGCCCAGACGGTTGCTGTGCGCAGCAAGGTTGCGCTGCGCGTTCAATGAAAAGACGTTGGTGTTGATTCTCAGGCCCATCGGGTCTCTCTCCTTTTGGATGTTGCCCCGTCGTTACGCATGTGACCCCGAAGGGTCCTCTCTCGCGCCTCATCCCCGGCGGGGTCGGGCACGCTCAAACTCCAGGGATCTTTTCGGACTCAGAGAGATCTACTTGATATGAAAAATACTGTTTTAGATATATTCAGTGCTATAGGAGCCCTACGGCATCCTGTTGTATATCTATTCAGGAGGGGGCAAGCCGCCCGTCAAAGGACTGTTCAGGATGAGGACTCGTCACCGGGAGTGGAGGCGCCGTCATCGGAGGAGCCGGCCTTCGAACCAGCCAGCGTCTCGGCGGCGACCCGATTCAAACCCCTGTGGAGGCGGCGTTTGGCGCGAAGTTCGTCTTGGAACATGCGTGCCCTCTTCCGGTCCGCCCGCACCACCAGGTACACGAGGACGATGATCAGGACCGAGAAGATCAGAATGCCCCAGACCACGGGATCGAAACCGGTGTACTTGGCAACCTCTACCTTTTCGATGTCCCCAAGCCCGAAGAGCAGGGGCGCTCGAATCACTCGTCCCTTCTTGGCGTGGTAGGCCCAGAGGTTGTAGAAGACCGCCCGCAGATGCACCTGGTCCTTCAGTTCCAGCTCCACGTTGGGCTTCTTCAACCAAATCACGGTGAGGGGAATGGCGCCGTCCGAGGTCACGTAGGTGATCCAGAAATCGTCAACGCCCCCCTCCCCTGGGCTGTACTGGGGGAAGAAGGCGGCCATGGAATGGTGCTCGACCTTGAGGACCCGAGCCGAAAAATCGATCACCTTGCCCCGATAGTCCGCGGGGTCGCCCTCCAGCAGTTCCTTGAACTCGCCCGATTTGAAGTGGAGGACTTTCGCATCCTTGAAACCCTTCCCGCGAACGATCTCCGCCATGACGTCGAAAATGGCCGGATCGTCGAAAATGCTTCGGGAGGCCTCGCCCGCAAGCTTCGGGATGCTGAGGTCCTTCAAGCGGTCGAGGTGGATCTCCTCTTTCGCGGGCAACACGTAGGACTTGAAGATGCGCTTTCCGAGGATCCACACACCCGTCTCGAAGGGGCCGTCTTCACGGGCCTGCAAGCTCTGCAACTTGAAAAAGACCCCCTGCAGTTTCACCTGGTCCCCGAGGAGCGGAAGAGGATACGGCTGCGGGTCCAAGAGCGTGAACTTGACGGGAATCCGCGCGCCGTGAACATCGGCCCGGCTGAGAATGACCCCCTCCATCACCTTCGTGCGGCCGTCGGGAAGCTTGAATCCATAGGTGTCGAAGAGGTCGATCTCCTGGGTGGCCACGAGACGCCCCACCACCTCGACAGGCAAGCCCCGAACCTTGGCGGGAGATCCAAGAGTGCGGACCGCATCCAGGCGATGAAAGCCCTTGGACGATGGATCGACCGTGCTCGCCGAGAGTTTCATTCGAGCCCAGGAGAAGTTCGCGACGACGGCGGCGGCGCGCGCCAGTGCCTCCCTGGGAATGAGCTTTTGACCGTTGGGATCGAGATCGGCCACGTCCCCCCAGGTGGTCGTCTTCGGGTCGAAGGGGGAAAAATCAGGGTTCACCCTCGCCGCTTCGATCTCCTTGTCCGCAAGGGTCTGCGGCTGGATCTCGTTCACCTCGACGTAGCGCTTCCGGGACTCCACGCGCGTCAACCAGACGAGCGCCCCCACCATGAGAATGAGGGTGAAAAGGACGAGGACCAAAGGGGCCTTGCCTCGTCCGAGATCGATACCTGGGGCAAACCTGGCTTTCATGCACGCTCCGAACCGTTTGAGATGACTCGAGTAAGAACGCCTCAAGGCCCTCTCGAGTTCAAACTTGCTGCATTCTATGCGTCGTTCTCTCGGGGAGAAAGTCCCGCACTGCGGGTTCGGGGCTCCCCGAGACCGGGTTAGGCTTTCCCATGACGAGCACGGAAAACGGCGACGCACCGAAGACGGATTTCGACCGGGCCATGGCTTGGCTCGCCGGTTTCACAGACTACGAGCAGGCCCTTCCCGATGGCCGCCGCGGCCCGCGCTTCGAGCTTGACCGCATGGAAGCTCTCCTCGACGCTCTCCACCACCCGGAGCGTCGCCGGGGCATCCTTCATGTGGCGGGCTCGAAGGGAAAGGGCTCGGTGGTCCTGATGCTCGACCGCGTGGGCCGCGAGCACGGCGCCCGCACGGGACGTTTCCTCTCGCCCCATCTCGAGCACGTGACGGAACGCATCGCCGTCGGCGGGCACCCCTTGGAGGAAGCACGCTTCGCCCACTTCGCGCGCCGCCTCGCTCCCTACGTGGAGGCCTGCCTCCGCTCGGACCCCACACGCCTCCCCACCTTTTTCGAGTCCATCACCGCGATGGCCCATCTGGCTTTCCAGGCCGCGGACTGCGACTGGATCTCCTTGGAAGTCGGACTAGGAGGGCGCCTGGACGCCACGAATCTGGTGACGCCCGAAGTCTCGATCATCACCCCCATCGATCTCGAACACACCCGAGTCCTGGGACGGGACTTGGAAAGCATAGCGAGGGAGAAGGCGGGCATCTTGAAACCCGGTGTCCCCGCCGTCACCGCGATGGACGACACCTCGGCCGCGGGTCGCGTGATCGCCCAGATCGCTCGCGATCTGGATTGTCCTCTTTGGAGGCTCGGCCGCGAAATCCTCGTCGAGGGCCTTCAATATGGCGCCGACGGGTGGCGATTCCAGGTGCGCACGCCGATGATGAGCTTCCCCGATCTCCTCCTTGCGACGCCCGGCGTCCACCAGACGGACAACGCGGCTGTCGCTCTGGGTGCTCTGGCCCAATGGGCGGCTCACGGGGGCCCTGCCATCCGGCCGGCGCTCGTCGCCCGAGCGCTTCGAGACCTCGAGCTCCCCGGGCGCACGGAAGTCTTTCCTCCGGCCGCCCCGCGCAGGGCGACGGTGCTTTTGGATACGGCCCACACGCCGGACAGTTTTCGGCGCCTGGCCGGCTGCCTGGAACGGGTCTTCCCCGATCGCAAGCCCGACGTCGTCCTCGGCCTCCTGAGGGACAAGGACGTGGAATCCTGCCTGGCCCCCCTGCGCGGACGCATCGGGCGACTCGTCGTGACGGAACCCCCGAGCCCCCGCGCCCTGCCAGCCCACGCCTTGGCGCGCCGCGCACAAGCCGCCCTCGGTGTTTCCTCTCCCCCGATTCCCATCCCCCTCGACGAACTCGCAGCCTGGATCACGAGCCGGCCTGGAGGAGTCGTCGTGGCCGGCTCCACCTACCTCGCCGGGGAGCTCCGCCCCGCTCTTCGCTCTCGCGTGGACGAATCCTCCGCCGGGATGGTAGATTCTCCCCATGGATGATCCCACAGCGCACGCAGAAGCCCTCGTCGAGGACTTCGTCAAGGACTTAGGGGTTCTGAAGGAGGAGATCGGCAAGGTCATCGTCGGCCAAACAGAAGTCATCGACGACGTCCTGATCGCTCTTCTCGCCGGAGGTCATGTGCTTCTCGAGGGCGTGCCGGGTCTGGGCAAGACCCTGCTCGTGCGCACCCTCGCGGAGGTGATGGATCTCCCCTATGCTCGCATCCAATTCACTCCCGACCTCATGCCCGCCGACATCACGGGCACGAACATCGTGGTGGAAAACGACCGGGGGCGGCGCAGCTTCTCGTTCCAGAAGGGGCCCATCTTCGCCAGCATCGTCCTCGCCGATGAGATCAATCGCGCCACGCCCAAGACGCAGAGCGCTCTGCTGGAAGCCATGCAGGAGGCGGCGGTCACCGTGGCCGGGGAACGGCGTCCCCTCCCGCAGCCCTTCTTCGTGCTCGCGACGCAGAACCCCATCGAGATGGAAGGCACCTATCCCCTTCCCGAAGCCCAGTTGGACCGCTTCCTCTTCAAGGTGCGCGTGGAGTACCCGGACCGCGACGACCTCCTCGACATCTTCGATCGCACGACGGGGGCGGAGACGGCCACCCTGCGGCACGTCCTGGACGCCCCACGCCTCCTCGAGCTGAAGACGCTCGTCCGTGACGTTCTCGTGGCCCGCCCCGTGGCGGTTCATGCCGCGGATCTCATTCTAGCCACCCACCCCCAGAAAGAGGCCTCTCCCCCGGAGGTACGACGCTACATCCGCTTCGGCGCCAGCCCTCGCGGCGGCCAGTCGATCCTTCTCGCGGCGAAGGTTCGCGCACTCATGCACGGACGTTTCAACGTCTCGTTCGATGACCTTCGCCGCATGATGAAGCCGGCGCTGCGACATCGCATCATCCTCAACTTCGAAGCCGAAGCGGAAGGAATGACCCCGGACTCGATCCTGGATGCGATCCTCGACCACGTGAAGCCCTGACGCCCCCAACCCAGAAAATGCACGGTTTTGCGGCCAATCTCCTCCAGGCGCTATCATGGGCCGAAATCGATCGAGAGAGATCCATGCCCAAGACCCTTCGCCTGATTCTGTCGCTGCTGCTCCTCGCCCTGCCCACCGCGGCCCAAGAGGATTTCTGCGGCGTCTGCAAGAACGAGGGCTACGTTCCCTGCGAGGACAAGAAGTGCCGAAAAGTCGTCTGTCCGACGACGATCGACCACCTCTGCACTCGTCGCCTTCGTCTCCCCTGCTGCCACGGATTAGGCAAGGTTCCTTGCAAGTTCTGCGACCACAACCATGCGAAGTTCGCCTTCGGCATCGAGATGGACGGGCGGAAGAAGTGGCTGGAGGACATGAAGGCACTGGAGACGCGCTTCAGGATCAAGAAGATGGAGCACATCCAGACGGATCATTTCAACCTCCACTACGATATTCCGAAGATCAAGGTGGGCATGAAGACCTATGACATGTTCAAGGGGGCTCACCTCTACGCCGAACGCCTCGAAGACCTCTACGCCGACTGGACGAAACGCTTC
The DNA here is from genome assembly GCA_011369445.1 of Planctomycetota bacterium. GTDB lineage: Bacteria > Planctomycetota > DRQF01 > DRQF01. Next base: position 7,618 of record DRQF01000048.1, on the reverse strand, counting down.
GACCGCCCCTACCGATCCCCAACGACGGGGCGTTGGGATGTCTACATGGTCCGCGATCTCAAGGAGCGCGACCGCGTCACTCAAACGATCATCGGAGGCAATGCCACGAAACTCTTCGGGACGACCACTTCCATCTACGTCGTCGCCGCGGGGAAACGGGTCATCCGCAAGGACGAGGAGCGCCACGCCAACGTCTACCACCACGTCTCCCACCTCATCACCCAGCAGGGCCACCCGATCGGAAAATTCGAGTACCCGGGTTGGTGGTCCGCCGGAATCGCTCACTGGCTGGAGGAAAACGAGTTCGGCGACACGAGGAATTTCTGTACCGGCGAGGTGTCGAGCCGCCGCGACAAGTGGCAGGACGGCGGATGGAAAGGAAAAATGTTCTCTCGCGTTTCCCGTAAGAAAGACATCAGTCTCGCCACATTCGCCAAGCGTGACGTGGACAAGCTGTCCCCCATGCTCCAAGCCTACTCGTGGTCCTTCGTCGACTTCATCCTCACCGAGCACGCGGACGCCGCCGCGGGACTGGAGCGCGATCTCACGTCCAGCGGCAATACGGAAGCGGCCTTTCGCAAGAACCTGGGCATGACGGTGGCACGCTTCCAGGATGCGTGGCGCGAATGGGTCCTCAAAGCCTATGCGCGCTGACATGAAGCTCCTGAGCACAGCCCTGTTCCTATGGCTTGCGGCATCCGTCCCGGCACAGTCCGACAAGGCGAACGACGCCGCTCTCCTGGCTGACTTCCCCAAGTACATGAAGTCCAAGTCGGCGGCCGAGCGGGTCGGACAGGTGGAGGCGTTGGCTTTCGTCGACGGTCCAGAAGCAACCCGCCTTCTGATCTCCCTCGGACTGACCGACAAGGACGCCCGCGTGGCGCGCCGCGCGGCATGGGCCCTCTCCCGCAAGGAATCCCCCGCGGCCATCAAGGCGCTCATCGACGAGGGGCTGACCCACCGGAACGCACGCGTGCGCATCGGCGTCGCGCGAGCCCTCCAGCGCCGCGCGGACGGACAGGGGCTGAAGGAACTCGCGGCTCTCATTCCGAAGGAGAGAAACGGCCCCGCCAAGGCGGCCTACCTGGAAGCCCTGGCGGCTCACGAATCCTCCCTGGGCAACGAAGCCGCCCTCGCGAGCCTCGAGACTCGCGACCTCCCCGTACTGCTGGCCGCCCTCGACGCGTTAGGAGCGAGCGGAGACGTCAAGGTCGCTCCACGCATCGGAAAACTCTTGCGCCACAAGGATTGGAAGGTGAAAAGCGCGGCCCTCGCGGCACTGGGTCGCCTGCGCGCCCGCTCCTCTATCCCCGTCCTCATCGACTTCATGGCCGGCACGCGTGGCCGCCTTCTCGGAGACGCCAGGGCCGCGCTCATGGCCATCACGGGCAATCAGTACGGCTCCAAGGCCGAGGTCTGGCAGCGCTGGTGGGATCGTGTGAAGGACGGATGGCAGGTACCGGAAACCCTTCCGCAAAAGAAGGCGGACCTGGCCGGGTACGACACGGGCGGGCAGACCCCTGACTACTACCGCATCAAGACCACCTCCGAGCGCGTGCTCTACGTCCTGGACCTCTCGGCGAGCATGAACCAATTCATCCGTTACCAGCCAAGAGCCAAGGGCGGAAGGAAGGCCTCTCGCTGGGTGTCCACGAAGCGGATCCGCCTCGCGAAGAAAGAACTCATCCGCGTCTTGAAGAAGCTGAAGAAGAACACCTCCTTCGACATCGTCGCCTTCGACGCCACGGTGCAACCCTTCCGCCCCCGACTCGTCCCCGCCACGCCCGGCAACATCTCCTCGGCGGTTCGCTGGGTCGAAGAACTCCAACCTTGGACCGAGGGCGGCGCCTACACGAAGGAAGGCTGGCAACGGGGCGAGACGAACCTCTTCGCGGCCATCAAGTGGATCTTCGGCATCAAGGGCAAGGGCATTCACTTCACAGGCAAACTCAAACCCCTCGCGGATACGGTTTTTCTCCTGGCGGACGGGGAACCCACCTGCGGTGAGCTGATCGTCCCCGACGAAATCCTGGCCGTCCTCGAGGAGTACCACGAGGTTTCGAGGGTGACCATTCACACGATCAGCTTCGATCTCATCGGCATCGGAAGGCAATTCCTCGTCGACGTCGCTCGGATCACGGGGGGAACCTTCGTGGAGCTGGGCGCCAAGCGATAGGCGGACCGGTTGAAACTCCCGGGAGGGAACCTACCCTCCCTTTCCGTCCCCTCGCGGAAACGAATCGCCATGGATGTTCCCTTCACGACCAACTCGGTGGCCGAGACGCTCGAGCTCGGCAGGAGATTGGGCGAGCACCTTCCCACAAAGGCCATCGTCCTTCTCGAAGGAGAGATGGGTGCAGGGAAGACCCATTTCGCGAAAGGGCTTTTCCTTGGCGTGGGCGGAGACGACGCCGACTGCGTCGTGAGCCCGACCTATACGCTGGTCAACGCTCACGAATTGACGACGGGGTGCCCGTTCTTCCACATCGATCTTTATCGCCTCGAGACCGTCGATGCGTTGGTCGCCATGGAATTGTCGGAATACTTCTTCCTCGACGAGGGCTTCACCGTTGTCGAATGGCCCCGCGACATCGTCGAAGCGATGGGGCTTGCAGGCCATATCCTCGTGACCATGACTCCTGCGGACGCACCCACCCATCGCAGAATCGTTCTCTCCTCCGAAGACGACACCCTTTCGGCGGCGATCGAGGGACTTCGAACGTGAGTGCCATCCTCGCCGTCGATACCTCCCGCTTCGCCACGTCGCTCGCCGTCACACGAGCCGGTTCTCCTCCGACCGTCTTCGCTCCGCAAGGCCCACGAGTCCATCCACCCAAGGACGAGATCTTTCTCGTCGTCCAAGCACTCCTCGAGAGGAGCGGCTGCGCCCTCGCGGACTTGGATGCCCTGGCCGTCTGCGTGGGACCGGGATCCTTCACGGGACTGAGAATCGGGCTCGCCATGACCAAGACATTCGCCATGGTGGGCCGCCTCCCTCTGTACGCCTTGGACGCCGTCAGCCTCGAAGCGCGACGGGTCGCCCGGATCCTGGGGACGGATCTCCCTCCCCGGTTTTGCGTCGTGGTCCCAGGCTACGGCAGCGTCACCTTCTCCGGCCTGTTCACGGCGGCCGAGGGGAAGCTCGAACTCGAAGGGGACATCCGCTGGCACGGGGACCCAGAGGAACTCGCGGCGTCGATTCCCGAGGGCCTTACCCGATTCGTCTCCTCCGAGTCGCCCCTCGATCTCGAGAACGCTGTTCCGGTCGTCTTCACCGAGCCCTCGGCCCTGGAGCTTGCGCGCCATGCTGGAGAGCGCCTCGAGGCGGCCGTCGACGTCCCGCTGAATCGCATCCAGCCGCTCTATCTGAAGCCCTTCGGCGTCGGCCGCAAGGCGCGCCGCCCCGAGGACTTTCGCTCATGACGCTGGGATTGGGAATCGACACGTCCTTCGACGACACCGCCGTGGCCCTCGTGCGAGACGGAAAGGAGATTCTCGCCAACCTGACGGTGAGCCAGTTCGCGGAACACGCGGAATTCGGGGGCGTCATTCCGGAGCGCGCGAGCCGCCTACACGTCGAGACCATTTTCCCGCTTCTCGAAGCGGTCTGTCGAGACGCCGACGTCGCCCTTTCCGACGTCGACTTCATCGCGGCCACGCACCGCCCAGGCCTCATCGGCTCCCTGCTTGTGGGCGTCACCGTCGGCAAGGCTCTCGCCATGGCGCTCGACCGACCCCTCGTGGGGATCAACCATCTGGAGGCCCACGTCCATGCAGCGCTCATGGCGGAGGAGGATCTCGCCTATCCTTTCCTTGCCCTGCTCATCTCGGGGGCCAACACCCTGCTTTTGGACTGCCCAAACTTCGATGTCTACCTGCGCGTCGGCGCTACGAAGGACGACGCAGTCGGAGAGTGCATCGACAAGTGCGGCCGACATTTGGGCCTCGCCATGCCTGCCGGGCCGGCCTTGGAGAAACTGGCGCTCACGGGCAACCCGAAGTCGCGCAGGTTCCCGCGCCCCCTCAAGGGGAGCCCCGACGGCGATTTCTCGTTTTCGGGTCTGAAGACAGCGGTGCTCTACGCTCTCAGGGACGATCCGGATCTCGTGGCCAAGGACGTGGCCGCGGCGCTCCTCGCCGCCATCGCGGATGTCTTGGTGACGAAGACGCTGCGGATGGCGGGCAGGCTCGGGCGCGACACCGTGGTCCTCTGCGGCGGCGCGGCGGCGAACCTTCAAATCCGCCGCGCCTTCGACGAGGAGAGCGAAAAGCATGGGGTGCGCGTGGTCTATCCAGGGTTGGCTCTTTGCACAGACAACGCGGCCATGGTGGCGGGACTCGGCCATGAGAAGTTTCGTCGCGGGCAGCTCAGCGGGCTCGACCTGGCCGTCGAAGCTCAGGCACTTTTTCCGCCCCTGTGACGCTCGATGGCCTCGGCGTAGAACTCGAGATACCCCTTCGCCGACCGCTCCCATGAGAAGTCCACGGCCATGGCGTTCTTCACGAGTTCGGTCCAGGCACGCTTGTCCTGGAAAGCGAGGAGCGCTCGGCCAAGGGCGTCGGAAAGGGCTCCGGCTTCGGCGTCTCGAAAGAGAAACCCCGTACCCGCCTTCGTGCTCGGGTCCCACTCCGTGACCGTATCGGCGAGTCCCCCCACCTCGTGGACGACGGGGATCGTCCCATACCTTTGGGCGTACATCTGGTTGAGACCACAGGGTTCGTAGCGCGACGGCATGAGGAAGATGTCAGCGCCCGCCGTGATGCGATGGGCGAGCCCCTCGTCGAAACCGATCTTCACGCCCGCGCGATCCGGATGACGAGCGCAAAGACCCCGTAAGCCATCCTCGATCTCTTTGGCCCCCGATCCGAGCGCGACGAGGTTGACATCGGTGGCCAGCAGGGCGTCTCCGATCTCGAGGATGAGGTCGATGCCTTTTTGCTGCACGAGACGCCCCACCATCCCGATCACCGGAAGGTCCAGGCGATCCAAGGATATCCCCGCCTCCTTCAACAGTGCCGCCTTGCAGCCCCGTTTGCCCGAGAGTTTCCCCGTGTCGTAGTGATACTTGAGGTGGGAATCGGTGGCCGGGTTCCAGGCCTCCGTATCGATCCCGTTCAAGATCCCTCGGAGCTTCCCCGAAACACCTCGCAACAAGTCCTCCAAGCCCGCGCCGAACTCCTTCGTCTGGATCTCCATCGCATACCTGGGGCTCACGGTGTTCACCATGTCCGCCAACTCGATCCCCGTCTTCATGAGGTTGATCATTCCCTGCCACTCGAAGGGGCTGGGGTATCGGGCATCCTCGGGGGGAAACCCCATCGTCTGAATCCGCTCGGCGGGCCAAACACCCTGATAGGCAAGGTTGTGAATCGAATGGCACAACGCCGGACGTGCGAGCCTCTCCTCATTGCCGTACAAACGCCGCATGTAAGCGGCGATCAGAGCCGTCTGGTAGTCGTTCAGGTGGACGATGTCGACGTCCACCTCCAGACACTTCATCACCTCCACCACGGCCTTGTTGAAAAAGACGATCCGCTCCAGCTCATCGCCGAAGGGTTCGCCGCCGGGCGCGTTGTAGATTCCGGGCCTTGCGAAGAAGTCGTCCCCGCCCACCAACCAGACTGGCGTGCCGTCGGGAAACCGGGTCTCCCGCACGCGAAACGAGTACGGGCGAAAGTCGATCCCCACGGTCCAGTCCGAGGGGATCGGCACATTCTCAAACTCGAAACCCTCCACCGCGATGTCTTGAAAGTCCGGAATGACGAGCCGCACGTCGGCGCCGGCACGGCGCAGCGCTCTCGGAAGGGAGCCCGCAACGTCCGCCAGGCCCCCGACCTTGGCGAATGGGGCGGCTTCGAAGGAGACGAAAAGGACGGAGATCGCGGGCTTCATGAGGGAATCTTAGCCGTTACCCCGTCCTCCGACGAGGTTTGGCGAATCGGAGGATTCGACTATCATCCCAGAGTTGCTTCACTGCCGATTCCCGACATCCTCTCCCACTGGGGAGAAAACGAGGAGAATCACCCTGCTCCACCGACGCCAGACACTCGCGCCTCTGACCGTTCTGATATCGCTGACCCTCGTGGTCGGCTGCGGAGACTCGAAGAGCAAGGACACCCCGGCATCCCCCTCTTCGTCCACCCAATCCCATGCCCTTCCTCCGCCTCCGAAGGACACGGGCCCACGGGGCCCCGTCCACTTCGCCGACATGACGCGCAAAGCGGGCATTCGTTTTCGCAACAAGGCGGGAACCGCTTCCAAGCTGTGGATTCCCGAGACCATCGGCCAGGGGGTCCTTCTCTTCGACTTCGACAACGACGGCGACCTGGATATCTACTTCGCCAACGGCGGAGAACTCCGCGAGAAGACCGGGGGTATCTACCACAACGCCCTCTACCGCAACGACGGCAATTGGACGTTCAAGGACATCACCGAGGGGAGCGGTCTCGAGTGTTCGTCCTGGAGTTCGGGCGTCTACACCGTCGATTTCGACGCCGACGGTTTCGACGACGTCTACGTGACCGGGTTCGGCAAGAACCGTTTCTTCCGCAACGAGAAGGGGTCGGGGCGCTTCGAGGAAGTCCACATCGGGGGCGAGGCACCCGGTTACAGCTCGAGCGCCGCCTTCTTCGACGCGGATCAGGACGGCGATCTCGATCTCTACGTGGGCAACTACGTGGACTTCGATCTCGAGCATCCGCCCAACGAGGGCAACCCGTGCGAATGGAAAGGCCTTTCCGTCTGCTGCGGGCCACGAGGTCTGGGCGAGGCTCTCGACAACTTCTACGAATTCAAGGACGGCCGCTACGTCGAGGCCACCGAGCGCTTCGGATTCGCACTGAAGGATCACCGAGGCCAAAGGAAGGGCTCCTACACCCTCGGCATGGTCACTTCGGACTTCGACGGGGACGGCGACCAGGATCTCTACGTGGCAGTCGATTCCAGACCGAATCTCCTCTTCGAGAACCTCGGCAACGGTCATTTCCGGGAAGTCGCCCAGGAATGGCAGGTCGCCGTGAACATCGACGCCTTGGAGCAGGCCGGCATGGGGGTGTCCTCCGCCGACATGAACGCCGACGGCAAGATGGACATCTTCGTGACCAACTTCAGTCACGATACGAATACGCTCTACATCAACGCAGGCACGCCCCAGAACATGTTCTTCGATGACATCACGACGCGGGTGGGCTTGGGAGGCGAAGCCAGCTACCACTGGCTCTCCTGGGGCAACGTGCTCCAAGATTTCAATTGCGACGGATACATGGACATCTTCGTGGCGAGCGGCCACGTCTATCCCCAGGCCGAAGGCGTCCTCGATCTGGGGACCAACTACCGGCAACCCAACCAGCTTTTCCTCGGCAAAAGCTACGAGCTGGAATTCGATGACGCGGCCTCGAAGGCCGGACCCGGGTTGGCGATCGTCAAGGTCTCGCGAGGCGTCTCGTTCGGCGACATCGACCGGGACGGATTGGTCGATCTGGTCGTCGTCAATTTGGATGACTGGCCGGATCTCATTCGCAACGAGTGCGAGGTCCAAGGCGGCTGGATCGGCGTCCAGCTCACCTCGAAGCAGGCCGGCAACCGTCACGCCGTGGGAGCGCGGGTCACAGTTCTGCT
>DRQF01000047.1 GCA_011369445.1 Planctomycetota bacterium | reverse complement strand
GACTCCTACTCCGGATTCCTGCTGGCCGGCCTTGGGTTCGGTGTCTCAGGAGCCTCCTTTGCGGTGGGAATCGCTTATACGTCGGTGTGGTTCCCGCCCCAATACCAGGGGACCGCCTTGGGGGTCTTTGGCGCAGGTAATGCTGGAGCCGCGCTCACCAGCATCTTCGCTCCGATGCTCCTGAAAAGCCTCACCAATGGGGGCGAGAATCTCGAGGGGTGGCGGACGATGCCTCGCATCTACGCGGCTCTTCTCCTCGGAACCGCTCTTCTCTTCTGGTTCCTGACCTACGAGAAGAAGGTTGTCCAATCCAAGACGATGACCTTGGCCGAACGCCTTTCGCCGCTGCGCCACATGCGCGTCTGGCGTTTTGGTCTGTACTACTTCCTCGTCTTCGGCGGTTTCGTAGCCCTGGCCCAGTGGCTCATTCCCTACTACGTCAACGTCTACTCGATGAGTGTCGCCACCGCGGGACTTCTGGCCTCCATCTTCAGTTTTCCCTCTGGGGTGATCCGTGCGGTGGGGGGATGGATGTCTGACAAGTTCGGTGCGCGCTCGGTCATGTACTGGGTTCTGGGCACCATCGCCATCGCCTCGGCCCTTCTCTCGATTCCGCGCATGGATCTCCAGTCGCCGGGAGCGGGTGTCATGGCGAAGCGGCCGGGCATTGTCACCGAGGTGGCTTCCGACAAGGTCGTGATCGGCGACCAAGTCTACAAACTGATTCCCCCGGCCACCGACGCCGACTGGAAGGATCAAGACGGCTTCCAGCCCTTTCCGAAATCCCGGTCCTGGCAGGTTCCGGCCGTCAAGGTGGGCGACAAGGTGAAGAAGAAGGAGCTGGTGGCCCGCGGCGTGACCTACGTCCACTTCCAGTCCAACGTCTGGATCTTCACCTGTCTCGTCTTTGTCGTCGGCATCGCCATGGGCATCGGAAAGGCTGCCGTCTACAAGCACATTCCGGACTACTTTCCGAATGAAGTGGGCGTGGTCGGCGGAATGGTGGGCGTCCTCGGCGGTCTCGGCGGCTTCGTCTGCCCGATCATCTTCGGATACCTGCTCAAGGGGACGGGCATCTGGAGCACCTGCTGGGTGTTCTTCCTGATTCTCACGATCGTCTGCCTCGTCTGGATGCATTTGGTCATCCGCAAGATGCTTTTCAAACGCGCGCCGCGGCTGGCTCGACAGATCGAGGATCAAGCCGCCGACGTCTTCGCCCACGGGGAGGAGGATTGATGAGCGACAAATCCAAGAACATGACGGCCCCCGAGACCCGGCCTGGGAGGGCTCTTTCCCACTGGGACGTCGAGGACGACGCCTTCTGGACCGGTGGCGGCAAGAAGGTCGCGGTCCAGAACCTGGTCGTCTCCATTCCCAATCTGCTGTGTGCTTTCGCTGTTTGGCTCTACTGGGGAATGCTGGCGAAGTTCATCCAGAAGGCACACTTCTCGAATCCGGAGCTCTTCAACTTCACGTGGGGGAACCACGGTCAGGCCTTCGGCGGGGATGCCTACCGCAACCTGCTGTTCACGCTGCCGGCGGTCGCCGGCCTCGCCGGAGCGACGCTGCGTATTCCCAACTCGTTCATGATCGCGCTCTGCGGTGGCCGCAACGTGAAGTTCATGACGACGGTTCTCTTGCTGATTCCCGCCGTGGGTGCTGGCATCGCCCTGCAGAACCCAGACACGCCTTTCATCGTATTCGTGATTCTGGCGGCGCTTTCGGGGGTCGGTGGCGGCGCTTTCGCATCATCGATGTCGAACATCAGCTTCTTTTTCCCGAAGAAGATGCAGGGGCTATCTCTTGGCTTGAATGCCGGTCTTGGAAATGCCGGTGTCAGCGTGATGCAGTTCCTTCTGCCTTGGATCATCACGTTCGGCGCCTTCGGAAAGTTCGGAGGCGATCCCTACCTGGTCGATGGACACAAGGTGTGGATTCAAAATGCGGCGCTCGTCTGGGTGCCGATCCTCGCCTTCCTCGCGATCCTGGCCTTCTTCCTCATGCACAACATGCCGCAGCACAAGTGCGGACCCACGCCCGTGGCGGTCGCCAAGTACCTGTGGTTGACGATTCTGGGCTTCATCGGGGCGGGAGTCGGCATCGCGCTTCTGCTCACCGACTGGGGCGGGTTTCCGTACCTTCTCAAGATCCTCGCCATCTTGATCGTGGCCGTACTCGTGACGCTCTTCGCGATGAAGAAGCTCACGCCGAGGGAGACGCGGGAGAATCTCGAAGGTCAGTTCGCGATCTTCCGCAACAAGCACAACTGGGTGATGACCTGGCTCTACACGATGACGTTCGGGTCATTCATCGGGTACGCCAATGCGTTTCCGAAGTTGATCGACGACGTATTCGGAGTGATCCGCGTTGCGCCCGACGGGACCCACCTCGCCGAGGGACTCGTCAATCCGGCCGCACCCCATTCGGCGTCCTATATCTGGATCGGGGCCGGAGTCGGCGCCCTCATCCGCCCCGTCGGTGGATGGTTGGCGGACAAGTTCGGCGGGGCGAGGGTGACCCATTGGGACACCATCTTGATGATCCTCTCGACGATCGGTGCGGGCTACATGGTGTCGCTGGCGAATCAGTCGCCCCACCCCGAGCAGTACTTCATGCCGTTCCTTCTGCTCTTCATCGTGCTGTTTGCCACGACGGGGATCGGGAACGGATCGACCTTCCGCATGATCCCGATCATCTTCCCCAAGGAGCAGGCGGGGCCCGTTCTCGGGTGGACGTCAGCGATCGCTGCCTACGGGGCGTACATCATCCCCAAGGTCTTCGGGGCCCAGATCAAGGCCGGCCAGCCCCACTACGCGCTGTATGGTTTCGCCGTCTACTACCTGAGTTGTCTCGTCGTGAACTGGTGGTTCTACGCCCGTAAGAACGCCGAAATCCACTGTTGAGAGTCGAAGCATGACACGTCGAACAGCCTTCGTCATCTTCTTCTGCGCTTTGTCCCTGACGGCGCTGGTGGTCCTCGAGGGGGCCGACTTGCGGACGACGGGAGACGCGCGCGGCTACGCGCCGAAGCAGCCCATCGCATTCTCTCACGCGCTGCACGCCGGGGAGATGAAGATCGATTGTCGGTACTGCCACTTCTCCGCCGAGCGTAGTCGGCATGCGGGGATACCCGGACCCGGCCTCTGCATGAACTGTCACCGCTTCGTGTCCGCACCGATCCTGGATGTGCGGCAGGAGGAGGCCAAGGCGAAAGCCGAGGGGCGTCCGGTCAAGCCCGTGGTCTCTCCGGAGATCCGGAAGATCTATGAAGCGCTCGCTCTCGACGACGCTTTGAAACCCATCGAGGGCAAAACGCCCGAGGGTATCGCCTGGATCAAGGTGCACAACCTACCGGACTTCGTCTTCTTTGATCACTCGCGCCACGTGGGTGCGGGTGTGGACTGTGCGATCTGTCACGGACCCGTTGAAACCATGTCACGGGTGCGGCAGGTCGAAGATCTTTCCATGGGGTGGTGCGTGAATTGCCATCGCCAAGTGAACGAGGAGGGTTGGAATGGGCGACAGGACCTCCACGCCTCGACCGACTGTTCGGTCTGCCATTACTGATCGCGACGGCCGAGACGTCGAGTCCGTCAAGAGCGACGGGTGGCGGCGGGCCGACGGGGTCGAGGATATCCGTATCGATGAGAGCGAGCGTCCACGGGATCTCGTGCTTCCCGACGGCGGATTCTCGCGCCGTGGGTTCCTGAAACTCGCGGGTTTCGGGATCGCCGGCACCTTCTTCGCGTGCACGCGAGCGCCCGTGCAAAAGGCGATCCCGCTTTTGTATCCCATGGAGGAGGTCGTCCCCGGGGATACGGTCGCCTACGCCTCCACCTGTCGAGGATGCAGCGCGGGCTGTGGGATTCTCGTGCGTTGCCGGGAGGGGCGCCCCATCAAGATCGAGGGCTTCCGCTCCTCCGAGGGAGCTCCGGATCATCCGATCTCCGGGGGCGGAACCTGCGCCGTCGGTCAAGCGTCCCTCTTGGGGCTCTACGATTCGAAGCGCATCGCGGGTCCGCTCGAGCGGGGAGGGGCGGTCACTTGGAAGCAGCTTGATGAGGCTGTGACCGCCGGGCTCGACAGCGCGGTGAAAGCGGGGAAGTCGGTCCGTCTGCTTTCGAGGACGATGAACGGCCCCACGACGCTGGACCGCATCCAACGCTTCTTCGCGAAGTTTCCCAATGGGGGCCACGTCCAGTATGACGTGCCCTCGGCCACGGCGATTCTCGCGGCCCATGAGACCACTCACGGGGTTAGGGCGCTGCCTCGGTACCTTCTCGAGAACGCGGAGGTCCTCGTTTCCTTCGATGCGGATTTCCTGGGAGCATGGATCAGCCCCGTCGAACATGCCAAGGGCTGGGTGGCCGGCCGGGACCTCCTCGAGGGCGACAAGACCCCCTCCCGGAAACTTCACCTCCAAGTCGAGAGCCGCCTCAGCCTGACGGGCTCCCGTGCCGATCGACGCTGGCTCGTGAAACCCTCCGAGCAGGGCCTGCTCCTGGAGGCGCTTGTGGCGAAGATTGCTCGGTTGGCCGGGCGATCCGTGCCCTTCGAAGTGGCCGAGAAAGATCTGCCCGTCGCCGTCGCCGACGTCGACGACGTGGCCGAGACGCTGTGGGCCGCTCGCGGTCGGGCCCTGATCCTGGACGGGTCCAACGATCTTCGTCGGCAGCTCCTGGTGAATCTGGCCAACGACATGCTGGGTGCCTACGGAAGCACGCTGGATCTGACTCGGGCGTCTCGGCAACGCCGGGGCGATGACCGTGAGGTCACGCGCCTCGTGGAGGACATGGAGAAAGGGCGCGTCGGTGTGCTCATTGTCCATGACGCCAACCCGGTTCACGAGCTGGATCTCGGTGCGCGTTTTGCGAAAGCGCTCGAGAAGGTGGATCTCGTCTGCGCGACGTCATCCCATCTGGACGAGACGTCGTCGTTGGCCCATTGGGTGGCGCCCGATCATCACTTCCTGGAATCCTTCGATGACGCGGAGCCGGTCGATGGCATCATCACGGCGACCCAGCCGGTGGTCCGTCCGATCTTCGACACCCGTGCCGTTCGCGAGAGCTTGGCTGCGTGGATGGGCGAGGCGTCCTATGACGACGAAGCGGCGAGGAAGTCCCATTTCGTGTCGGCCATCCATTCGCGCTCGGAGAAGTCCTCGGACGCAAACGCCGCCTGGGACCTGTTTCTCCAGAAGGGCTATTGCGTCGTTGCCCCCCGCCGCAAGACGAACCCTGGATTCCACATGCCGAAGACCTGGCCCGCGTTTTCGGGGCCGACCGGGGCAGAGGGACTGGAGCTCGTCGTGCATCCGAGTCTCACGATGCTGGAGGGCCGAGGCGCCCACAACGCTTGGCTCCATGAACTGCCGGATCCCGTCACGAAGGGGACCTGGGGAAATTGGGCTTCGCTCGCGCCCGAAACCGCCGCAAAGCTGCAACTCGAGGAGGGTGACGAGGTCGAGCTCATTCGCAAGAGCGAGTCCAAGTCCTTGAAGATCAGGCTTCCGGTTCAGATCCAGCCGGGTCAACACCCGGATGTGGTCGTGGTGCCCCTCGGCTTCGGTCGCATGGGGACGGACCGCTTCTCGAAAGTGGGGCCCCAGTGGCTGGAGGGGGATCTCACGGTGGCCGAAGGCGGGGTGATCGGAGCCAATGCCGCGCCGTTCATGACGCGGAGCGGAGGTCTCCTGAGCGAGCGCTGCGGTGTCGTCAGGATCAAGGCGACCGGGGAACACCCTGGAATCGCCTGCACGCAAACTCATCACACCCTCACCGTCCCGCCCAATCTGGCTCCGAAGGGTGGCGAGGTGCGTCACGCGGTGAGGGAGATCAGCCTGACGGCTCTCGCCGCCGGTGCGACCGTGCGGGAAGGAGAGCATCACCTTGAGAGTGAACTGTGGTCGGAAGATCACCCCAAGAGTCCGCACCATTGGCAGATGGTGGTGGACGTCGACCGTTGTACGGGCTGCTCCGCCTGCGTGACCGCCTGCCAGGTCGAGAACAACGTCCCCGTCGTCGGTCGTGATGAGGTGATGCGACGGCGTGAGATGCACTGGATCCGCATCGACCGCTACTACAGCGGCGACGGGGAAGATGTGCGTGCCGCCTTCGAGCCCATGATGTGTCAGCAGTGCGATCACGCCCCATGCGAGACCGTCTGTCCGGTTCTGGCGACGGTGCACAGTGAGGAGGGCTTGAACGCTCAGGTCTACAACCGCTGCGTGGGAACGCGGTACTGCGCCAATAACTGTCCCTACAAGGTGCGTCGTTTCAACTGGTTCGACTATCCCCACCAAGATGGGTTGGAGAACCTCGTTCTCAACCCGGACGTCACGGTGCGGAGCCGCGGAGTCATGGAGAAGTGCAGTTTCTGCGTGCAGCGGATTCAAGAGGCGAAAGCCAAAGCGAAACGGGAGGGTCGGGCGATCAGGGACGGCGAGATCGATCCGGCCTGCGCCCAGGCCTGTCCGACGCGGGCCATTCGATTCGGTGACGGATTGGACCCGAAGAGCGAGGTCTCCCGTTTGATGGGCGACGCCAGGGGCTTCCGAGTTCTCGAGGAGATCAACGTGCGTCCTTCCGTGACCTACTTGGCACTGGTGGTCGACGAAGAGACCGGGAAGGGAGAGTGAATCGATGAGTGACGAGGCTGCAGCCGTGCAAGTGCCCCTGATCACCGGCGGGAAGACCTACGCCGATGTGACGGAGGACGTGTCGGGCATCTTGGAATCACGTCCCACCGGTCTGTGGTGGATCGGCTTCCTCATCGCGGCATCAGCCCTGGCCGTCGGGACCTTTGCCGTGATCTATCAGGTGGCGACCGGGATCGGCACGTGGGGTTTGAACAAGACGGTCGGGTGGGCGTTCGACATCACCAATTTCGTCTTCTGGGTCGGAATCGGTCATGCCGGAACGCTGATCTCGGCGATCCTTTTCCTCCTTCGGCAGAAGTGGAGGACCTCTTTGAACCGGGGGGCCGAGGCCATGACCATCTTTGCCGTCATGTGCGCCGGATCCTATCCCCTCATCCACATGGGCCGTCCCTGGTTGGCGCACTGGGTGTTTCCCTATCCCAACATGCGGGGGTCTCTCTGGGTCAACTTCCGATCTCCCCTGCTCTGGGACGTCTTCGCGATCGGCACGTACTTCCTGGTCTCTCTCACGTTCTGGTACTTCGGGTTGATCCCCGATCTGGCAACGCTTCGCGATCGGATGAAGAAAGGATGGCGGCGACGCATCTATTCGGTGCTTTCGCTCGGATGGGACGGAAGCCAGCGGACGTGGTCGAGATATGAATGCGTCTACCTGCTCTTGGCGGGATTGGCGACGCCTCTCGTCGTGTCCGTGCACAGCGTCGTGAGTTTCGACTTCGCGACGGCGGTGATACCCGGTTGGCACACCACCATCTTCCCACCCTACTTCGTGATCGGCGCCATCTTCTCGGGCTTCGGCATGGTCTTGACGCTCATGCTGGTTGCGAGAAAGGTCATGAGGCTCGAGAACTACATCACCGCCCGCCATGTCGATGCTGCCTGCAAGGTGCTTCTCCTCACGGGCTCGCTTGTCGGCTTCGCCTACGCCACTGAGATGTTCATCGCCTGGTATTCCGGGAATCCGGAGGAGGGGTTCACGTTCCTCAACCGGGCATACGGGCCCTTCGGGTGGGGCTATTGGCTCATGGTGCTTTGCAACGTCCTCATTCCGCAGTTGCTCTGGTTCAAGTCGACGCGGCGCAACTTCGTTCTGGTGTTCTTGATCTCGATCGCGGTCAACATCGGAATGTGGTTCGAGCGATTCATCATCATCGTGACGTCGTTGCACCGGGACTTTCTGCCCTCCTCGTGGACGTCGTACTGCCCCACGCTGATCGAAGTCGGTAGCTTGATCTTCGGGTTCGGTCTCTTCTTCACCCTCTTTCTCCTCTTCTGCCGCAGCCTGCCGTTCATCGCCATGAGCGAGGTGAAGGGCGTTCTGACCCGGAAGGAGGCCTCGCAATGACACGAAGGATGGAATCCATGCAGCGCTACATCCTTGCCAGCTTTCCCGACGACCACGGCGTGCTGGAAGCGGTCCGTGCCGCGCGCAACGCGGACTTGAGCGTCGTCGATGTTTACGGCCCTTTCCCGGTTCACGGAATCGAAGGAGCCATGGGGATCCGGCCGACACGTCTGCCCTGGATCTGTTTGGGGCTGGGAGTCCTTGGCTGCGCTCTTGCGTTCTGGTTCCAGTTCTGGTCCTCAGCCGTGGATTGGCCCCTCGACGTGGGAGGCAAGCCTTTCAACAGTTGGCCGGCGTTCGTTCCCGTGGGCTTCGAGCTAACGGTCCTGTTCGCGTCGTTGGGAACCGTGGCGGCGTTCTTCGTGCGGGCGAAGCTGCGGCCCGGGAAGCGAGCGAGAATCCCCTCGCTGCGAGTCACGAATGACCGTTTCATCCTCGTGCTCCGCGAAGGAGTTGGGGGCTGGGGAAGGAATCGTTTGACGGAACTGTGGCAGCCCTTCGGACTTTTGGATCTGGAGGAGCGCATCGTGGAGGGACAACGATGACGCCGCGCAATCTCGCTGTGGTCTTGATCGTCGTCTGGGCCATCTTCAGCCTCCTGCTCGCCCACGCGGTGGAGCCCGACCCGGAGCTGACGGCGCTCGAATACGCGCCCAACATGGTGCGCGGGCCGGACCTGGACGCCTACGCCCCCACGGACGTGTTCGGCAATGGGCACTTGGCTCAGGCACCGATTCCGGGGACTTCCCCGCGGGATGGGCTCATGCCCTGGCCCTTCAAGGGCGACGACGCCGGGCGCGCCATGGCCGGACGCATCTTGAAGTCGCCCCTCGATGCGAAGGACGACAAGGTTCTCGCGCGGGGCCAGGAAGTCTTCGCCCACATGTGTGCGCACTGCCACGGCCCGGGAGGGGCCGGTGACGGTCTCGTCACAAAGCGGGGCGTGCCCCCGCCCCCTTCACTCCTGGCTCAGCCCGCCAGGGATCTTAAGGACGGAGAGATCTTTCACATCATCACCTTCGGGCGAAAGAACATGCCGCCCCACGCGGGCCAGATGTCGAGAAGGGATCGCTGGTATGCCGTGGCATGGGTGAGAAGCCTGCAGGAGAAAAAGCCATGACCTTGACCTCCGAAACCAGAGATTCGCGACTGACGCGTCGCCTCCTGAGTCTCGTGGCCCTGGGCCTCCTTATCTTCCTGGTGGGGTTGATCGTCGCTCCGGAGCGTGCCTGGGGCGGCTGGCTGGCGGCTTCGGCCGGGCTCTTTTCACTGGGGCTCGCGGGGCCGTTCTTCATGGCGATGTTCGCGCTTACGCGCGCTCGCTGGGCCGACCCGCTCCGACCGATTCTCGAAGCGATGGGCACCTTGGTCACTCCGGCGGCGATCGCGCTCTATCTGACTCTTCTGGGGTCCTCGACGCTCTACGCCTGGGCCTCTTCCGACGCTCATGGCGTGAGTCACAACGGCTGGCTCGGCATTGTCCCGGTCGCCATCCGTCAAGCCGTGGTCTTGGCCGCGTTCGTCTGGCTCAGCCGACGGATGATCCAGGGGTCCGTACGACGCCGCGAGGGCACCGAGTCGGAGGACGCCGAGTTGCTCCGCAGCGGTCTGTTCCTATTGGCCTTCGCCTTTCTCATCTCACTCGTCGGAATCGACTGGCTCATGTCCCTGGACGTTCACTGGTACAGCACCATGTACGGCGTCTATCTGTTCGCTGGGACGATGGTGGGAGGCATCTCCCTGATCGCGATCTTGGCCATCGTTCCTTCCCGTCCCCTCACGCTCGGTTCGCTACGGGAGAGTCAGATTCACGACCTGGGCAAGCTGCTTTTCGTCTGGGGTTTCTTCTGGGCCTACATCTGGTTTTGTCAGTGGATGCTCATCTGGTACACGGACATTCCCGAGGAAGCTTCGTGGTACACGATCCGGATGCAAAACGGCTGGAAGGGGCTTTTCTATCTGGATCTGATTCTGAACGGTGCCGTGCCTTTCCTCGTGCTGCTCTCCGCGGGGATGAAGAAGAAACCCCACGTGGTCGTCCGCGTGGCCGCCATCGTCCTCATCGGTCGCGCGCTGGACCTCTTCATCCTGGTGACTCCGGTGGTCGTGGATCGCCCCCCGTCCGGTTTGTGGGAATTCGGCCCGGTCCTGGCCGCGGGGGCTTTCCTCTTCTGGAAGGTCCTCGTGCCGGCGCGCGCTTCGTCGTCCCTTCTCGCGGAAGCTCCTCTCTCGTCCTGAAGTCGCGCCGCACGCAAGCGTCCAGCGAACCCCATGAGTCTCAGGCGTCGGCGAGTTTTTCGAGCGAAGGGGCGATCATTTGGGTGAGAAGTGTGCGGCCTCGGGCGCAGGCTTCCGTCGATAGCGCGGCGTCTCCACCCTCGAGAAGGCGGAGTGGCGATTCGGGACGATTCTCCGGGGCCTTCTGTAGCAGCCAGTTGAGCAGGTCGCGGAGGGCGTCGTCGATGTCCTCGCGATGTCTGCGGATCTCGGGCGTGGCGGCGTCCAGGTGTTTCTCTAGAACTTCGAAGCGGGATGCGCCCGTGTAGAGAGGTTTGCCGGTCAACGAGAACCACAGCAAAACACCCAGCGAGTAGAGGTCCGCGCGGATGTCCAGTTCGCTCCGTTCGCCGAGGACTTGTTCGGGGGCTGCGTAGGAAGGCGTGCCGAGGAACACTCCGGACTGGGTGAGTCGGAGAGATGCCGGGTTGGTCGGGCGCGCCAGGCCGAAGTCCGTCAGCATGGCGCGGCCGGTCCCGTCCACGAGGACGTTCTGGGGCTTGACGTCGCGGTGGATCGCGCCCGCCTCGTCGATGGCCTGGAGGGCCAGTGCAAGGTCTCTTGTGAGGCTGCGACAGGCGTCGAGGGGAAGGGGGCCGCGAGCCTCGACGAGATCCCAAAGGTCGACGCTCGGGACATAACGGGTGGCGAGAAAGTGGCGTCCGTCGACAACACCTGCGTCCAGGGCGGGGACGATGTGGGGGTGGCGCAGCTCCCGGGCCAGCCTGGCCTCGCGATGGAAACGGGCCACCATGTCGGACCGCTCGTCCGCTTCTTCGCGCAACACCTTGAGGGCCACCTGTTCACCGTCCGGTGAGCGAGCCAGATAGACGATGGCCATCCCTCCTTGACCGAGCTGGCCGAGGATCTCGTAGGGTCCGAAGTGGCGTTCTTCCGTGGCGGAAATCGGCATGGCGAGCGCGCATCGTACAGCAACTCGCTTTCTTCCGCCAGTGACCGCGAGAGCGTCCAAGGATTCCGCAACTCCCGGCCACCCTCGGCCGGATACCGTCAGGCTTTCCGGAATCGGGCCGTCAAACTTTCCGGAACCCACAAGCCCCGAGAAACCCGGGGGCCGCCCTCGGCGACCCGGTCCCCAAACCCTGCGATCACGAGCCCCCTCGGGGTGGCGTGAACGAGGCCCAGTCGCAGCAGCATGGGCTCCACTGCGTCCAGGAAGAGCCGCACGGACATCCCCAACTGACCCGCGAGACGGCGGCGCCCAACGGGCCGACCGTGCCGCCTTAGAAGATCGAGGGTGCGGCGGTGCCCAGGCTCCAACCCCCGCTCGTCGATGCCTCGGGCACAAAGCGCATCTCGCACCGTGGCGATGTCGATCGCGGGGCGCGACCGCGCCACCGCCACGTCCCGGGCGCACCGCACCATCGCGATCAATCGCCGCGGCGTGCCGTGGGCCACCCTCGCCAGAAGCCTGGCTGCAGCTTCCGTCAGCGGACGCTTCAAGCAACCCGCGGTCCTTTCCGCGAGCACGGCGAGGGCGTCTTCACCGTAGACGTCCAACACTTCCTGGTGGGTGAAGCGGTCCCGCAGCGGGCGAGGCATCCTGTCCGGGTCGGTGGTGGCGGCCACGGTGACGAAGTCGGCAAGCCTCAAGGTGATCGTCGTCATCCGTGAGCCCTGAGCGATGGGCAGGGTGAGGGTTTTTTCCTGAAGGGCCTCGTAGAGCATCTCCACCACCCTGTCCTGGCCAAGAATGTTCTCAAATCGCGCCTGAGTCGGGGGCGCCTCGTGGCGCGGCCGCGCCACGACGAGGCGGGTCCATCATGAGCGTCACCGCGGCGTCGGTGTTCGCATCGTCCTTGCCCTCTTGACGTTGGAAAGTGAGGGCATGGGGAGCCTCGCCCTCGATGGTGAGAAGCCCCTCGTGAACGAGGGCGTGACACCGACCGCACAAGACCGTCAGGTTCTCTGGCGTGGTGGGGCCGCCCTTCGACCGCCAGCGGATGTGGTGGACCTGAAGGCTCGTTCCCTTCGTCGAGCAGGCGCGGCAGCGGTGCCCGTCGCGGGCGAGGATTTTCCGACGGAGAGCGGGGGACGCGGGGGGCGCCATCTCAGAGGTCTTTTCCCA
Organism: Planctomycetota bacterium; assembly: GCA_011369445.1. GTDB lineage: Bacteria > Planctomycetota > DRQF01 > DRQF01. Next base: position 2,180 of record DRQF01000047.1, on the reverse strand, counting down.
CTCCTCCCGTGGCGCGGCCGCGCCACGAGTCGGGGCCTCCGCCACGGGCCTTTTTCCTTCACAAAGCAGGGCATCGCCGAGGTTTGCGGGAATGGGCACGGGGCCATCCAAGGTGCGCACCCGGCTCTCCCGGCAGCTCGGGCAGTGATCCACGTGGACGCGGAAAAGGGATTCCCCCGCTGCCTCGGTGCGGGTTTTCACGTCCCCTTCCGACTGTTCTTTGAGATAGCGTTCCCCCAGCAGAAGAACGACATCGCGGGTGGAGACCTCCTCGCCCGTCTCGGCGGCCACCTTCAGCCGCACCTGTTCCAAAAGCTCGTGCTCTACCACGTTCAAACGCAGCCGCACGTCCACCTTCGTGACCGGGAGGCCGTGCCCACCTTCCCGGGGCGGCCTTCCCGCCTCGGAGGTGCTGACCAGGCGTTCGAATTCAGAAAGCGCGAGCGCCTCCGCTTTCTCGAGCCACGCGCTTTGGGTCTCGGGAACGCAGATGCGGGCCAGCAGCCGGAGCTTGGTCCACGAGATGCGGCCCTCGGCAAAGGCGCGGTCGACGAGAGGAAGTTCGGCCAGTGCCCGACCGACGGCGATGAGGTCGCGGGCGGTGCGGCGTTTCATGTCGAGGCGTTCGACGGCGAAGTGGGTGGCGCTGGCGAAGCCCAGTGTCCTGTCCCAGAAATTCGCGAGCATGAATTTCTGGGACAGAACACGATGAGCTGATGGACGCCCCGGTCCTGCATGTCGAAGAGGTAGTAAGCGAGGGCGCGTCGTCCGCAATCGATCTGACGGTTGGAGCGACGGAGCGCCTGTGCGAGGGGTTGGGGGGCAAGATTGGCCTGGAGTCGAATGACGAAAGTGGGGGCGGATTTCGACATGGCAAGTCCTCGAAACATGGGCTGAGAGAAGGGTTTTTTCGATCACCTGAGACGTCGACCAAGAAGGCGTCGCCGAAGAACCTCACTTTACAGTTCATGGGGGACAATGAAGCCCTCCGCCGCACCCAAGTTTGCTCCTTCCCCGATTTTTCTCTTGACGCCTCCTCGCTGCGAAACTGAGGATTCCGGCCTCGACCCGCGAAGGGAGGAGTCATTCAGGAAACCCATGTCCATCGCTGTCACCGACGCTCTGAATCCGAAGACTCCCCTTGGAGCTTTCCGTTCGCGGCTCACGGCTCTGGTTTCAGTGCTCGGCCACGACCTTTGCACGGTCCGCGTGCTCCTGCCTCAACCGGTGATACACCGCCGCTCTCCGCGGCCTAACGAGGATGAGACTGTCGCAGGGGGGGAGTAAGTTGAAATGCAGCATGGACTTTGACGCCCATGGACGTGACGTCGCATGAGTCCTTACGAAGCGAGTTATTCCAGTTTGGCGGTCCTACACTGATCCGCAGAATGCTAGTTAGGCCGAATGGAAATGACCGAACGCTCGGAGACAGTTAGCAAGCTGGATGCGGCCCGGCGTCAACTTGAAGAAGCAATCTTCATGGTCTTCGAGCGCCGGGATGAGATCGCCATCCACACACTTGCCGGCGCGGCAAGGCAGGTCCTTCTTGATCTAGGTAAGAAGGTCGGCCAAGAGAGCCTGATCACGGACTCGAAGTTCATCCGCCCCGGCATGATGGACGAGGTGCGGCGTTTGATCAACCGTCCGCAAAACTTCTTCAAGCACGCCGATCGAGATGCAGAGCAGGACTTCGAGTTCTTTCCCGAAGCAACCCCATTCTACATTCTCGACGCTGTTTGCCTCTACGAAGCACTGGCAAAGACCAAGACGCCGCCGATGGTTGTCTTCTTTGTGTGGCATTGCCTCTCGTTTCCAAACCACTTGGAGGAAGGACCCCTCAAAGATCAGATTGAGAATCACCGTGAGCTAGGAATTGACCCCGAGAACCGGGCCGTTTTTCTCGCCTTGGCTAGAGGCGTCTTGCCCTCCTAGCGTGGACACCACTATTCTCATCATCGGCCTAACAAGCGCATGCAGCTGTCCGGCTTGCGCCGGCAGCTGATGCTCATTCCGTTGGACAGACGGGCACATGTGAACGAGTACCTTCGGCCGAGTGTCTCGAACGGGAGGCCCGACGAGCAAGCCTCATCCGGCGCTGGTGGCACGACCAGCACAACGCTCGAGGCCGCATCGTCTGGGAGTACCATCTTGAGGCTTCTATGCAGACGCGATCTGGTTTC
>DRQF01000046.1 GCA_011369445.1 Planctomycetota bacterium | reverse complement strand
TGGATCTCTCCGCCCGAGATCGCACCAAGCAACTCGAGTTCGGCAGACGACTGATCCTGCTCGGCGATCTCGTCCCGCCGGACGTCTACCTCACGTTGGGCGATGCGTTCCTTGCCGCCGGCGATGTCCGCATGGCCGAGCGCACGTTCCATCGAGCGGTGGACGTCCCCGACCGCAACGCCTTTCTGCGAAAGGTGGCGAAGTCCTTCGAATCGGCGGGTTACAAGGAGGAGGCGCTACGGGTCTACGAGAAGGTTCTCGTGGGAGAGTCGTGGAACGTCGAACTCATCTCTCGGGTCGCGAAACTGGACGAACTCCTGGGTCGAGACGAGGCGGCCCTGGCGCTGGCCGAACGGGCGCTCGACCTGATGTTGGCGCGGCGGCCGTTTTCTTCCGTGAAGTCGGTGTCCGATTCGGTTTCGGGTCCTCGGTTTTTCTGGGGTGGTAGAAACCTGCAGGACTACGATCGATTCTTCGACTCGACCGTGACGAGTTTTCTCGTGCTGGCGGGCCACGGCGCGAAGGTCGACGATTTCTTGGATCGGTTGGAGGCGAAGATTGACGAGGAGCGGGCTGCCGCGCAAACCCACCGGCCGGACCGGCCCGAGGACTTCGCTTTGGGTCGTTATCCGCGCCTGTCCGCGGAGGCCTCGCTGGTCCGACGGGTCGCGATGGCGACGGGGCGGATCGACCGAGCTGATGCCCTCGATCGCATTCTCTTGACGACGTTCCCGCGAGATGCCGAACTCTTGGGGCGATTGGTCTCGGCTCGGTTGAGTGAAGGGTTCGTGGCATCCGCGCGCAACTTGGTCGAGGAGAGCGGGCGGAGCGACGAGGAGAAGGTTCGCGCTCGTTTCCTGGCGGGAACGGCGTCCGCGGAACTCCCATCGGGTACGTTGTCGGCGGCGGCGGCCCGTCCCCTATTCCTACCCTTGTATCACCGCGGAGCGCTGGACCAGGCCCGTCGCATCCTCTATCGCATCGCTCTCCCGGCGATCACGAAGGACGATCTGATCAGTATGCCGGAACTCCTTTCGGTTTCGGTGCTTCTCGGGGAATCGGATGCCGCGTTGAGGTTCGCCCGTCGCTGGGTGGACGCGGCAACTAAGTTCAAGAGGAACTGGGAGCTCAGCGAGGAGGTGCGCAAGTGCTTGCGTGCGGCGTGGTCCACCCTCGACGTCAAGCAACGCCTCAGCCTGGCGCGGCATCTGTCGTCCAAGCTCGTGGCCGAACCGAAGAAGCTGCGAAGCCTCATAGACGTCGTGATCCGACTCCAAAAACAGCTTCCCGAGCCGCTCCTCGAGGCCGATGAAATCAAGTCACTGATGGATTCGGCGGCTGTCCTGGGCAGCTACGATGCCCTTCAGCTCCTGGACATCGTCCCGGAGGGGGACCGCAAGAAACTCTTGGAAGAGGCTTACGCGAAGGCGCCCACGTCGAACCGCGTGTATTTTCTCATCAACGTGGTCAGTCGCGGAACGTCGAACGGACGGCGCCTCGATGCCGTCACGAGGCAATTCGTCCTTGGTCGTTTTCAAGGGGCCGTTGACGAGTTGGGCCGGGGACTTTCCTACTTCTACGTCGACAACATCGTGGCCCTCTCGGACCGTGAGCCCGAGCTGGCGGCGGAGGTGTTGCGCATTCTCCGGGAGGAAGGCCCGGACAACCTGGACTACGCTTTGGCTCAGGCCGGCCTCGAACTCCAGGCTGGAAAGACGGACGACGCCTTGGAGGGTCTTCGAAAGCTCGTGACCCGCATCGCGGAGGGGGAAACCTTTGGCGGGAACGAGCGGCGACTGCTTCTCGCCGTCGCGGGTCTGTACGAGAAGGTGGACGAGAGCCTGCTCCTGGGCGTTCTCGACGATCACGACACAAAGGCCGGGCCCAGCGAACGGACCGCTTTGATGCGGGTCTCCTTGGCGTCTCAGGGATTCTTCTCGCGCCGTGCACTGCGCCTGGCGAGAAAGGCGGCCGAGAAGTTCCCAGAAAGCCGAGAGATCCAGTCCGCATTCCTCTCCACCCTCAGACAATCGGGTCGTGACGTGGAAGTCGCACGGGTGGCGGACCGTCTGGCGCGGCGGTGGCCGGACGACAAGGGACGGCTCCGGGCGGCCGAGTCCGCATGGCGAGGGTTGAAGAACCCCGAAGCCATTCGTCGCCTGAAGAAGGACTTGGGCACGCGGACGTCGGAGAAGAAGAAGACCTCCGCCCCGGGGAAGGGCAAGTTGCCTCGCGCGACGGTGAAGAACGTCAAGGCGGCTCTGGACGCCGGGCGCATCGAAGAGGCACGACGACTTTGGCGACGCGTCTGGCGCCGACTCGACAATGGGGGAGGCGATCACCGATTCATCTTCTTGCTGGGCGGCGGAGTCTCGACCCTCACCTGGCCCACGGACGAGAAGGCCAAGGCGGACGTCGGGAGAAACCGAGGCCCCGCTCTTCCCGACCTAGGGCCGTCAAAGCCCAAACGCGCCGTTCGCGATGCTTTCGACGCCATCGCGGAGACCCCGTTCGGCGAGGACGAGCTGGGGCGTCAGGTCCGCAGTCTTCGGCCTTCCCAGGCCGTCGCTTCGACGAAGCTCCTTGCCGGTTACTTGAAAGCTCGCATGATCGACGAGGGGCGGGAGGGGTTTCTCTCCGGCCTGTCCCATCTGCTCCGACGAGGCCTGGGCGGGGCGGTCGACTATGCCGAGCTCCTTCTTCTCCTCGAGAAGAATCCGGACATCGGTGGCGACGGGACCTTGTCTTACCTGGATGAGTTGCTCTCCGTCACCCGTCCCACCGACGGCGCACGGTTGAGACGGATCGCTCGCCTCTTCGGCCGCTTGGGGGCGAAAGAGGCGTCCCTTCGGCTGTACAGGTGGTGCTTCCCACTGATCGTGGGAAGCCGGTTCTCCTGGTGGTCACCGCCTCCACCGGCCGAGGAGACCATCGATGAACTCACGGAGGTCTTCGAGGAGCCCCTGCTGAGTCGCGCCGTCGACGCCTATCTGGGGGCTCTCACTCCCGATGTGTTGTACGGTTCGGAAGACGAGTACGAAAAGTCCATCATTGAAGCGCACCGCCGCATCGCGGGGTTGAAGGAGGCGTTTCGCCGCACTCGGAAGATGTGTCTCTACGCGGCCGATCCCGAGGTGCGAGATCGTCGAGGCGCCGCCATGGCTGCACTCGCCGTGCTGGCCTCCGTGGGAAAGTCCGAAGAGGCCCTCGCGGTCTGGAAGAAGGTGGCGTGTCGAGCCACCGGCCCGAGAATCCAGCGATGGCGGAGAGAGCGCAGCCCCTCCTTTGCTGCCGCTCAATACCGAACGCTGTTTCCCCCCGTGGCGGATGGCGGGGAGGCGTTGGGGCGTTGGTACAGGCGCGCGTTCGATGCGACGGCGGAGTGGATGGACGAGAAACGCATCGACCCGCGCGAAGGTGTGCAGCACATGGCCGTTCTGCTCTATCGACTTCACGAGGCCGGGCAGGGGACGGCGAAAGATTTGGAGGCGTTGATTGCTCGGGCGGGCCAAGATCGGACGGCCATCCTGTGGTGCGCGGATCTGGCGGATCGCATGGGGCAGGCGGAGACATCGTTGGCGCTCAGGGAACGCCTGTTCGCGGAGGGTAGGTTGCCTCTGGGGCGGGTGCTCGATCTCGTTCGAGACCTGGAGCGGGCCCGAGGAATCGAAGCGGCTTACGAGACGGCGAGGAAGGCCGCCGAGTGGACCTGCGACCCGAAACTCTTGGATCGGCTAGAAGCGATGGCCGGGGCGCTCGGAAAGGCGGAAGATGTGAAGCGATGGAAGGCCTTGAAGGCAAGAGCATGGCCTTCGGCCCAGGGCGATCGATGAATTCGGACCGCGACCGCCGTCGATGCCGACGGCAAAGAGCGCCGGCCGATGCAGGCGACCCTTTCGGAATCTTCTGGATCTCCGGGGTCACCATGGTCGGTACGTTTGTGGTGGTGATCCTCCTCTACTGGCGGTTTCTCACCTATTGAGGCGATCGCCCCGCTGCCAAGCTGTCAGTCGCTCTGTCAGCGGGGCGATGAGACCTCAGCGGCCTTTGACCGTGATCCGCTTCGTGTCTTCCGCGGCAACCTGTCGCTTCGGCAGGCGCACTTTGAGAACGCCCTTGGTGAAATCGGCCTCGGCGTGGTCGGGGTCGACTTCCGCGGGAAGAGGAATGGCCCGCTGGAACGCGCCGAATGACCTCTCGGTCCGCCAGAACCCGTTCTCGTCTTCCGACGTCTCCTCTGTGCGCTTTTCACCCTTCAGGACGAGGTAGCCGTCCTTCACCTCGATGTCGACGTCGTCGGGATCGAGTCCCGGCAACTCGGCGGTCAGGACGAGTTCTTTCTTCTTGTCCGCCAGGTCGATGGTGGGGGTGAAAGCCTCCGGACTGAAGTCTCCGAAGAAGCTCTCCGTGGGTTCGAAGAGGCTCGTGGAGAGGGGCCGACCGAACAGGCCTCCCCGGAAGAACTGCTGGAACACGTTGTCGATTTCTCGGTGAATGTTCATCAGGGGATTCTCGCCCGCGACAGCGGGAGAGGTCTCCTGGGTCTTCTTCTCACCGCGTTTGAATGGCATCCACTTGGGCATGGCACTCATCTCCTTTCTGCGGCTCATGACCGCAACGTGGATCTCGCAAGATCCGTGCCAGACCCAACCCGTCTCGACGCGCGCTCAAGTGAGCGTACTTGTGAGTTTCGCGAAGTATGCGCGGGACGCCTCATGATCGGTCAGGGCCTTTGATGCCGGGGATGGGAGTATATCTCGGGAGGAAGGATTGATGTTCAGAACTGCATGCCGAGAACACAATACTTAGTTGTCTTGACATGAAGTCGGGCTGGCCTGTATGGTTTCCCGCGAACCGGACCCGCGAGGAGAAAGGAAAGAGCATGTCGGCGATTCATCCCAAGGCAGCAAGGCAGCAAGGCAGCAAGGCAGCAAGGCAGCCGTGAGTCCTGGAACGGGGACGTCCTCGTCCCCGCCCACCTCTTGAGCACCCCCCTCCGCCTTCTTTGCCTCCTCGCCGCTTTCGCCCTCCCCGCCCTCGCCCAGGATAGTCCCAAGTGCTTCGAAGACCCCACCTGTTCGGGGCACGACGACGCGCCTCCCTTCGACGCAGGTTTCGGCCGCGCCTTCAACACCCTCACCCGCCATGTCAAAGACGAGTCCCTCTGGTTGTCGGGCATGGGGGTGGCGGACCCGGTTTTCCCCGCCTCCCTGGAATTCCGCCTGAACCGGATCGACCTGAAGGTGACCTCTCTCGGCCCAGACCTCGTCCACGAGCGTTCCTGGCGCTCCATGAACGACTACGACGGCCCCTTCGGC
>DRQF01000045.1 GCA_011369445.1 Planctomycetota bacterium | reverse complement strand
GAGAAGGCGTCATTCTCGATGTTCGGCCCATCGTTTCCCACGACCGCCGCTACATCACCCTCGAGCTCAGGCCGACGGTGGCGACGCTGATCAAGCCCATCCGCACCTTCACGACTCAGTTGGGCGTCGGCGCGGCTGTGACGTTCCAGTTGCCGGAATTGCAAAAGCAGGCCGTGAACACCACGGTGGTCATCCCTGACGGTGGAACGCTCCTCCTCGCGGGGATGAAGTTCGCAGAAGAGAAGACTCTCGATTCCGGCGTGCCGATTCTGAGGGACATTCCCGTGGTCGGCTTCTTCTTCTCCCGGGACGGCAAGGCCACCAGCATGAAGGACCTCATCATCCTTCTGAAGGTGGAAATCGTCATCGGTTCCGAGCTGGAGCCGAATCCCGAGGATGAGACGGAGCTGCTCCGCTGAACGAGTTGGGGGCCGGATCCCGTGGATCCGGCCCTTTTTTTGCTCGAGCGACCCTCTTTTTGCTTCGCGACACGAAAAATCCTCCGCGATCGGAGCTGTTTCTCTGCGCGTTCCTTCCTATACTTATCCCCCCAGCCCTGAACCGATTTCCCACGGGACGCCGCCCTGGATGCGGAAGACTCCCGCGATAGTTCATAAACGAGAAACTTGGGAAGACCACCCCATGCGGAATGCCCGTTCACCGTTCGGCCACCGGATCCCATGCACGATCTGGATCGGGCTCGTTGCTTTGCTCCTGGCCTCTTTGGCCCCGGCTCAGCAAGGAGGCAAGCTCGACTATCGTTGGGCCACTGCGCTCATGGAGAAGTACCGCTACTACGACATGGCGGAAACCATCTTCAAGCGCCTCGAGAAGAGCAACGACAAGGAGCTTCGCTCCCTGGGTTTGCTGGGATACTCCAAGCTGAAGCGCTTCGAAGCGCGGCGCACCACCGACATCGAGAGGCGTAGAAAGCTCAACCTCGAGTCGATCTCGCGTCTGAGGGAAGTGGTCAAGAGCCTGCCGAAGGGTTCCAAGGAGTATCTGGAGGCCCGCTTCAACCTGGCGGATACTCTCCAAGGCGTGGCCACGGAGAATATCGACCAGATCAATCAGGGGAGGGTGCCCGCGGATCAGGTCGCTGCCCTCCAAAAGGAGACCCAGAACCTTCTGGATGAAGCCGAGGCCGTCTTCAATGACGTCGTGCGAAGTCTTGGGGATGTCGATCCCGAGGAGGACAAGGATAAGTGGTCCCTCGCCGTCCAGGCGAAGCTCTACATCTACCAAGTTCTCTACAACAAAGCTGAACTTCTCGCGACGGACCCGGCCAAGTTGCGCTCCTCCAAGCGGATCGCGGCCCTCACCGACGCCGCGGAAGGTCTAGATGAGTTCATCCTCGATAATGAAGCGGAGCTCATCGGATACTACGGATGCCTGTGGATGGGCAAGGTCAAGGCCGCGCTCTTGGACGCGGGTGAGGACGTCAAGCCGGAAGACGTTCAGTACTACTACAAGTACGTCTACGATACGATGACCGACGTCCCCTTGGACGAGGACTCCAGCGGCAACATGGTTCCGCGGAAGAATTGGGTACCCCCGCCCGCCTTTCAGGATCTGGCGCAGCGGGCCTGTTGGTGGTTGTTCCAGTTCAACAACACTCACGGGAACACCGTCTCGACCATCGAGATGGGAACGCGTCTCCGGAACGATTGGAAGCGGTTCAAGATCGAGTTCAATCTTTTCGGCAAGCTGGCGATGATCGAATACGCCAAGGCCCTCCACTCCGAAGGGCGTTCGGCCGAGGCGCTGGAGGTGGCCGCGAATGTCTCCGCCGGAGGCGGGTTTGCAGGCCAGGAAGCGGACAAGTTGATGTCTGTCATCATCGCGACCGCGCGCAACAAGGAGTCCTTTTCCCCCTCGATTCTCGCCGCCGGTGCGAACGGCGCCTACACCACGCGCAACCGGCCAGGCAAGGCCGTCGAAGCCATCCAGCTCTACCAGACCATGCTCGCGAATCTCGGGCAGGTCAAGGACGCCAAGGAGAAGGCGATTCTCGGCCGGACGGGTTGGTATCGCATTGGTGTCTGCTGCGTCCAGCAGAACCGGTATCTCGAGGGGGCTCGCGCCTTCGAGCTCGGCTACAAGAACTACAACAACGACCTGCTCTCGGACGAGGAGGCCAAGCAGAAGATCAACAAGAAGATGTCTCAGAACTGGATTTCAGCTCTGGGCACGTTGGTCAAGGCGACCAATAAGGACCCCTACGTTCGGTCACTCTACGACGAGGCGACCTCCTATCTGATCGATCACCCTCCCGTCGGTGCTGCGACGAGCACGGATGGACTGGCTTGGCAGAAGGCCGAGAACCTCCGTCGGCAGAAGAAGTACGATGAGGCTTTGAAGGAATACGCCCGCCTGGCCAACAAGGTGGGGGAGTACCGGGAGAGGGCCAAGCTCAAGATTGCGACCATCCAATACCTGAGACTCTACGACAAGAAGGAAAAGGCGCCAGGACCCTGGATTTCCGTCGCGAAGAACTTCGAGGAATTCAAGAAACTCGCGGGCCGCAGCGACGCGACCGACTCGACCCAGAAGGATGCGCGCAAAGCAGCTCTGGTCGAGGCCGATTTCTACATCGCGGATAGCTATCTGAGAGCGGCGAAGGCCACTGCAGAGCCGAAAGAGCGTCGGCGTCTCCACGATCTCGTCTTGCGGGCCACGGATGGGTTGGTGGATCGGATCAAGGACCCGGCTCTCAAGGCCAGGGCGCTTTACGACCGTTTCCAGGCTCTCATCGGTTTGGGTCGCCTCGACGAGGCGGAAGCCATCTTCAACATGATGGTCGAGAATCCTCCCCCGGGACGCATCCTCGAGTCCATGGCCCTCTCCATCTACAAGCGATTGAAGGTGAAGGCCAAGGGGATGCCCACCCGAAACGAGGAGGACTTCAAGGCGCGTGACGCAGTGGTCCGCAAGGCGGCGAAGGCCTATCGAGTCTGGCTCTTCAGGAAGAACCCTCGGAAGATCGGCGAGTGGGTGACGGGCTACAAGCTCTTCTACGATCTCGAAGACTGGGCGGACGCCAACGAGGTTCTTGAGAAGGCCATCGCGAAATTCGACGGCAAGCCGAAGTACGCGAAGAAGGTCAAGCTCATGAAGCGCAAGCAGGCGCGCTGCATGCTCGAGTTGGCGAAGGCCGCCTACGCATCCGGCGACAAGGCCAAGACCGAGGCCCTCTTCGCGAAGGCGGCCAACGTCTACAAGGAGTTGGTGGGGCCGGACAACAAGGCCCCCGCGACGATTCTCGAGGAAGCGGCCCAGATCTTTGGCGGTTTCCTGGCCGGTCCCGACCGACGGGGTAACTACACCTACTATCCCGGTATCGGTGAGTTCGAACGGGCGTCGAAGATGTGGGCGAAGGTGCGAAAGTATCAGGAGCCCAAGCTGGATGATCCGTCTCTCGATGCCGAAAAGGAACGTCGGCTCAAAAAGAGCATCGAGCAGGCCAGGTTCTATGCGGTGCTCACCTACTATTGGGCAAAGAAGACCGCCAACGACAACAGGGGCCTGCAGTACGTGAAGAAACAGGTGAATTCCATCTTCTTCAAGACCCGCAATCAGCCCGGTGCTCCCTGGTTCACGCCGTATTGGGAATGGCTCAGGAATAGGATGTGATTGGAATGATTCGGAAAAACGCTGGGATTTCGGCGCTGATCGTCGCATGTCTCTTCGCCCTGGCTACGGCTCCGACCCTTCGGGCGGACACCATCATCGTCCGGGGGAAGGAGCCGATCACGGGCGTGAAGGTCAAGTCGGAGACCTTCGAGAAAGTCGTCTACATCCAGAAGGGGAAGACGAAGGAACTCCCATCGGCGGAAGTTCTGGACATCGTCCACGATGGCCAGCCCAAGGCCATGAGGCTGGGGATCGAGTATCTGAATCTCGGTGACAACCTCAACGCCGTGGAACAATTCAAGACCGTCGTGGCTCAGGCGAGCGCCAGTGGACTGCCTTGGTTGCCCGAGTACGCGAATTACTATCTCGGAAAGGCGAATCTCGGCGCTGGACGTTTCGATGCGGGCGCTCAGGCTCTGAGGAAGATGATCGCTCTCAAGCCCGACTCCCGTCTTGTCGGGGAGGCCACGGTCTTGCTGATGCGCTGCCTTGCGCTCTCCGGTCAGGTGAAGGACGGGGACGACGTCCTCAAGAAGCTCGAGGCGGCCGCGAAGTCCCCAGCCCAAAAGCTGTGGGTTCTGGAGGCCCGGTTGGTCGCGGCCGAGGGGCTTTTGGACAATGGCAAGCCCCGTGAGGCGGCGGATCTCGCGAAGACGCTCGAGTCCGAGTCCAAGACAATAAAAGCGGAGGGGGCGGATGCTTTCCGCGCTCGGGCGATGATGCTCGAGTTCGAGGCCCATCTTGCGGCGCGCAACCGTCCGAAGGCGAAGAACGTCCTCACCGAACTGAAACGCCTCGGGCGAGGGGGCAACTCCCACGCCCTCGCCGCCGACTTCTGTTGCCGGACCATGGAGATTCTGGATTCCTCCCCCGTGGAGAGCGATCTTTGGAAGGCCGTTCGCTTCACCGGTCGGACCTATATCGAAAATCTCAAGGCCGTTTCCGAATTGCCTCGAACTTGCTATCTTCTGGGCCTCACCCACCTGCGGCTTTCTGAGTCCAGATCCGGTGAGAAGGAAGTCGCCAAGGGGTACTTTGAAGAACTTCGGCGTCGCTTCCCCGAGACTCGGGAGGCCTTCCTGGCCCGCGATCAGCTCAAGAAAATGTGAACTTTGACGGACGAGTGGAATCCCTCGCAATCATGATGCCGCGGGAGGCATCCGGACGACTTTCGAGGGTTTTGAACGAGACGGGAGTATAAATACCGCCATGTACAAGAAGACTCAGGCATTCCTCTTCGGGCTCATCGCCCTCGGCGTCCTCGCCACGCCTTCCTACGCCTTGGCCCCCACGAAGCTGATCACGGGCGGCGGCGCGATCGGTTACATCATCATCCTTCTTTCCGTCGTGGGTGTCGCGCTCATCATCGAGCACGCCATGAACGTGCGGCGCGAGAAGCTCGCTCCGCCGGAACTCATCGATGAGCTCGAGCAGCTCTTCGCCGAGGAGCAGTACCAAGAAGCTCTCGAACTTTGCGAGTCCGAGCCCGGCTATCTGACCAATGTTCTTGCCGCAGCGCTTCCGAAGGTGGACATGGGCTTCGAATCCATGGAGCAGACGGCTCACGACATTGCTGAAGAAGAGTCGATCAAGCTTCTCGCGAAGGTGAGTTGGCTCTCCCTGCTGTCGGCCGTGTCTCCCATGTTGGGTCTGCTCGGTACGGTTTGGGGAATGATCGGTGCGTTCGACGTCATCGCGAGCTCCTCCGCGCCCGAGCCGTCCGACTTCGCGGGAACGATCTCCCTGGCTCTCATTACCACCGTGCTCGGCCTCATCGTCGCCATTCCGATGATGATCGGCTACTTCTACTTCAAGAACAAGGTGACCCGCATCAACCTGGAAATCGGTGCGATCACGGAAGATTTGCTGGATCGCTTCCGCGGATGAACCGATGGCCGTCGGTGTTCGTTGGTTGATTCAGAAACCCGAGCGAGAGACTCATGGCTGCAAGAAAGAAGAGAAAACACGACACTTCGGCGTCGGATGTCGAAATGGACATGACGCCCATGATCGACATCGTCTTCCAGATGGTGATGTTCTTCGTGATCGTGTCCGATTTCAGTCAGAAGGACATCGCCAAGCTGACCTTGCCGTGGTCGACCGTGGGGGTGGATGACGAGGGGGATGACGAGAGTCGTCTGATCATCAACATCACAGCTCCCAGGCTTTCGGACACGAAGGTGAAGAAGGGCGACGAGAACGTCTACAGCAAGATCATGGTCCGCGGGAAGCCCTACGACTTCCAGTCACTCCAGAAGTTCTTGGAGTTGAACGGCGTCCAGAACCCCAAGTACCGGGAGACGGATCCGACCAAGAAGGGGCTCTCCAATCGTTCGCTTCTGATTCGCTGCGATGGGAACCAATCTTTCGACTATGTGAAGGCGATCCTTCAGATTTGCGCCCAACCGGACATCGCCATCTACAAGGTCGAAATCGCGACTGCGGAACAGCCCAAGGACAAGAAGAAGGCGCCCACGAACTGATCGACGGGCCTCCCACCCGTCAGGCCCTTTGAAAGGAGCTCACGCATGGACCAGGAAGTCAAGATGGACATGACGCCGATGATCGACGTCACTTTCCAGCTGTTGATTTTCTTCATCATCACCATGAAGTTCAGGACGCTGGAGAAGAAACTGAACTCCTATCTTCCGACGGACTTCGGGTTGAACACCTCTTCTGCTCCCGTGGAGGAGAACTTCATCACGGTCAAGATTCGGCAGAAGAAGGCGTCCGAGGATCCCCGTCCCATTCGCGAACGTGGTTCCTACTACTACGTGGAAACCGAGGAGATCAAGGGTGCGACGGAGAAGGAGATCTTTCAGAAGATCTACAAGCGCATCAAGGCCTTTAGGGACCAGAACAAGGACGCCAAGGGCAAGATCGACGCCGGGACGGGAGTGCCTCACTACCGGGTCGTGTCGGTCCTCGACCTCTTCCACAAGTCGGGGTTCGAAACCATCACGTTCGTCGGCCTGACGGTGAACAAAGACATCTCAGCAGGAATGAAGTGGTGGCGGAAGATGAGGGAAACCCTCGGCGACATGTGATCCCCGCATTGCGTCCATGATGCTCAAACGACTCGTCCTCGGCCGCCGGCAGGTTCTGTTGGCGGCCGTCGTCATCTTCGCGGTGAGCTGCGGCCGGGACGGGGCGGAGCCCCGGGGCGCGCGCGCTCCCCTTCACATTCTGCTCGTCACCCTGGATACGACGCGGGCTGACCACATGGGCTTTCTGGGTGCCCACGCCGGGGACATGTCTCCCACGCCCGCCCTCGATGCCCTGGCGGAGGAAGGGATCGTCTACGATCCCGCTTTCGCTTCGGCGCCCTTGACGCTTCCTTCCCACGCCACCCTGATGACCGGTCTCGAACCCCCCGAGCATGGACTTCGAGAAAACGAGGGGTACGTCCTGCCTCCTCCATCCGATCGCAAGGAACGGACCCTGGCTGAATGGCTGTCGAGTGCTGGGTTCGAGACGGCGGCCTTCGTCAGCGCCGAACCTCTTCGACGGGATCGCGGCTTGGCGGCGGGATTCCGCGTGTATGACGCCCCCGCGCCCAAGAGGCGTCCGGAGGGGGCTCTGGCTTTGCCCGAGCGGGCCGCCCACGCCACGACGGGCGCGGCCCTCAATTGGCTGAGCAGCCTCGCCGCGGAGCGCTCGTTCGTTTGGGTCCACTTTTTCGACCCCCATCGACCCTGGGAATCTCATGGAGGACGTCCGGCAGCCGTGGCCGAGGCCTCGGGGAGTCCCTACCTCGGTGAAATCGCCTACATGGATGGCCAGATCCGCCGTCTGTTCCAAGCCTGGAAGGAGAAGGGGCTTTGGGACGACACGCTCGTCGTCGTGGTCGGCGACCATGGGGAGGGCCTCGGGGAGCACGGGGAAGCCACCCACGGTCTCTTGGCTTACGGGGCCACACTGCGCGTCCCCCTCGTCGTCAAGCCACCCAAGGGGCAAGGGACGCGTTTTGTCAAACGGCCGGCGCGGGTGGCGGATATCTTTCCAACCATTCTCGAGATGGCCGGACTGACGGCACCTCCCCGAACCCTGGCCCGCAGTCTCATGTCCCCCGATCCCGAATGCATCTCCTATGGGGAAACGGTCTACCCGTGGCGACAGTACGGATGGGCGCCCGTTCGCGTGCTGCGACGGGGCGAGTGGGAGTGGGTGGCGGCCGGTGCGAAAGGGGAACTCATTCACTGGACGGAGGACCCCTCCGAGACCACCGATCTGCGAGAGCAGCGGCCTGAACTGGCCGCGGACATGGAGGCCGCGTTGCTGGCCCTCCGTCGGCGCTTTCGCCCCACCAAGGGCGTTGGCCGCAATCGCCGGCCTCACGGGGGGCTCCACGCACCTTACCTCGCCGGTGCCGGTCCGGAAGTCCCCGATGAGCCGCCGGCGGGTCGAGAGTCCACCCTTGTC
>DRQF01000044.1 GCA_011369445.1 Planctomycetota bacterium | reverse complement strand
GGCAAATCCTCGGCCTCCAACCACTCCCCCAGTCGGCGGCGCTGAAGCTGCGCCAACCAATAGTGCAGATAGTGCCCGTCCGGCTCAGCCGCGCGAGCCTCACCGACAGTCATCATCAGAAAAGCCCGCTCGGGGGAACGGCCCGTCGCTCGCAACTCCCGATAGTCGGCCAGGGCAAAACGGAGTTCGGAGGGCGGGTCCCAGACATCCTCGAGGGATGCCGGGACCGAGGAATTCAAAACGCGCGACTCCTCGAGCCCAAGGATCTGAACGGCCGTCTCGATGTCTTGTCGAACGCGCTCCCACATGGCCGCCAGTATAAGCCCAAACGCGGAGGGATCATCCCCGCGTTGAGTGGCATTCCCAGATGGCTCGATTCACGTGTGCACGGGTGTGTCAGCGAGGACGACGCGGTTTCGCCCCTCTGCCTTCGCTCGGTAGACTGCGGCATCCGATAAGTTGAGAAGATGCTCGACGCCCTGATCGGTCTGCTCGGAGCTGGCGACTCCCAGACTGACGGTCACACGGCCGCGGAACCCCTCGGCATCGATCTTTGCGCTTGCCACGGCGGTACGGATGCGCTCGGCGCACTTGGCGGCGTCCTCGAGCGTCGCCTGCGGAAGAATGACGAGAAACTCTTCCCCGCCGATGCGACAGATGCTCTCATCGTTCCTGACCTGCTCCCGGAAAACCTCGGCCACCTTTTGTAGTACGGCATCGCCTGCCGCGTGACCGAATTGGTCGTTGACCTGCTTGAAGTGATCGATGTCGATCATGACGAGAGCCATGGGCTTGGGAAGTCTCTCCCTCCCGCTCCACGCCTCCTGCATCCTTTCCATCGCGTACCGGCGATTTGGCAAACCTGTGAGAGCGTCCGTGATGGAAGCCTTCTTCAGCTTGCGATTGAGGATCGCCAGCTCCTTCATCTGGCGCTGCTGGGTGCGCTTATCCTCGGCCACCTGCTCCTGCAGATGGGCGACTCTTTCTCCGGCCCCGACCCTCGCCAAGAGGACGCGCGGGTTGAACGGTTTCGTCACGTAGTCATCGATCCCCGCGTCGAAGGCCTCGACGACCTGCTCTTCGTCGTCGCTCCCCGTGAGCAGAATGATGTAGGTGGCACGACCCCGTTCGTAGCGACGAAGCATTCTCACGAGATCCAAGCCATCCATTCCGGGCATGCGCCAATCGGTCACGATGATGGGGGGATCTTCCTGCATGGCGATCTCGAGCGCCTGATCCCCACTCGACGCCACGAGTACCTCGTGGCCGGCCTTCTCCAAGTGATGCCGAATGAGCTTCAGAGAGAGGCGCTCATCGTCGACGGCCAAGACCCGGCATTTCTCTCGAGCAGTCGCCTGCGTGATGGCGGCATCCTCCGAAGTCGCCCTGTCCCCGGATGTAGCCCCCTCCGCCTTGGCGGTCGAGGACGGCGAGAACACGGGGAGAGATCGAGTGGGCAGGGAAAGAACGGCACCCCAATCGGCCCACGAGGACGCAACGTCCGAAGCCAAAGACCGGATACCCTCAGCATCGACTCCAATGCCGTCGGCGGCCGCGATCAACCGGGCCCAAGCATCGGACGCTTCACCGTCTTGCACGCAGAGATCCGCAATAGCCTGGCCCAGACTCAGGGCGGAAACGAGCCCCCTGCGAGCTGGTGTCATCTCCGACTCATCCTCCCGGCCACGACAAAAGTCACCGATTGCGCCGACGTGCTCCGCGGGAAACCCCCAATCCGCCAACATGAACTCGGAGACATCCGCGTTGGTGAGACCGAAGGCCTCCGACTCTGCGCGAAGCCGCGTGTCCAAGTCGCCGAGGTCCGGATTCTTGTCGAGGATGGCCGCGTACTCGTCTGGATACACCCATGCCAGGGCCAGACGCCCGACTCCGGCCAGGAGTCCGCAACAATACGCCTCCGCGGGATCCGCAAACTGCTGGTGATTCGCCACGGCTTGCGCGCCGACGGCACGCGCCAAGGACTCCGACCAAAACATCTCGAAGTCGAAGGCGGTGCAGACGCCCTCGCGGTACGATGAGATGAGCGAGAATCCCAAAGCAATCGCCTTGAGGGTACGTACGCCAAGTCGCTTGACCGCCTCCTCGATGCTCACGATCGGATTGACGGTCGCCGCTTTCGAGGAGTTGGCGAGTTTGATCACTCGCCCCGCAAGAGCTGGGTCCGCCTGGATCGCCTCCGCGATCTCCGCTATGCAATAGTCCTCCTTCTGCGTCAGACGCAGGATGGCCATCCCCACTCCCGGAGGGGACGGAAGCTTGCCGGAGATCTTCAGTTCCTCGAAATCGATTCTCATGTCACCCCCTCATTCCAGGCAGTTCTGAAGGGATTCGGAAACGCGCTGATACTCTTCCTGCGAGAGAACGATGAGTTCTTCGGCCTGAGCCAGCTCCCCTTCGCGGCCTTTGGCCTCGAGGTCCCTGCAGATCTCGGAAAGACGTATCGCTCCGAGATTGGCACAGCTCGACTTGAGCGAGTGGGCCACGGATTCGATTCGCTCGGCATCGCCATCGATGTAGGCTTTCGCGAGCTCCTCCAACCTAGGCGGCGTGTCCTCCATGAAGATCTCCACCAGTTCGAGAACCAGTTCGTCGTCCCCCAGATCTCTGAGAGACTCGATCACCGACATGTCCACGGGTTCACTCATCATTCTCCCCCTCATCTTGATGCTCTATCAGTGTTCCTGCCCAGTGGATGGCCTCGAGATACGCCCGGCTGCAAAGGTCGATGTCGATGTCCTTCTCGAGGACCTCTTCCCAGCGCCCGCGATCCCAGAGCACGACGGTCTCCAGAAGATCACCGATTGGACCCTCCCGGGAGCGAAGGGCGCGGTCCACATCGGGGGCCAGAGGCAGGCGGTCCAGTATCTCCTCCATGGGCTGCGCCATCACCTCGTCGATGACGCTGAGAAGACCTGCCGTGAAGCAGGCGTCCGGGTTATCGATCTTCCAGCACTCCGCGACCGTCTTGGACATCCGTGCTCGGACCATTGCCGTTGTGAGAAGCTCCGACCCCTCTCCCAGCGCCTCGGAAATCACGACCAGATTGATCCAGGTCTGGATGAGTCGTCGTCCGAGAAGGTTGAGTGCGTGTCGGATGGAGTCCACCCGCACCCTCAGCCCGAAGGCGGCCGAGTTGATGTAGCGCAGCAACCTGTAGGTCAGCCCCAAGTCCTTGCTCACGCACCGCTCGAGTTCTTCCAGCTCGATTTCCGGGTCGGCGGCAACCGCCATGAGGTCGAGTAGGGCGAAGCGGTTCTCGGCGGGCCGCCGCCCCTTGACCACGACCGGCCGACTGAGAGCGTAACCCTGGAAGAGATCGAACCCGAGATCGAGGCACTTCTCCACGTCCTCGGGGGTTTCCACCTTTTCCGCGAGAATCTTCGCTCCACTCACTCGCACCGCTTCGACATGTGCCTTGAGGCCCTCGAGCCCCAGGTCGGCGACGTCCAACTTGACGAAGTCGGCATGCTTCAGGAGGGCTCGGTTCTCCTCGCTCAAGACGAAATCGTCGAGCGCGATCCTGAAACCCGCATCCCGGAGTCCTTGGATACGATCGAGGAGGAGGTCGTCCACGAGCGCATCCTCCAAGATCTCCACGACGAGCTGGTCGGGAGGAAACAGGTGCACGAATTCCTCGAGGACGAAGTCCCGCGTGATGTTGACGAATGCGGGTAAGCCGCCGGTCACGACCTCGCTGCCGAGTTCCATGAACGTGTTGCCGAGCACGGTCGCCGTAGCCCGGTTTCCGTCGGAGAAACTCGCCCGATTGTCCTCCCCGCTCCGAAAGAGCAATTCGTACGCGACGACCTGGCGGCGGCGGTCGAAGATGGGCTGACGGCCCACGTAGACCCGCGACGTGTTCGCGGCGGATTCGAGAGCGTCCATGGATGCGGGTGTCGTCATTCCGGTCCCAACGAAATACACGAGTGGGACCTCCCGGGCGACACGCACCGGGGGCCCATCTCTCCCTCATCGACCACGCCGGGGACATGAATGTAGGCTCCTCATCAAGGCATTCTTATTCACCCGGTCGCTCGAAGCCGGGTCTCAAGGAGAAAGAGACTCTCACGGAGACACAGAGACACGGAGTTCCCGATGCGATGCCGAACGCCCCCCGTTCCCCGGGCCTTTCTTTGTGCCTCCGTGAGAGAAAAACGAAATCCCCGCAGGTGACGTGACGGCAGCACGCATCGCAGCCCTCCGGGGGCGCATCGTGGCGGCTGAAGCCGCCGGTCCAAAAGACGACGTCACGCGGCAAGGCTCGGGTTGGCGATGGGGATGGACGCCCCACGCGCTCGTTCAGCGCCAGTGGAAACGCTGGCGCTCGTCGATGTGGCAGGTTCGACAGCGCGTCGCGTCCTCGGTGGGAATGGGGACGGCGTCGATGGAAGCCGCGGTCCAAGTCTCCTCGTCGTGGCACGCGTCGCACCGCCCTTCGTTCGTGGGCGCTTTGTGACCCCGACTGAAGTGGCGGAATCCGGGATCAGAAGGCCTATCCCAGGTGAACGGCTTCCCGGCATAGACCGGATCCGGGTCTTTCCCCACCGGCTTGTGACAGACCTGGCAGGCCCCGTCTTTCCGCTGGTGGGTCTCATCGCGGCCCAGGTTGCGATGCTGGTCGTGGCACTCCGTGCAGTTTCGAACCTTCTCCGGCGTCGTCACGTCCATAGGACCGTCCGAATCGTTGAACTCGTGACACGCGAAGCAACCCTTCTCGACGGCGAGGTGGCGGTCATGGGGAAATGCCACGCGCGAGAGCGATGGGGAAGGCGCGGGGGACGCGACGATCTTCGGCGCTTGGCCCTCGTGACAGGGGAGGCAGCTTCGCTTCTGGTCCGAGAAGACCGACTTTTCTGGACCGAACAGGCTGTCGGCCTTCGCGATGTCGGAATGGCAGAACGCGCATGTCCCCTTGGCCGGTTCAGCGGCGCCCACACCGACCACGTCGGCGAGACCGCCCGCCGACGGGTTCATGGATAGGACATGAATGTCGTGGGTGAACCGCAGGACTCCACGATCCACTCCCCCCGCCAACTCCTCCCCGTTCTTGTGGCACTGAGCGCAGTCCTTGGGCTCCGAACCGGTGGCCAATCCATCGTGAGCCTGAGCCGCAAGTTGGAAAGAGATCGACGGGTGAGCGCGCGGCCCCTCGCGCAGTTCCTTCTCGTTCAGACTCTCATGGCACACGAGACACCTCTTCCCGTCCTCGTCGGTGCCGTGCCAAGCGCCCGCGAAGCGCCTCTCGGCGGGGATGTCGGGTTTGTCACCGTGGCACTTCAGGCACGCCTCGTAGGTCAGGGGCCGGAATTCTCGGGGCCGCTCCCCCTCCATCGGCGGAGGCATCGCATTGTCAGCTCCCAGAGGTTCGTGACAGTCGCCGCAGGCCAATTCCCTTCCATCCAACTTCTTTCCCTTGTGGTCCGCATGGGAAAAGCTGCGATAAGCAAGGGGGATCTCCCGATTCTCCCGGGGGAGTTTTGCGAGGTTCGCGGGCTTTCGATCCGCCTCGTGACACAGGCCGCAGGAGTCCGGCGCCTCGACCGCAATGAGCGACGCCGCGTCGACGCCACGATGGTCCACATGGCAGTGAGCGCAGTCCATGGACCACGCCGAGGCCTCGGACGCGAAGGGATGCTGCATCGGCTTGCCGACATCCTCTTCATGACACACGAGGCACTTCGAGTTCGGCGCGCCAGAGAAACTACTGTGGCACGCGGAACAATCGCGGTCGGAAGTGTTGAGGTTTTCCAACTGAGCGTGAAAGGCGGGCATGGCGGAAT
Organism: Planctomycetota bacterium; assembly: GCA_011369445.1. Taxonomy (GTDB): domain Bacteria; phylum Planctomycetota; family DRQF01; genus DRQF01. Next base: position 6,693 of record DRQF01000044.1, on the reverse strand, counting down.
GCCGGGTGGGCCCCGGCTCGAGCAAGGGGTCGCTCGTCGGCGGCCAAAACCAAAACGGTAGCAGGATGATCACCGCAAACGAGACGATCCAGTTCGCCGTCGAAAGCGGAGGGAATCGACCGAAGGCCACCTCCTTGCGCGACCAGTCGAGCGCGTCCTTCTTGTCATCGTAGTAGAAGTATTTCTTGTCGAGCTGGAGGGTGAGGACCGAGTCGCCGCTCTCATCCTCATCGAGAGCAACCTTCACCCGACTGACGCCCACGACGATCGTGGAACCGTTCTTGAGTATGGCGGCGTCCTTGACGAACTCGCCATCGACGAACGTGCCCAGAGTCGTTCCCCGGTCGACGATCTGAAAATGCCCACCGGCAAACATCACTTCGCTGTGCTCGGGAGCGGCCAAGGGGTCCGAGACGACCAATTGGCAGCTAGATCGCGCGCCGATGAGAACGGATGCGTTCTCGAACGTCTGTTCCTCTTTACCGACTTTGACGACGATTTTCGGCACTTTAGAGGGTCTCCATGATCGGCGTCAGACTTCGAGTCCCGCGAGGGCCGTGGGGCTTCTTCTGGCGATGGCTCCGCAAGGGCAGTTGTAGACGCAGGCTTCGAACGGCAGCCCCGCGCAGAGATCGCACTTGATCGCCTTGGCCTTTCCCGCCTTCTTCGGAGCCTCATCGCCCTCGACGGCCTTCTTGCTTGCAGCTCTCTTCTGAATCAAAGGTCCGATGAGCGGGATGCTTCGCCAGGGGCTACGCGCCTCGCGATCGGCCGCCGCCTCCTCCTCAGTGAGGATGTGCGCCATGCGGATGACGCCGTAGGGACAGGACGCCTCGCACATGTTGCACCCGACGCAGTTGTCGCCAAGGATGTGAATCTGCCCCTCGACATCACGCCGAATGGCGCCGAACTTACATGAGAGCATGCACTCTGGAATCTTGCAGTTATAGCAGGCGGAGGAGAGCATCAGGTCTCCCTCACGGATCCCACGCTTGGAGAGGCGAGGGACGCGATCCTCGTGCACGGCGACACAGGACTCGACGCATGCATTGCATCGCGTGCACTTCCCGAGGTCGATGACGAGGGCCTCCGTCCCCTTGATCGCTTCCTTCCCGATCAAGAGTTCGAAGCGTTCCGATTCCGGAATCTGGGTCGAGATCCCCTGTTCCTCGGCGAGGAGAACGTCCACCTGCTCCTGAATCCTCGTCCTCTGCTCGCCGCTCCCGAACACTTCCGCGAAGACCTTCGCCGGCAGTCGAACGAGATCCACGTGGCTCATGGCCGTGCTCGTGAAATCCCAAACCGCCCCCTCCATCAGGGATCTCTCGCCGAAGGATGAATTGTCACAGAGGTAGTCGTGAATGATCTCCTCACCCGTGGGAGAGCGCACCGACCGCTTGATGATGCCCGAACGGACGAGGTAGACCGCCTCAGCGGGCTTGCCCTCCTCGGCGAGGACATCGCCCTTGGCGAAACTCACGAGCTCGGCCTTCTCCGCGATGCGCTTCAAGTCATCGGGAGACGTGTTCTTGAACAGCGGAGCCGTCATCAGGTGGAACGCCAAGGCGCGTTCTCGATAGCGCTCGTCGATGATCTTCGCGAAACTGCTCTTCTTGTCATTGAACAGGAGCTGGAAGAGCGTCACATCGATCATCATCACGATGCATGGACCGTCCGCTTTCACGGTCGCCGACCTGGGCTGATGAGATACAGCCGACATCTCTCCAAAGAAGTCCCCGGCCCCGTAGGAAGCGACGAGCCGCGTCTGGCCATCTTCCTCGGTTCGGTAGGCGCTCGCGAGGCCTTCGATGAGGATGAAGAACTCCGTGTCGAGCTCTCCCTGGCGCACGATGACGTCACCCGGCGCATAGCTTCTGAAGCTCATATGCTTCTCGTCGAGCATCTTCTTCATCGCGCTCTTGGCGACTTTCTCGAAGAGCGGCAGCGTCTGGATGAGTTGGTCGAGTTCGGCGATGTCCGCCATGGAAGGCTCCTCAGTAGACCCACACGGAAATGACGTGCCCGATGACGATCGCCATGAGAAGAATAGACGCAGGGACGTGAATCGCCCGCCAAATGTTCATCCAGAACCTGATGCGCATGAGCTTTTGCAGGCTTTGTCGGGCGCGCAGGCGCTGCCCCACGAGGACCATCAGGTCCTGGAGAAGCGCGGAATTCTTCTCCCCCTCCTCGGTACGAAGCGTCGCGTCCAGGATTTTCGAAAGGTCCGATGTCCGACGAGCACTCTTCGCCTTGGCGACGGTGGCCCGTAGGGGCGAGTCCTCGTCGAATTTGGCCTCGACAGCCGCGATTTTCTCGCCGAGACTCGCGTGGAGCACGAACACGTCCTCGAAATTCATGTCCGACTTCTCGGACCGGGTCAGCCAGGTGGGCCCCACTGCGAAGAGGAAGATCCCGACGACGCCGGTGAGGATCACGAGGGCCGTGAGGACATTGAGGAGCACTCCCATCGGTGATTGAAGACTTCCCGCGCCGTGCAGGAAGACGAGGACGCCGGAGAACAGCCCGTAGTAGGCATGGGCCTGGAGCCAGGCCAGCATTCTGCCCAGACGCTCCGGGGGACGGGTCTCGAGAGTGATGCGACCCTGGGAGTCGGTCTCCACGTGAACCTGCATGACCCGCCCGACACCGGTTTCCTGCAGGACTCTCTCGGCAAGTTCGATGACTTCGTCTTCGGTCTTGAGGAATCCCTTCGTGATGCGCCTGCGAATCTCGTTCAGTTTCGACTCGCAGAGTTCGATCGCTCCGGCCTGAACGCGCACCTTCAGTTCCGGGGAGTACCCCAATTTGTGCATGTACTTACGGGCCGAGTAGAGACACGCGACGATCATGAAGGCGAAGGCGAACCAACCGCTCGTGAGCATGAACACGACGTCCGAGCCCGCGCGCGCTCCCGGGGACGCACCCAGGATGACGAGCCATGCCACGAAGCCCGCACAGATGAGTAGGGCGATCAATCCATGGATCGATTTCAGAAGGCTGAGATTCATCGGCGGAGTCCCGGAAATCCGTTGAGATCGTTTCCTTCCCGCTGGCGCAGGCTGAGCCGCTCCGCCCTACGCATCGCCTGTTTGTCTCCGAGCTTGGGATCGGCCCAGTGACAAGCGAAGCATGGCTGCCGCGTTTTCATGATCTTCCGGTGGAAGTCCTTTTTGGTCTGATACCCGACGCGGCGGTAGCTGCCGGCGATCGGATAATCGGTTCTGAGCCCCATGGGCGCCACGACATGGCACGCGGAGCACTTCTTCTCCGCCGGATCTGGGTGGAACTGTCGGCCAGCCAACCCTGTCACCATGCTCATTGGAAACTCGTACTTCTTGTCAGGCACAGGAATGTGACCGTCATGAACCTCGTGGCATTCCACGCAGGCGTCCACGTAAGGGCCATTCACGTGCGGATGCTTGGGACCGCCGCCGGTTCGTTCCGCCCAATCAGGCTTGTGGTGATCGTGGCATGCCCGACAGTCTTTGACGTCTTTCGCATAGGCGAATTCGCGATTCTCCGCGCCCGGAGCCTCAACGGTTTCGTGACAGACGGTGCAGGCGTTGGCATCGGGTTTCACCTCGTTCAGCGACACGTGGTCCTTGTGGTCGAATCGCACGACGGGCCGGCGGTCCTTGACGAAACTCGGCGTCTCGATCTCTTCCCCCTTCACGCCCTTGTGACAGTTCATGCAGACGTCGGTGCGGTAGGTCGTCACGCTGTCGCCGAGCGGGAACTCCATCCGGGCGGCAGGACTCCCATCCGCCGCTCCGTGGCAGAGGAGACAATCCTGGAAGCTGGCGCCTTCCTTGGGGAGGTGGGAGCCATGCGAGAAGCGCTTCTTCTGAATGCGCGATCGAATGGCCGGAATTCGGGAGAGGTGGCAATCCACGCACTTCCCCTGGGGTGCCTCGCCGGTGATGTGGGGGTGGGCTTGGCGAGTGATGACGAATTCGGCTGGCCGACGACGGTCGACGACGTCCTCTCGCCGATTCACATCCCAGGGCACGAGGCGATTCGGATCGTGGCACGCAACGCATCCATTCGCATCCTGGGGCTTGCTTCCGATGTCCCCGTGGTCCTTCAACTCGTGAAACGCCGCGCCACTCTTCTTGCCCTGCACATCCTCCTTGCGGTGGCAATCGCTGCAACCCGCGAACGTGTCCAGCTTCAGATCTTGCCGGACCGGATAGTCACCGGTGGAAGATCCGGGAAGGTAGGCATGGCAGGCCATGCAACCCTTGTCTCTCAGGATCTTCGACTTCTCGAAGGCTCGTTTGTCCTGGTGATCGACGTGATGGAAGGACAGATCGGCGCCGCTCTCGAGCCGACGCATCGAGGTGGAAACCTGCAGTCCGCGTTGAGTTGCGTCGCGGTGGCACTCGGCGCACGACGACACTCCGAACGTGTTCGCACCGAGTTCGGCCGTCGCCTCCTTCGTTGCGGCATGACAGGTCTCACAGGCCTTCGGATCGGAGAGCCCTCCTTTTTCCAAGTGATCCTCGTGACGGAACTTCAAGGGGTCTCCGGCCCCATGTTCCATGCTCGCCATGGAATTCAATGCGTCGCGAAAGCGCTTCCCCGCGCCGTCTTTCTGGGCGAGATCGTTGAACCTGGCGAAGCGTCCCGTGCGCTTCGCGGGGTCGTGGCACTCAAGGCAGGTTCCAAACCCCGCTGGGACCCAGATCGTGTCCAGCTCTCGCTGAGAGGCGGGAAGGTGCTCGTAGGAGGGGTCCCAATGGCAGGCTCGGCATTCCATCCCGTCGACCAGATGGTCTTCGTGGCGGAAACTCGGAAACTTGCGGGCCGCCTCACGAATTCCCGCAAGCGTCGTCGGCGACGTGCTGAGGGAAGGGGTCCCCTTCGCGGGTCCGGTTTCCACGGAGACGTGGCAAAGTTTACAGGTGGATTCGGGCTCGAGTGAGCGCCCCGCTCCGGACTTCTTGGGCCAGTCGTGGCATCCTCGGCAGTCCCTCGCCACCTCGGCCTTGCCTTCGTACCACTCCTCGGGCACGTGCCGCCCGTGAGGAAAGATCGACGGCTCTGCGACAACCGTCCCGTCCACCGCAGGACCGGACCAAGCGAACGGCATGCACAGGAGCGCCGAGAGCACGAACCAACTTCGCACGGTCATTCACCCCCCTCCAAGCAAGGACTTCAGGAGGTCGGGCTTGACCAACAAAAGGATGACGAGAACCAAAAGGAGCGCCGCCACGACGATGAGGAGCCCCTTGAGCCCCCCACCGGAATTGGAAACCACGTTGCGTACGACGACGAGATCGCCTTTCTTCAAGGCGTCCTTCCACTGATCGATGCGGACATATCCCTTGACGAGCAAAATCTCCCCGGGATGTCTGTGTTCCTCGGCCGCCGCGTGGAGGACTTCTTCCGCCTGAAGGCGGGTGATGGTGCCCTCGTGGACGAGGTAGTCCACGGCCTTCTCGTATGGCTTGGACGCGAGGTTGCGCCCTTCCTTGTCCGTATCCAGAACGAAAAGCGCCTCCACTCCCCCGAATCGCAGACTGGAGTCGGGTTCGAGCGGAATCCGGGACGAGGGGGCGAGCTTCTCGCCGTTGACGTAGGTCCCATTGCGGCTTCCGAGGTCCTCGATGAAAAACCGTCGATTCGCAAAGACGATTCTCGCGTGGCTTCCGGAGACGGACTGGTGCTCGATGACGCAGTTCGCGGATTCGTCGGATCGACCGACGAGCCAACTCACCTGGTCCACGTCGTCGATGCGTCGAATCGCCTCGTTGCAGATCACAAGACGTGGTCGCGCCGTTTTGAATGCAGCCACCTCCGCCAAAGACTTGAGCTTCCCATCCTCACCCGGCGGGAGGGTCTCGGAGTCCTCCTGGAGTTGTCCGAAATCCTGGCGACTGGCCATCACCGTCTTGTTGGCCCCGCCGCCCGATTCACCCACCACGATGACGACGAGTTTCGTGTCGCCGATCTGGAGAGCGGTTCCGGGAGCGAGCGGGTGCCTTTGCCCCTCCTCGAGAACCGGGCCGTTGTGAATCAACGTGTGATTCGAACTCCCCGAATCCTCGATGAAAAGAACGTCTCCGTCCGCCACAACGCGGGCGTGGTTGCCCGAGGCCTTCGGATCATTCAACGTAATCGAGCACTTATCCGAGCGGCCAACCGTGAGGCCGTCCGCAATGGGGAATTCCCCAGTCGTCCCATCGGGGCCGATGATGCGAAACGAAAGAGCGGGCATCCAAGATCCTTCTTCACCGTGCGGGGCTTCGACGGAAAGCCCGGTTCGAATTCAGCGCTGCTCGGACGAGACGACCGTCTCCTTGCGGTCCGGCGCCACAGCCGGCGTCGCCGGCTGGTTCCTTACCCTGTACACCTGGCCATCCCGAATGTAAAGCCTACGCATCTCCTCGAGATTCATCGGACGCCCTCCGATCCGTCCAAACAAGGTCATCTGGTGGCCCGATTCATCGACCGCACGGTCCCGATCCAGAGCCTTGGAGATGGCGAGAGCGGGACGGGATTCCGGGAACGATGCGATGAGTTTCGGCATGGGGGGCGGCGCCCAACCATAGGGGCTTCGAGGACCGTCTCCGGGGGTCACCATGGCCGCCACTTTGAGTCCGTTCTTGCCGTCGGCCAGATAGGCGTAGACGCTGTCGTTGGTCATCGCAATCTTGACCTGGTTCAAGTCGTTGAGGGCCCCTCCCG
>DRQF01000043.1 GCA_011369445.1 Planctomycetota bacterium | reverse complement strand
CTCGCGACTCCGGGCTCCGAATGGAAATGTATGCTGACGTCTTTCGGCGCGAACTCCTGTGCCTCTGCGCACACGGACGACAAGAGGTGGTGCAAGTCCACGCGTCCGTTCTGCAGTCCCTGAGGTGCGGCGAATCCGAGCAGGTTGGAGACGATGGCGTTGATCTCGCTGACGCCACGCCGAATCCGGTCCGCGTAACGGGAAACGTCTTCGTTTCGTCCCTCCGAAACGAGTTCGCGGCCAAGAAGCGCCGCAAACCCGTCGATGCCGTTGAGGGGGTTGCGGATCTCGTGTGCGACGCCTGCGGCCATTTCTCCCAAGGCGGCGAGAGTGTCCAGTCGGTTGACCTGCTGACGAAGGCGCGAAGCAACCGTGCGGTCGGTCAGCACTTGAAGTTCGCAGCCGGCAGGCAGGGGCGCTGAGGTGTATGCAATGTGGCGCACGGAACCATCGAGTGTCGTGACTTCTCGTTCGACACGCCCGCGCGTGCGACCTTCGAGGACGCCGGCCAGGAGAGGGTCCCCCGTCGGGCCGACGACGGCCCGTCGCGAACGTCCGAGGATCTCTTCGGCCGAGCGGCCCAGAATACGTTCGGCGGCCGGATTCACGCAGATGACCTGGTCCGCCGCGTTGATGACGACGACTCCGTCGGGAAGGGCGTCGAGGATGTCCTTCTGGGTGGTCGTCACCTCTTCGAGTTCCTCGAGCTTGCGATGGAGCTCCGAGTTCGTGCGCTGCAGTTCTCCGTCAATCCGTTTCGCCCGCCGAGAAAGCGTCTTGTATGCGGACTCGAGGTCGCGCGTCGTTCGTGTGAACTGACGGAAGCTCTCCTCGAGGCGTTGAATCTCTTGACGCGTGGGAGGAGGAGCCTCGGGGCCTGCCGTGGCCGTCGCCTCGTTCTCAATGGGGGTCATCGTTTCTCCTCCTCATCCGGCGATTTCAGCAATTCCGACACGATGGCATCCTTTTCCAAGAAGCTCTTCAGGGTCCTCAAGCGTTGTAGCCAGAATCCCGTGGATTGGGCTCCGGCCGCTTCGAGCACGCGGTCGACCACCTGCACGGCTTCGGCGTTCTTGCCGAGTTCCTGCAGACACCGGGCCACCATCCACGTGTCTTTTCGCGTCCACTCTTCGGGGTCGATCTTTCGGAAGTTTCGGAGCGAGCCCGCAAAGTCTCCCGTACGAAACAGGACACGCGCAACGCGATCGGGAAAGGCAGGTTCCCCTGCGACGGGGGACTCCGCGTTCTCCTCGGGGGTGAATTCGGGGAGCTCCGTCAAGGCGTTGAGCAACGCCCGCGAGAAGGCCGTGGGGCGTCGTGCCTGGCGTTGGGCGCGCTTCGCCAGGATGTCCAATTGCCGCTGCCGCTCGAGTTCGATGATGCGAGCTTCCTGGGCCGTGAGGACCGCGAGCTCCCTTTCCAGCGCGTCCGGGCTGAGGTCGTTCCCCGGTACCAGCGGAGGAAGGTCCAATTCGGGATCCACCGGAAGGCCGTCTTCGAGGTCCTTCACGGTCTGGAGGATGTCGTCCTCCTCCTTGCGAAGCTCTTCAATACTTCTGTTGAGGGACTCGACCTTTTCCTTGTCCACGGACTGGATGGCTTTGGTCGCTGCATCCGCCAAGTCATCTAGCGTGAGATCTGACCGCGTGAGCGGTGTGAGGTCTTCCAGAACTTGGGAGATGCGTCGCCCGAACCCCTCCCCGAAGGGCGTTTGCTGCCCGGCAGCCGTCGGGGCAAGGAGGATCATGAGGACCAGGACTGCTTCCCTGTTCATCGTCCGGCCTCCTGCCAAGTTCGGAGGGCCAGCTCGTGAAGGCCCATGCGTTCATAGCAGTCGCCCTCGAGACGTCGGGCCATGAGCAGCGTCTTCTCATCGTTTGCGTTTTTCCGCAGAGTCTCGAGTTCAGCCAGTGCTTCGCGGTAGGCACCCGTTTCGAAACGGCAGCGGGCGATCATCCAGGTGACGCGGGGTTCGACTCGGCCCTGGCTGCGGAGCCGCAAGAACGCCTCGAGGGCGCGATCCCAGTCGCCCAGATCCGTCAGCATGGCTCCTAGGTCGGAGATGACGTCGTTGATGGATTTTTTCGCGTCGGGGACCTGCAAGCTCCCCTTCTCGAGAGCCTCCAGAACGGTCAGCAGAACGTCCAATCCCTTGATGTCCAGGCCGAGTTTCTGGAATGCGTGCGCCGCGATTCGCTCCAGACGAATCGTTTCGGTGGGTTCCGGGGCGAGCTTCTTCGCCACCCTGATGGATGCGAGGGCTTCGAAGGGTGAGTCGACATCCAAGAACGTCTGCGCGAGGTCGGTCAAGGCGCGAATACGAAGCTCGTTTTCCTTGACTGTCAGAGCTGCCAGGCGGAAGTCTCGCACCGCCGCAACCTGGTCACCGGCTGCCCGCCGGCAGATGCCCATGTAGAGCGGGATTCGTGCCAGAAGGTCATGGGTCTTCTCTGGGTCGTGACGCCAGCTGATGTCGCCAAGGATCTGAACCGCCTTCTCATTCTCACCCAACTCATGGTGCAGGTTGGCCAGCATGAACTCGGCAGTCACCGCGTCACGGTCACTGAACATGCGACGCTTGGTCGTTCCGATCATGCTCTCCAGCATGGCCATGGCTCCAAGGATGTTTCCCTGAAGCATGAGGGCCCTGGCACGCAGAATACGCGCCTTTCCGGTGTCCACGTGACGGGGCCACTCCTGCATGAAGATGTCCGTCAGGCGAATGGCGTCCGTGGCGCGTTTGAGGATCAGGGCGCATCGGGCGGCGTCGAGGCACGCCGAGGGAGCCTTCTCGGGCTCTCCCTTGTACGCCGCAACGTACTTGTCGAGCGCTTCGAGGGCGTTCTCGTAGTCTCCTCCTGCGATGAACAGGCGCGCGTTCGCGAGGAGAAGCTTCTCCTCGCGATCCGGGTCGGAGTCGCCACCGTAGGCTTCGACCAAGCTGTCGATGGCCTGCTTGCGATAGAACTCGAAGGCCTCCGGCGCATCGGTTGCGGGGAGGCGGGAGATGACGATCGCTCCGGTCTCCTTGTTGATCTCCGAATGCAGCCCGGCACCGCCGCCGAGCATTTCCACGAAGGCTCCCATGGGAACGGCCTCGACATGAATGTCGAGTTTCTTCTCGTCGAGCGTCCGCGAAACGTCGGGACCCCCGTTTAGAGTCAGCCTGAGGCCCGTTTCCTCAGCGACCCGGGAGAGAATCTCCATGGCGGGAACATCGGTGGCCTTGACCGTCAAGAGGAATTCTCTGCGTCCGACCTTCTTGGCTTCGAAATGGTGGATGCCCTGCTGAGCCGGAAGAATCGCGGTCAGGCAGCAGACGAGAATTGCGACAAGAGCGGCTCTCATTGGAAGAGTCCCCCGATCTCATCGCGCAGTTCCCTGCGAGGTCCCGGTGTTGCCGCGAACGCGAGCTCTTCGACCTTGGCCAACGTGGCGCGACAACGTCGAATCCAGACATCCTTCTCGAGCTTGAGGTCACCCTGGCGGAGAAGGAACCGGTAGCAGAGCGCCCTGGCTTCGGCGAGCCGCCCCCCCTGCATGGCCTCCTCCGCCTGGCGGAAGATAGGAATCGATGCCCCGATCGACGCTTCGAGTCGGCGGACGTAGTCGCGATGGATGGAGGCTTGAAGCTTGTGCCCCAGCCGTTCGGCCGTCTCCGCCAACGTGAGATAGAGATCGCGTTGCAACGTGACCGAATTCGTGTCGGCCCGCACGCGGGCCTGGTCGAGGAATTCCTGGGCCTGCTCCGGTGCGCCATCGGCCAGAGCGGATTCCGCGAGTCCGATCAATTCGCGGGCGCTCAGCGTTTCGGCCGCCGAGGGATCCGGGGCGGCGGATGGCGCGGGAGTCTCTTGGTCCTCGACCGCGGCGGCGTCTTCAGCTTCCGCCTCGCTCAGTCGCTGGGGCGCCCAGAGCCCCATCACGGCGGTCAAGCCCGCAAAGACGATGATGGCCAGAAGGAACGTCAGGGCTCTCTTGCCGTGAGCGCCCTTGCCGACGAAGGCCCCAGCCAGCACGAGGCGAGCGACCAGTCGGCTCTTCTTGGGCGAGGTCTCGGCTTCGGGGGAGTCCTCGGAATCGATTTCCGCAGTGGTGTCGACCGGCTCTTCGGTCGGCGCCGTCATGGACTCGTTCTTCTCTTGGCTCTCTTTGCTCATGATTCCCATGCCTGGTCCCCGGTTGAAGCAAGCTTCGTGCCGAAAACCGAGGTTGTCTTCGAAACCGATTCAATCCCCTTCATCATCACGGGTTGCGTCGCTCCCGGGGCAATGCCGCGGGGACGTCGCGGACAGGCGACCGTCCAAGAATCAGACGGTTCGCCGCATTCCCCCGCGCTGGTCCCTTTGGAGGCCATAATCCTTCATCTTGTTGTAGAGGGTGCTGCGATTGATGCCGAGGATCCCGGCCGCTCGCGTGATGTTGAAGCGCGTTTCGCCGAGCACCATGCGAATCAGCTCACTCTCCATGCTCTTGATGCTCATGTCCTGGAGTTGAAGATTGTCGAACTTCTTCTCTTCCGATGAGGTGTCGTCCGGCAGAGTCAGGTGGCGAGCTTCGATGACATCGGAATCGCAGACGATGGCCGCGTACTCGCAGACGTTTCTGAGTTCACGGATGTTGCCCGGCCAGGAGTAGGAGGCGAGCCTTTGCTGAGCCTCCGACGAGAATCCTCGGATCTCACGCCCGAGCTCAGTGGAGAATCGCGACAGGAAGTGCTCGACCAGAAGGGGAATATCGCTCTTGCGTTCCCGAAGCGTCGGGACCTGAATCGGGACGACGGCCAAACGGTAGAAGAGATCCGCGCGAAAACCGCCTTCGTCCACTTCCTTGCGCAAGTCCCTATTGGTTGCGGCGATGACGCGGACATCGACTCGGATGTCCTCGACGCCACCCACCCGCTTGAAGGTGTTCTCTTGCAGGACTCGCAGGAGCCGCGCCTGGAGCGATGGAGCCAACTCTCCGACTTCATCGAGAAACAGGGTCCCGCCGTCCGCGGCTTCGAAAAGGCCCTTCTTCCCGTTGGCGAGAGCTCCCGTGAACGCGCCCTTCTCGTAGCCGAAGAGTTCGGCCTCGAGCAGGTTCTCGGTGAGTGTCGCGCAGTTGATGGCGAGGAACGGGCGGGCCCTCCGCGGTCCATCAAAATGGATGGCGCGGGCGATGAGCTCTTTTCCCGTCCCGCTCTCGCCCTGGATGAG
>DRQF01000042.1 GCA_011369445.1 Planctomycetota bacterium | reverse complement strand
CCCCACGACGACGACGCCCTCCGGCGCGAAGTCGGTCCGCCGCGTGAGCACCATGTTGGTGCGGCCCGGCAGGGGACGCCCGATGGACTCCCATGTCTTTCGACCCATGAGGATCGGATGCCCCATGGTAAGGCGTTTGAATCGAGCCAGATCGGCGGGCAGGCGCCAGGGAAGGTCTCCCCCGCAACCGATGAGCCCCTGCTCGTCCATCGCCACGACGAGAGTGACCGACGCAGTCATACGGCGACCGACGCCTTGATGGAAGGATGAGGATCGTAGTTCTCGATCACGACGTCCTCGATGCGGAAGCCGTCAATATCCTTCACGGAGGGATTCAGTCGAAGCGTGGGACGACTTCGGGGTTCGCGCGAGAGCTGAAGATCCGCCGCATCCAGATGATTCCGGTAGAGATGCACGTCACCGAACGTATGAACGAATTCGCCGACCTCGAGGCCCGTCACCTGAGCGATCATGTGAGTCAACAGAGCATAGGACGCGATATTGAACGGCACGCCCAAAAAGACATCGGCACTGCGCTGATAGAGTTGACAGGAGAGACGTCCCTCGGCCACGTAGAACTGGAAGAGACAGTGGCACGGGGAAAGCGCCATGCGGGGCAGGTCCCCCACATTCCAGGCGGAAACGACGAGACGACGAGAATCCGGGTTCTTGCGGATCTCCTCGATGACGTTTTGGATCTGGTCCACGGTCCCGCCGTCGGCGGTGGCCCAAGAGCGCCACTGGTGGCCATAGATAGGGCCGAGATCGCCATTTTCATCCGCCCAGGCGTCCCAGATGGACACCTTGTTCTCCTTCAGATACCCGATGTTGGTCTCGCCCTTCAGGAACCAGAGCAACTCGTGGATGATGGAGCGAAGATGGAGCTTCTTGGTGGTGACGAGAGGGAAACCCTCCGCGAGATCGAAACGCATCTGGTGGCCGAAGAGGCTGAGCGTCCCCACACCCGTGCGGTCCTCCTTGGGCGTGCCGCGGGATCGAAGGGCTCTCAGAAGTTCCAGGTAGGGTTTCATGGCCCCGTCAGGATAGGGCCTGGGGAGGACCGCCGCCACCCCGGGGCGAGGGCGCCCCGGGTGGCGCGGGATGCGGATCTCACTGGGCCGCCTCGGCCTCCTTCACGAGGGTCTCGATGGCTTTCTCGAGGCGGTCACCTCGAACGTTCTTGTAGCGGATGATGCCCTTCGCATCGATCACGTAAATCGTGGGCCAGCCCTTGACGTTCCAGGCTGTCGAGATGGGACCACTCGTTCCCTTCTTGCCGTTCCAGAAACTGCGCCAAGTGATGTTCTCCTCCTTCATGCGCTTCTTCAGCTTCACCAGATCATCGTCGCTGTTGACGCCGATGAGAGCGAAAGGACGATCCTTGTAGGTCTTCACGAGCGACCGCTCGTGGGGGTACATACCCCGGCAAGGCCCTCACCAATCGCCCCAGAAATCCAACATGACGACCTTGCCTCGATAGTCGGAAAGCTTGAACTCCACTCCGTCGAGATCCTTGCCCACGATGTCGGGCGCCGGCTTCCCCACGACGAGATTCTCGAGTTCAAAGATCTCTCTTTCGGCCGCGGCCCCAATCGTCGTGTAGGACTCGATCTCCTTGGCCCAGGGATGGGGCACGTCGGCGTAGTCCTTCGCGAGAGTGCGCAGGAGTGCCAGGGCATCCTTCGACGCCGCGCCGTCTCTCCGCATCTTCGCGGCCTTGGCCAGCAACGCGGCCCCCCTCACCTCACGATGCGGGCTCTTCGTCGCCAAGGTGTCCAGAAACTTGGCCGCGGCCTCGCTGTGGTCCCATACGAGCCAGGAACAGACCTTCCCGAGGGATGGCGAATCGGAATGTCTCGCCATCAACACGTCCATCGCCTTCGCCTTGTCCTCCGCATCACGACTGTTGGACAGGATCCAGGCCAAGCCCCTGGCGGCTTCCTCCGTACCCTCGGCGCGGCGGACCGCCGCCCACAGGTCATCGATGTAGGTCGCCGGCTCAGGATAGGACTCCTTGAAGAGCTTCGCCTTCTCCTCGTCCGTCTCGGCCTTCTCGTAAAGCTCGCCGAATCGCTTCATCTTTGAGTCGTACTGAGCGATGATGTCGTCGACGGAGGATTGCTTTTGACGAGGCGCGCGCGCCTGATCCTGCTCCGCAACCTTGACCGCCTTCTCGATCGCCGCGTCGAGGACGTCATTGCCGGGGCTGCCCAGCCAGCGGTTCAAGATGACACCGTTGTGATCGAGCAGGAACATGGTGGGATACCCGGCGACGTTCCACGCCTGGGAGATGGGCCCTCCGGTCCCCTTCTCCCCGTTCCAAAAACTCCTCCAGGTGATGCCGGCCTTGGCATTCATCTGGCTCAGGGCGGCGCGATCCTTATCGGTGTTCACACCCACGATGGCGAAGGGTTTGTCCTTGTACTGCTTCACGAGCGACCGCTCGTGCGGGAACATGGCCCGGCAAGGCCCTCACCAATGTCCCCAGAAGTCGAGCAAAACGACCTTCCCCCGATAATCGGATAGCTTGAATGCGACCCCGTCCTCATCCTCGCCCTGGATCTCGGGGGCGACCATGCCAATCTGGAGGTGATCGAGGTCGAACAACTCCTTCTCGGCCTTCGCGCCGACCGTGACGTCGCGATAGAGGACAACGTCGTCACAGGACGTGCATTCCTGGAAGTACTTACGCGCGCTCTCCAGGTCTCCGGAGTTCTTGCACGCCGAAGCCAGGTAGTAGGTGATCTTGGCGCGGGCTTTCGGGTCTGTCGCATCCTTGCGAAGCTGTTCCAACCGTTTGCAGTCCTCGGGACGGTCAGAACGGGAGAGCATGCTGGCCACCCGGGCCATGACGGGACTCTGCTTGTGGTCCCGAAAAAGAGCATCCATGGCCTCGGAGGACATTGTCGGGTCCTCCTGCCTCATGTTGCTGGCGACCCAGAAGAGAGCCTTCGCGGCTTCCTCGCTCTTGGGGTGCTCCTTCGCCAGCGCCATCAGGACCTCCGCCGTCTTCGTGGGCTTGGGGAGCTCCTTCATGAGCGCCTCGCGTTCTTTCTCCGACGCCTTGCGGTAGCGGTCGAAGAAATCGTCCTGCCTCTTCCTCCAGGCGCTCAGAATCTCGTCCAGGCGCTTGGCGAGGGGGCTTTTGGCCTCGTCCCGCGGACCGGCCTTGGCCTTTCCCGGGATGATGAGCCCGGCGGCACTGCCCTTCTTCTTGGCGGTTTTCTTGTCCTG
>DRQF01000041.1 GCA_011369445.1 Planctomycetota bacterium | reverse complement strand
GAATGGGGACTACCGCATCCGTCCGGATTCGCCCTGCGTGGACGCGGGGTTGACGTTGACGGGGACGAATGCCGTGGTGGACGACTTCGAGGGGGATCCCCGGCCTCTCTTCGGGGGCGTGGATGTGGGCTACGACGAATGCGGCGACTTCGTTCTCGATCCGGCGGCGGCGGGCACGGTGGGGTTGGCCGCGACGGGGAGTGCCACGGATGTCTTGAGTGTGAATGGTTCGAGCGGCGGGACCTTGCGAAGGGTGGACCTTGCCCTCAATCAACCCATCCAGTTCGATGTGGCCCTGCCGCCGGGACATCCGGGCGGGGCGGACTTCGTCCTCTACGGTTTGCTGGGGGCGCCCAGCTACGCCAGTGTGACGAGCTTGCCCTTCGGGCTGCCGGCCATGGTGGTGCCGCCCTGCGATCTGTTCCCTACGTTCCAGCCCTTGGTGTTCACGTTGGCGTCATCGGTGACGGGGCTGGCTTGCCAGCCCGCCTTCACGGCGCCCGGGGGCGCACCGTGGACATCCGGCCCCCTCTTGGGCCTGCCCTTCCCGGTGACCTTCGGCCTGCAGGGCCTCATCGTCGAGGACGCTCAAGGCACGGTGGCCGCCACCAACGCCCTTCGTGTCCGCGTGCAGTGACGTCGTCTCCTCGCGGCACGCGCGTGGCCGCGAGGGGGCGCCTCGCCTGGAGCTGCGGCGCCTCTTCTCCTGGATTGACGAGGTTCTCCTCGTCCTGCTTTCCGTGTCTCCGTGAGAGGTTCTTGGTGGAGTCGGGGCGTCCCCGTCCCGCGAAGGCCGGGTGGGTTCCCCCTCGCCTCGAGGCGTCACGTGAAGGCTAAAGCCTCCCCTCCCAGGCTCGTGGCCCCGTGCCACCGGCGAGGGGAAAGGATTCACCGCGAAGGCCACGAAGTTCGCGAAGCGGGGAGGACTGCCACGGCCCGTGCGTGCCGCCGTCCGAGCAGGGGTGCATCCGGATGTAGGCAGCGTCGAAGTCGAAGCCAGGCTTGGATTTCGGGCAGATCGGTCGGCAAGGCGGATACGGGCGTAGGCAGGCAGGGGGGCGGCCGCCTCGGTCGCATCCTGGTAGATGTGTCGTAAGTCAAAGCAGCGAAGCAATTTGTGATTTCTCTCTCTTGGCGTCTTCATGGGCACGGTGCGTGCTGGTCTCCTCTCGGCCCCGAGGTCCGAAGGGGGATTGAACATGACGCCGCATCGTTTGAGTCGCTTGGTTTGTCTGGGAGTCCTGTGCATGGCGACGGTCACGCTGACCGCCCAGCAGGACACGGACGAGTTTTTCAAACAGAACTGCACGAGTTGCCACACCATCGGCGGCGGCCGCCTCACGGGTCCCGATCTCAAGAACGTGGAAAAGCGACGGGATCGGGCCTGGCTCATTCGCTTCATCCAGGATCCCCAGGCGATGATCGCCAGCGGCGACCCGGAGGCGCAAAAGCTCCTACGAGAGGCGCGAGGCGTCGTCATGCCCAAGGTCGTCGGCATAACCAAGAAGCGTGCCGCCAAGATCCTGGATCTGATTGCCGCCGAATCCAAGCTGGAGAAGTCGCGGTTCGCGGGGCTCTCCTTGTCGGACCGACCGTTCACGGAGGAAGACCGGACCATCGGCCGGGAACTCTTCCTCGGCACGCGGCGTCTCAAAGGCGGCGGTCCCCCGTGCTTGAGTTGCCACACCGTCAATGGCGTCGGCGGACTCGGTGGCGGAGAGCTCGGGCCTGACCTGACCGACGCCTACGCCCGTCTCGAGGGACGGAAGGTCTTGGGGGCATGGTTGGCTTCTCCGTCCACGGAGACCATGGCGCCGGTCTTCAAGAAACATCCAATCGATCCGGACGAGATTCTCCCCCTCCTTGCCTTCCTGGAGACCGAATCCAAGGAAGGAACTCCGGCCACGACCGGATCCAATATCAATTTCGTGTTGCTGGGAGTCGTAGGGGCGACCGCCCTGCTCTTCCTCTTCGATTACTTCTGGCGGCGGCGTTTCACGGGAGTGCGCGCCCGCCTGGTGAGAGGGCAACGATGACAAACAACGGCAAGAAGGACGCATCCCACTGGATCCAAGACGAAGTCGCGCCTTCGACGCGGGCCTGGGAGGAATTCTACCGCAACCGTCACCAGTACGACCGCGTCGTACGCAGCACCCACGGCGTCAATTGCACCGGGAGCTGCACCTGGGACATTCACGTCAAGGAAGGGATCGTCACCTGGGAGATGCAGGGGTTGGACTACCCCCAGATCGACCCGGAGATCCCTCCCTATGAGCCTCGAGGTTGTCAGAGAGGCATCTCCTACTCCTGGTATCTCTACAGCCCCCTACGGGTGAAGTACCCCTACATCCGCGGCGCCCTCCTCGATCTGTGGAGAGAGGCCAAGAGCGAATACGCGGACCCCGTGGAGGCTTGGCACTCCCTCGTCAAGGACGACGCCAAGAGGAAGCGCTGGCAGAGGGCCCGCGGCAAGGGCGGCTTCCGGCGGACGGACTGGGACACGGTCCTCGAGATCATGGCGGCGGCCTGCATCGACACGACCCGGACCAAAGGCCCCGATCGCGTGGCGGGGTTCTCGCCGATCCCCGCCATGTCCATGGTGAGCTATGCCTCCGGTGCCCGCTTCCTGCAGCTCATGGGGGGGATGTCCCTTTCCTTCTACGACTGGTACTGCGACCTCCCCAACGCATCGCCCGAGGTGTGGGGCGAGCAGACCGACGTCAACGAATCCGCGGACTGGTATCACGCGAAGATGCTGGCGGTCATGGGTTCCAACCTGAACATGACGCGGACGCCCGACTGCCATTTCGCGGCCGAGGCGCGGCACAACGGCTCGAAGATGGTCGTCTTCTCACCGGATTTCAGCCAGGTGGCGAAGTATGCGGACGAATGGTTTGCCGTGAACGCCGGTCAGGACGGCGCCTTCTGGATGGCGGTCAACCATGTTCTCCTGAAGGAATTCCACCACGAGAATCCCACGGAGGCCTTCCTCGAGTACCAAAAACGCTACACGGACTCCTGCTTCCTGCTGAAGCTCGAGGAAGCGGAAAGTGGGCTTCGGCCCGGTCGGATGCTTCATGCAGAAGAGATCGCCCAGTATGACGGCGTCGAGAAGGGGCGCTTCAAGTTCCCGGTATGGGACGAAAAGGACGGCCGCCTTCGTCTGCCCAAAGGCTGCGTTGGCGATCGCTGGGACTCGACGCCAGGCACCTGGAATCTGACCCTCACCGATTCGACCGACAACGCGACCATCACGCCGGCTTTGACGTTTCTGAAGAGCAACGACGGCGTTGCGATGATCTCACTGGACGACTTCGGCGCCGGCACCGTGACCGAACGGGAGGTGCCCTATCGCGTCGTGGAGACGAAGGACGGCCCCGTCAAGGTCACGACGGTCTATGACGTTCTGATGGCTCAGTATGGCGTGCCCCGCGGCCTCGGAGGAAGCTACCCCGAAAGCTACGAGGACGCGGACAAGCCCTATACCCCCGCATGGTCCGAACGCTATACCGGTGTCGACGCCAAGAACCTCATCAAGTTCGCCCGCGAGTGGGGGGTGACGGCCGACAAGAGCAACGGCGCGTGCACGGTCATCATCGGTGCCGGCATCAATCACTGGTACCACGCCAATCTCATGTATCGGGCCGCGATCCACGCTCTCATTTTCTGCGGCTGCGTGGGCAAGAACGGCGGCGGGTTGGCCCACTATGTCGGCCAGGAGAAACTCGCGCCCGCCGAATCCTGGGGCGCCATCGCTCTGGGCAAGGACTGGACCGCGCCCCCGAGGCTTCAGAACGCCCCCAGCTGGCACTACGTTCACACGGATCAATGGCGCTACGAGAAGAGCTACCTCGACTACCATGTGGTTCCGAAGGATCAGCCCGAGGGGACTCTCGTCCACGACCACACGATGGACGTCCAGGTGCGCGCCGTGCGAAACGGCTGGTTGCCCTTCTACCCCCAGTTCGAGAAGAGCCCTCTCGCTCTGGCGGAGGAGGCCAAGAAGGCGGGCTGCAAGACGGACCAGGAGATCACCGACTGGGTGGTCAAGGGGCTCAAATCGCGGGAGATCCGATTCGCTGTCGAGAACCCCGACAGCGAGGACTGCTGGCCCCGCATTTTCTTCATGTGGCGCGGCAACGCCCTCATGTCGAGTGCGAAGGGCCACGAGTACTTCTTGAAGCACTACCTCGGGACGCATACGAACGCGATCGCTCGCGAAGCGGCGGAGAATCACGTTCACGAGGTGGACTGGAGGAAGGTGGCCCCGGAAGGGAAGCTCGACCTCGTCGTCGATCTCAACTTCCGCATGGACACCTCTGCCCTCTACTCCGACATCGTCCTTCCGGCGGCGACCTGGTACGAGAAGGCGGACCTCAACTCCACCGACATGCACAGCTACATCCATCCGCTCTCGAAGGCGGTTCCTCCGTGCTGGGAATCCAAGAGCGACTGGGACATCTTCCGGGCCATCGCAAAGAAGTTCTCGGAGTTGGCGGAGCGTCATCTTCCCGAACCCGTGACCGACATCGTCACGGCTCCCCTGCTTCACGACAGCCCCGCCGAGGTGGCGCAGCCCGAGATGAAAGACTGGATCACGGGCGAGATCGAGGCGATTCCCGGCAAGACGATGCCGAATATCAAGATCGTCGAGCGTGACTTCACCCAGGTCTACGACCGCTACTGCGCACTCGGACCCAACGCAGGCAAGACGCTCGGAGCCCACGGCACGTCCTACCCCACGGAGGACGTCTACGAGGCCATGAAGGTGACGCATCCCACGCGGAAGGTGAAGGGTGAGGTCTACCCTTCGCTCTACGATGCGGAGCACGTCTGCGACGCCATCCTTCACCTCGCCACGGTGAGCAACGGGGAGTTGGCCTATCGCTCCTACAAGGGCATGGAGGAGAAGGTCGGTCTCAAACTGGCGGACTTGGCCGAGAAGACACGAGGTGTCCGCTACACCTACAAGGACCTGCAAGCCCAGCCCCGTCGTCTCCTCAACAGCCCCATGTGGTCCGGCCTGGTGGACCATGGGCGTACGTATTCGCCGTTCACGTACAACGTCGAGCGCCTCGTTCCGTGGAGGACACTCACGGGTCGCCAGCACCTCTATCTGGATCACGAGGCCTACATCCAGTTCGGGGAACACCTGCCGACGTACAAGCCCAAGCCGACGGCTCAGGAATATGGGGACCTGCAGGTGAGTGAGACGGATGGCGACATTCTGATGCTCAACTACCTCACGCCCCACGGGAAGTGGCACATCCACTCCACCTACGGGGACAACGCTCGCATGACGACTTTGTCGCGCGGCTGCGAGCCGTTCTGGATCAACGAGGAGGACGCCCTCAAGCTGGACATCCAGGACAA
The DNA here is from genome assembly GCA_011369445.1 of Planctomycetota bacterium. GTDB lineage: Bacteria > Planctomycetota > DRQF01 > DRQF01. Next base: position 3,745 of record DRQF01000041.1, on the reverse strand, counting down.
CGACTGGGTCGAAGTCTACAACGATCACGGAGTCGTCGTGACGCGGGCCAACGTGAGCTGCCGCATCCCGAAGGGGATCTGCATCATCTATCACTCGCCCGAGCGCACCTACGGCGTGCCGAAGTCACCTCTTCGGGGCATGAGGCGTGGGGGAGGCCACAACAGCCTCACGCGCGTGCGTCTGAAGCCGAACCTCATGGTCGGCGGCTATGGCCAGTTCACTTACCACTTCAACTACTGGGGACCCACGGGCTGCAACCGTGACACCCACATCTTCGTTCGGAAACTCTCGCGCCTGGTCTGGTAGAGGCGCTCGCCAAGGAGACATCGCATGGACGTGCGCGCACAAATCTCGATGGTGTTTCACCTCGACAAGTGCATCGGATGCCACACGTGTTCCATCGCCTGCAAGAACATCTGGACGGACCGCAAGGGCGCCGAGTACATGTGGTGGAACAACGTGGAGACGAAGCCGGGCACCGGTTTCCCCACGAAGTGGGAGGATCAGGACTCCTACCGCGGTGGATGGAAGGTGGAAAACGGAAAGCTCGAGCTGCGCTCCACCGACAAGCGGGGGACCGTCGCGAACATCTTCCACAATCCGTCGATGCCGAGTCTGGACGACTACTACGAGCCGTGGACCTACGACTACGGCGAGTTGTTCAACGCGCCGGAAGGGACCGATCAGCCCACGGCTCGGCCCATCTCGATGATCACCGGGAACCCGATGGACATCGAAGCCGGGCCGAACTGGGACGACGACCTCTCCGGGTCTCCCGTCTACGCCAAGAACGACCCGAACTTCGCCCATCTCTCGGACGAGCAGAAGTCTCAACTGTTCGCGATCGAGCGGATGGTGATGTTCTACTTCCCCAGGATCTGCAACCACTGCCTCAATCCGGCCTGTGTCGCGGCCTGTCCCTCCGGCGCGCTCTACAAGCGCGGAGAAGACGGGATCGTCCTCATCGATCAGAACCGGTGCCGCGCTTGGCGCGCTTGCGTAGCCGCCTGCCCCTACAAGAAGACTTATTACAACTGGCAAACCGGTAAGTCCGAGAAGTGCATTCTCTGCTTTCCCAGGCTGGAGACCGGGCAGGCGCCCGCGTGCTTCCACTCGTGCGTCGGCCGCATTCGCTACCTCGGCGTGCTCCTCTATGACGCCGACCGTATCGAGACCGTGGCGTCCATGGACGACAAGGAGCTCATCGGAGCTCACCGCGATCTCATTCTCGATCCCAACGACCCCGAAGTCATCGCGGAGGCGAGAAAGAACGGGGTTCACGACTCCGTGATCGAATCGGCGCAAGCCTCCCCCGTGTATAAGTTCGTCAAGAACTGGGGGATCGCTCTTCCGCCCCACATCGAATACCGCACGTTGCCCATGCTGTTCTACGTGCCGCCGCTCCTTCCCGTGATGTCCTCCCAGGAAGAGGGCGGGCTCATGAACGACATCGACGAACTCTTCGGCGACATCGAGAAGGCGCGGGCGCCGATCAGCTACCTCGCCAAGATCTTCGGGGCCGGCAACGAGAGCTATCTGCGATACGCGCTCAAAAAGCAGATGGCCGTTCGGCTCTGGCGCCGCGCCGTGACCGTCGGCGACATCACCAAGGAAGAGGCTGAAAAGGCGCTCACGGCCGCGGACACGACGCCCGAGGAGGCCGACGAGATCTATCGCATGACGGCCCTTTGCACATTCGATGATCGATTCGTCATTCCTCCGAGCCACCGAGAAGAGGCGATCGAGATGTTGGAAGACCCCTTGGAATACAAGCAGTCCGCGGGCTTCGGGTTCCGGACCGGACCGAGGAGGGGACTATGACGAAGACGCGGCGATCCGACCTGGAAGTCCTCCAGGCGTTCCTGAGCTATCCCAAGCCGAACTTCGAGGCGGACCTCGAGTCTTTGAGGGAGTTGGGGGAGAGCCGAGGCGACGCCATCGGCCGAGCCTTCATCCATTTCGTGGACGTGATGAGCTTGTTGGGCCAAGACGAACGGGAGGAACTCTACACCCGTACGTTCGACCTGGACCCCGTCTGCTGCCTCGAGATGGGCTGGCATCTCTTCGGGGAGTCCTACGACCGTGGCGGCCTCATGGTGGAGTTGCGGGCGCGCATGCGGGAACTCGGCGTCGAGGAGACCGAGGAGTTGCCCGACCACATGGCCAATGCTCTCGCGCTTCTGGCGCACATGGATGGTGATGAGGGTAGGAGTTTCGCGTCGAGCCGGGTGCTGCCGGCGATGGCGAAGATGATTCAGGGGTTCAAGGAAGAAACGAACCCTTATCGGGGACTGCTGGAGGCCAGCCAGGGGCTCATCGAAGAGCTCTTCGACCTGGCCGGAGCGGCGAAGGAGCAAGATCATGTCTGAACAGATCATCTCCTTGGAAGATCTGCACGTCCTGCTGTTCGTGGTGCTTCCATACCTGGCGTTCGTCATCTTCTTGTTGGTGACGATCCAGCGCTACCGACGACAGACCTTCACCTACTCGAGTCTCTCGTCTCAGTTTCTGGAGAACAAGCACCACTTCTGGGGCATGGTGCCGTTCCACTACGGAATACTGACCGTGCTTTTCGGGCACTTCGTGGCCTTCCTCATCCCTGGGACCATCCTCGCCTGGAATTCCTCGCCCATCCGCTTGTACATCCTGGAAGTGACCGCGCTCATCTTCGGGATTCTCACGCTGATCGGGTTCGTGAACACGATGCTACGGCGCTACTTCGATGACCGCGTCCGGCGTGTGACGACGGCGGCGGACTGGATCCTCTACGGCATCCTGCTCTTTCAGATCGCGACCGGAGTTTGGGTCGCCATCGGACACCGTTGGGGGAGTTCGTGGTTCGCGTCCAACGCCGCACCCTACCTGTGGTCGCTGCTCAAAATGGATCCGCAGATCGCCTACGTGCAGCCACTGCCGTGGGCCATCAAGCTTCACATCGTCAGCGCATTCACGCTGATCGCCTTCTTCCCATTCACTCGGCTCGTCCACATTCTCGTCGTGCCGAACCCCTATCTCTGGCGAAAGACCCAGGTCGTTCGTTGGAACTGGGATAGATCAAAACGCCGCGTGTCCTGAGTCGACTGGGATCCTCGGTCCTGCCCAAGGAGAGCGTCGGATGATGCAAGACAAGCAGAGAGCTCTGCGAGTTCTCATCCTCAACACATTCGCCTTCACGGTTTGCTTTGCCGCGTGGATGATGAACGGCGTGTTGATCACCTTCCTGGTGGACAACGGCGTCTACCAGTGGGACAAGGCGCAGCTCGGCTGGCTCATCGGCATCCCGGTCCTGACCGGGTCCATCACGCGTTTGCCCGTCGGCGTTCTCACGGACAAGTACGGCGGGCGAAAAGTCTACGCCGCTTTGATGTTGCTGGCCGCGTTCTTCATGTTCATGGTGAGCTACGCGGACTCCTACTCCGGATTCCTGCTGGCCGGCCTCGGGTTCGGCGTCTCAGGAGCCTCCTTTGCGGTGGGAATCGCCTATACGTCGGTGTGGTTCCCGCCCCAATACCAGGGGACCGCCTTGGGGGTCTTCGGCGCAGGCAATGCTGGAGCCGCGCTCACCAGCATCTTCGCTCCGATGCTCCTGAAAAGCCTCACCCATGGGGGCGAGAATCTCGAGGGGTGGCGGACGATGCCTCGCATCTACGCGGCTCTTCTCCTGGGAACAGCTCTTCTCTTCTGGTTCTTGACCTACGAGAAGAAGGTTGTCCAATCCAAGACGATGACCTTGGCCGAACGCCT
>DRQF01000040.1 GCA_011369445.1 Planctomycetota bacterium | reverse complement strand
GGCTCGAGAGCCGAGAGCCGAGAGCCGAGAGCCGAGAGCCGATAAGTCATGAAAGAACCTTTCCTCTCGATCAAGTCGAGAACTGCTTTTCCGTCGTTCGACCTGGCAGGGAAGACCGACAGACGCCTTGATGGATGGTTTACACCGGCAGGCAAGGCCATGTCAACAAGAAAACTCGGAAAACTTGAGAACGCAGGATGAGGAAGGTGGCACGCGCGTGCCGGGAAGGGCGCCACATCCTCACCAGGAGAGGACGATGGCGACTGAAGCCGCACCTCTCATGGAATGTGGACGTCCTCGTTCGCTTCCTCCCTCCGACGCAGAGCAGGACGAGGAGGACGTCGTCAATCCAGAGGAAAGGACGACGCGACGAACGTGGGACTGGAGGCTTTAGCCTTCACCTGACTCCACCACGCCTTAGCAATCCCTGGCGGCTGAAGCCGCCGGTCCAGGCTAATCCTTGCGTGCGTTCAGGGACGCCTGGAAAAGGTCGCCGGCGAGGGCGAGGGCGTCGTCGATCTTGGCAGCGTTCTTCCCGCCGGCCTGAGCGAAGTCGGGGCGGCCGCCGCCGCCGCCGCCCAGGAGAGCCGCCGCCTCCTTGATCACGCGGCCGGCGTGGACGCCCCGCCCTACGAGGTCCTTGGACGCAAACGCGCACAACATCACCTTGCCGCCCGCCTCTCCAGCCAGAAGCCCGCACACCGGAGCATGCTGGTTGCGCAAAAGGTCCGCCACGGCCGCCAAGTCCTTGGGGCCGGCGTCCAGGCGCGCCGTCACCACGCGAGCACCTTCCACCTCCTCGGCCTGGGACAGCAACGCCTTCACCTGGCCGCCCCGGTCGATGCCGCCTCCGCTCCCGCCCTTCTCGAGGATCTTCACCTTCTTTCGAAGAGCCGCCACCCGTTCCGGCAATTCCCCCGGCTTGGTCTTCAAGGCCGTCGCCGCCTGCCGCAACAGGCGCCTTTGTTCCTGCACCCGTCGCACCGCCTCGGCGCCGGTCACCGCTTCGATGCGACGCACGCCAGCTTGCACGGCGCCTTCGGAGGAGACGAGGAGCAATCCGATTTCGCCGGTCGCGCCGCAGTGGGTGCCGCCGCAAAGCTCGGTTGAGAAGCCCGGCACGTCCACGACTCGCACCTTCTCGTCGTACTTCTCGCCGAAAAGCGCCGTGACGCCGCGCGCGCGTGCGGCATCGAGATCCTCCACCGTGGTGACGACGGCGATGTTCTCCTCGATGACGTCGTTCACCTTCGCCTCGACGGCCTCGATCTCTTCTTGGGTCATCGCCTTGGGGTGCGTGAAGTCGAAACGCAAACGGTCGGGGGCCACCAAGGAGCCCTGCTGTTGCACGTGGTCGCCCAACACATCCCTCAGGGCTTTGTGGAGAAGGTGGGTCCCCGTGTGATTGCGCATGATCGCGCGCCTGCGGGCAAGATCGACCCGGGCGTGAACGGTGCGGCCTTCCAAGTCGGAGGCGCTTCCCGAGACCACCTTCCCCACATGGACCAAGATGTCCCCGTAACGCTGGGTGTCCTCGACCTCGAAACGGGCGCAGCCTTCGCCCTCGGATTCGATCACCCCGGCGTCGCCGACCTGGCCGCCGGACTCGGCATAGAAGGGGCTCTTGTCGAGGACCAAGAACCGCTCGTCGATGAGCGCCAGCACCTTGGCTTCGGTCGACACGCCGTCGCCCGTCCCCGCCTGCCCCTCGCGGTAGCAGAGCATCTGCGTTGCCGGCAAACCCTCGATCGCTCTCAGATCGAACGCGAAGCCGAACGTGCCCTCGCTCTTCGAAGCCTCGCGATGACGGGCCTCCGCGGCGTCCCAGCCCTTCGACTCCACGGTCAAACCGTCTTCCCGCGCCATGAGTTCCACCAGATCGCGAGGGAACCCGTAGGTGGCGTAGAGGTCGAAAGCGGCTTCGCCGTCCAAGGTGGTGGCGCCGGCCGCCTTCACGTCCGCCGCGAGCTTGGCATAGAGCTGCAAGCCCCGGTCGAGGGTCTTCTGAAACGCCTTCTCCTCCGCTTCGATCAGGCTGCGGATGTGCTTTTCTTGGGCGGCGACCTCGGGGAAGGTCTCGCCCAGGATGCCGACGACTTCGGGCACCAAGGCGTGAATGAAGGGGCGATCGAGCCCCAGGGACTGGCGCCCGAAGCGGGCGGCGCGTCTGAGGATGCGACGCAAGACGTATCCGCGCCCCTCGTTGCCCGGGAGAACCCCGTCCGCGAAGGCGATGGAAAGGGTGCGGACGTGGTCGGCGACCACGCGGCAGGCGACGTCGGAGGCGGAGTCCGAAGCCTCGTAAGGGACGCCCGCCATCGTACTCAGTCTTTGGATGATGGGTTGAAAAAGGTCCGTGTCGTAGTTCGACCGGGCGCCCTGCATCACAGAAACGAGTCGCTCGAAACCCATGCCCGTGTCCACGTGGCGGGCGGGAAGAGGACTCAACGACCCGTCGGGGTTGCGATTGAACTGGATGAAGACGAGATTCCAGATCTCGATGACCCGTTCGGTGTCCGCGTTGACAGCGGTGGACGGATCGCCGGGGGTGGGGCACTCTCCCAATTCGGGTCCCCGGTCGTAGTGGATCTCGGTGCAGGGCCCGCAAGGGCCGGTCTCCCCCATCTCCCAGAAGTTGTCCTTCTTGCCGAAACGCAAGACGCGCTCGGGGGCGATGCCCGTCACCTTGGGCCAGAGTTCCTCTGCCTCCTCGTCCGCCTCGAGACCGTCCTTCTCGTCGCCGCCAAAGACGGTCACCCACAGCCGATCGGGGTCCAAGCCGTAAACATCGACGAGAAGTTCCCACGCCCAACGGATGGCGTCTTCCTTGAAGTAGTCACCGAACGACCAATTCCCCAGCATCTCGAAGAAGGTGTGGTGGTAGCCATCGACACCGACCTCTTCCAAGTCGTTGTGCTTGCCGGAGACGCGGATGCATTTTTGCGTGTCGGCGGCCCGGGTGTAGTCCCGGGACCCCGTTCCCAGAAAAACGTCCTTGAACTGGTTCATGCCCGCGTTGATGAACAGCAAGGTGGGATCGTTCTGCGGCACCACCGGCGACGAGGGCACGATGCGGTGCCCTCGCTCGGCGAAGAAGTCGAGAAAGGTGGCGCGGATCTCCTTGGCGGTCTTCATGACGTCCTCCGGTGACATGGGAGGACGAAGCTAACACGAGACCCGGTGGCTCTGAACCGCTGGAGAGGACCGAAGGAGCGTCAGATGTCCTTGCGGTCGGCGATTTCCACGTCGAAAGTGACGCGACGGCCCCGTCGCTTGACGACGATGGGGACGTGCTCGCCCCGGTGAAGGCCCGTGATGACCTGGATCGCTTGGCCCCGCGACCCCACGGCCTTGCCGTCGATCTCGAGGATGACGTCACGGGATCGAATGCCCGCGCGATAGGCCGGGAAACGGCGATCCGCCAGAGCGACGGCCACGCCCTGCTGAACACCCAGGCGTTGTTTCTCGAAAACGGTGAGGTCCTCCAGGCCCACGCCCAGAAAACCCACCGGGCGCTCGCCTCGACCGTGACCCTCGCGCAGGAGCCGATAGCTTTCCATGAGGACCGAAGGCGGCAAGAGGAAGGCGCCGAAGGGCTCTCGGCTCCATGCGTTCTCGCTGCGCCGCAGCCTATGCTGCACCACCATTCCGATGAGACGACCGTCTATATCCATCACAGGCGACCCCAGGTCCTGGCGATAGAGCCGCAGGTCCACCTGGACGACATTCGGGTAGTAGACCTCCCCCGTCATCACCAGGG
>DRQF01000039.1 GCA_011369445.1 Planctomycetota bacterium | reverse complement strand
GGACCGACGACACCTTGTCCTCCGTCGGGCGCGAGGCCTTGGACACGGATGCGATCTTCGAGATCAAGATGCGCCAGTGGGATACGAGCTTGCTCAGTCCTCGCGGCGTCATCTATGCGGGAGTGGATTTCCGCCTGCTCACTCCGGACGGGAGGCGGGAGCTTTGGCACTACACGTGTCGCGATCGACAGATCCCCATTCCCGGGCCTTGGGGCGAGAGCGCCGCCTCCGCCAACGCGGAGATGGCGGCCCGCCGTCTGGCCGAGGATGCGCTGAGTCGCCTGCCTCATCGGGACTGAGTCCGTCTTGTTACGATGAGACCGTGTGGATGAAAGCGGCCGAAGGGGTGGTGTATGTCCCTCGAATGGCGTGGAGTGAGTCACCGCTACGGCCGTGAACTCGCCCTGGCAGATCTCGACCTGACCCTGCACCCCGGCCAATGCCTGGGATTCATCGGTCACAACGGCGCTGGCAAGACCACGGCGATGCGCGTGGCCTTGGGTCTCATGCGTCCCACATCCGGGACGATCCTCGTCGACGGACACGACTTGCATCGGCAGCCCGTCCCGGCTCTCGCCAGATTGGGGGGGCTCATCGAGGTTCCGGGCTTCCACCCCTCCTGGAGCGCCCTCGACAACCTCGTCGTCTTCGCCCGGGCCGCGGGCACCCCCGCGCGGGACGCCCGTGAGCGGGCCGGTCGTCTCCTCGATCGCGTGGGGCTCGGGCACGTGGGGGAAAAGCCGGTCAAGGCGTTTTCGCAAGGGATGCGGCAGCGGTTGGGCATCGCGCTCGCGCTCGTCGACGAGCCTCGATACCTGTTGCTCGACGAACCGGGCAACGGGCTCGACCCGGAGGGCCTCGCCGAGTTGCGGCGGCTGTTGAAGGGGCTTTGCCGCGAGGACGGTCTGGGGGTTCTCGTCTCCAGCCATCAGCTCCACGAGGTCTCCGAGCTCTGCGACAGGTTGGCGATCCTCAAGAAGGGGAATCTGCTCGCCGCGGCGTCCGCGAAACAGCTGCTGGCCGGGGCCCACCCGCCTTGGCGACTCGAAGTGGGGGACGCCGCCCGCGCCCGCGGCGTGCTCGAAGCGAAGGGCATCTCCCCCCGTCCGGATGAGGACGGCGAAGCCCTGCTTCTCGACCTCGCCCCCAAGGACGCCCCCGGCCTTTTGACCGCCCTCGTGACCGCCGACGCCGGCGTGGTCTCCTTCGCGCCCCGCACCCCGTCCTTGGAAGCGATCTACCTGGAGTTGGAAGAACGGGGCGTCGTGGCCGACGACCCGCCTCCCGCCGAAGCGGACGACGTCTCCGAGACGCCGCCCCCCGCAGTCTTCACCCGGGTGGGGCGCGTGTTCCGCTACGAACTCCACCGGTGGCTGAAGGGGAAAGAGATCTGGGCGGCCGCCCTCCTCCTCCCCGGCCTGGCGCTGCTCGGTGTGTGGAACCGCCACCGCCAGGCGCTCACCGAAGGGGAGGGGGTGGTCACGCACACCGCGGTGAACGCCTTCGAGGCGGCGGGCTTCGGGCTTCAGACCGCTTTAGCATCGTTGGCCATCGTGGCCGTGCTCGTAGCAAGTCAGTCCATCGCCGCCGAACGGTCGCGAGGGACGTTGCGTGCCCTCGCACAAAGACCGTTTCGCCGCGAGGACATCGTGGTTGGCAAGTTGGCGGCGCACCTGTTTCTCGCCTTCACGTTGCTGGTTCTCATTCACGCCGCGGCCTACGGGGCAGCGGCCTGGTGGTTCGACTTCAAGGGAGTGGAGGAGATCCTTCCCGACGGGGGCCTCATGACCATCGTCCCCTTCTCAGAGCTGAAGCCGGAGTTTCAGGCCTCGCTGTGGGCGCCTCTGCTTCCGTTAGCCACCTGGGTCGTCCTCGGTTTCCTGGCCGGCGTGGTCGCTTCCACGGGAACCCGGGCATTCGGGTGGGCGCTGGGGCTCCTTTTGGGGCTCGACCTTGCCCGCGGATTTCTCCATGGGATTGTGGACGAATCCTGGCTGCCGACCCACCACTTTCCCTCGCTCCTGGGGGATTCCTCCTACGTCCAGCACTTCATCGACGTATCTCAGGGCCTCAGCAATGCGGCGTTGACCGCATCGGAATCGCCGCTGTGGCTTTGGCTCGTCGTCGCCCTCGGCCTCTCTCTCATCCTCTTTCGGAGGAGTTCCATCCGATGAGTCCCCTCAGGTTGATCTCGACCTTTCTCGTGCCGTTGGTGTTCGTCTCCTGCGTGGGGCTCGGCGAAAAGTTGCGCGACGAACCGCTCCCCTTGGCGGACATGGAAGAGCCGGTGGCTCTCTTCCAGGAACCGGACGACGAGGCGATCCGCGTGTCGCTCCCCGCGGGCGGCTTCAGCGGCGTCGTCGTGAAGGAGGTCGCCGAGTCCCTCGACGATCTCGTCGACGGAGGCGAAGGCGTGGTGGTGACCCGCGTCGTCGAGAACTCGCCTGGAGATTTTGCCGGTCTGAAAATCGACGACATCCTTCTCGAGGCCACGCCCGAAGGCGGCGAAACCGTGGAGCTCGCCTACCCCAGTCACTGGCGGCGGCTGGAGCTCGAAACCTCTCCGGGCACGCCCATCGAGATCGTCTTCGACCGCGCCGACGAAGAGATGACCACGGAACTCGTGCTGGCTCCCCGAGCCCATCCGGCGAACCGGGCGGAGGCCGAACGCTTCCGCGAAGAGGATCGGGTGGGGGTCGTCTTGCGCACGGCCACCGAGGTGGAGGCGCGTCGGGCGGGATTGTCTCCGGGCGGCGGAGCCGTCGTGGTGGGGTTGTCCGCCCGCAGTCCTTGGCGGGGGAAGGTGAGGTTCAAGGATCTCATCGCGGCGGTCGACGAGAAGCCGGTGGATCATCCGAACGTCGTTCTCGAAGCCATCGCCAAGGCGCCGGAAGACGGGGTGCTGCAGCTGAAGCTCCGGCGCGAAGCGGAGGAACTCACCGTCAAGGCGCCCGTTTCCCGTCGCGAGACGGCCATCGAGGAGGTGGAGATCTTCCCGATCTTTTCTCACGAGGAGAAGCGGGGAAGGAGCGAGACCAAGGTCTTGCTGGGTCTTTTCGGTTACGAGGAGACCTCGGCCGCCTGGGAGATGACGCTGTTGTGGTTCATCCATTTCGGCGGCGGCGACGCGGACCGGCTGGAGGAAGTGCAGGAGGAGCCCCAACCGTGAGGTCGGCTTTTCTCTTTTTCTGGCTGGGACTGGGCGTGATTGCGGGCGCGCAGAACGCTCCCTCCGTCCGGTTGGACACGATCCTGCTTCCCGACGATACGCTCATGGGCGGGGTGGGGTGGGGCGACGTCAACGGCGACGGCCTCATCGACCTCGTTCTGGCCACCCGGGGGGGAGAGCGGAGGCTGGAACGTCGCATCGACGTGCACCTTGCGCGCCGACCTGGCGGCCGTTTCGTCTCGGAGCCGGACACCTCCCTCGACATCCCGGCCGACCTCACTACCTTCGCGGTAGGAGACATCCATCCCGACCCGGGCGAGGAGGTTCTTCTCCTCAGCGCTCACCGCGCTGTCATCTGGCGGGTGGCGAAGACGGGGAAGGAGCGCTTCGTGAAAGCGGTCGACCTGCCTTTCCTCTGGCAGTTGCCGCGGAACGGAAGAACCACCTTCTACGAGGAAGGGCTGCGCGACCTGAACGGCGACGGACTTCCCGACCTCATTGCGCCCGTTTCCGAGGGGCATGCGATCTTCTTGCAGCGCAGGCCGTCCTCGGGAGGGGTCGCCTTCGAGGCTCGGGGCCCGTTGCTCTTGCCCGAGGACCTGAGGCTGAAGCCCCGCAGCCTTTCCGGAGACGACGAAGAGGGGCCGGCTCGCGCGGATGTCTCCCTCACGTTGAGGTTGCCTTTCGGGGGAAAGAACCGGCCGCCGCTCGTCGATACGGTGGAGAGGGCGCCCCGCCCCACCCTCGTCGACTTCGACGGCGACGGGGCCGTGGACCTCATGGCGCGTACGCCCACGGATGTGCTCGTGTGGACCCAGGCGAAGGGCTTCAGGGAACAGCCGAGTTTCCGTTGGAAGGCGCCCGTGTTGGCGGATCGTTCGCGACGGTTGGATCCTTCCTACGCGACCCGGTTTCTCGATCTCGACGGCGATCATCGCAGCGACGCTGTCATCTTCGCGGGCGACCGGCGTGCCAAGAAGCCCCGCACCCAGATCCTCATCTACACCCAGAAGAAGAAGCCCGGGACCTCGCCGCTCTTCGGGGAGGCCGGTCGGCCGGACCAACTTCTGGTGGTGGGGGGGCTCGTCCGCTTTCCCCAATTTGTGGACGTGAATGGCGATGAGCTTCCCGACTTGGTCGTGGCGTCATTCCGTCCGGAACTCGTGGGCGCGCTGGCCGCGGCGACGAAAGAGGAAGTAGAACTCGAGGTGCTCGTCTTCCTCAACCGTTCCGGCCGTTTCGACAGGCAGGCCACCTACCGCTTCCCCGTGGGTTTTGTGCTGGAGGGGTTCTCCAGCGTGGGGTCGGGATTGGGCTTGAGATTCGTGCCCGACCTGAATGGCGACGGCGAGGCCGACCTCCTGTTGCGGACCCGGAGGAATCGTTTGGAGATTCGCACCTTGGGCCGCGAAGGCAAGGACAAGCGCGAGCTCGGCCGTCGGCTCCACCGGCAGAAGATCGCCAACGACGCGAACCTTCACATCGGTCCGAGGCCGAAAGGGGGCGGCGCCTGGTTTCTGGTCGAAGAAGACGATCGCGTGGTCCTCGTGAGAGTCGTGCGATGAGGGGGCGACAGGGAATCTGGATGGCCGTCCTTGTCCTGGGGGCGTCCCTGGCTCGAGGCCAGGAGGGCTTTCGCTCCGACAAGACAGTCACCCTCACCGGCGGCATCTCCGCCACGGCCTGGCACGACCTCGACGGGGACGGACGTAGCGAACTCATCGTCCTGAAGAAGAACGGCGCCCTCGAGGTGCGGGATGTCGCAGCGTCCGGCAGC
>DRQF01000038.1 GCA_011369445.1 Planctomycetota bacterium | reverse complement strand
CCCTGTGGAGCTCCCTATGGCCACGACCTTGTTCGTCGTACACCGGAGCGGAGCCGGCTCGGCCTCGTGGATTTGCCCGCCCTGCATCTGGGGTTTGAGGGCCGAAACTCTGACGGTCGCGGCCATCCTCACCTTCTCACAGAGATCATCGACGGCAGTTCCCATCTTGTAGGCGGCGTCCGGCTTGGCAACGACCTCCACGGCGCCGGCCGCCAGAGCCGCGAGGGCGTTCTGACTCCCCTCGGGCGTGACCGAGGAGACGACGATGACCGGCATGGGCCGCAGCGCCATGAGTTTCTTGAGAAACGTGATCCCGTCCATGCGGGGCATCTCGATATCCAACGTCAGGACATCCGGCTCGAGTTCCACGATCATGTCACGGGCCACATAGGGATCGGGAGCTGCCCCGACAACCTCGATGCCCGGGTCCTCGTCCAAGTGCTGACAAAGGACCTTTCGAACCAACGCGGAATCGTCAACGACGAGAACTCGAACCTTCCTGTGGGGTTGCAGGGTCATAGGGGTTGCTCCTCTCCCAAGACGACCACCGACGTACGGCCGCTGCCTGTGTCGTGGATCAGGGTTCTCGGGTCAACGCCTCCGAAGTCGGAAGCCACCAGGTCGAATCGTAGGCGGGCAAGTACACTTCCAAGGGCGCGCACGTTTTCCGCACCGACAGCTCTGCCCTTCATCTCCATGGGGTGGGCTCCTCCGGCAGCCTTGACGGTGACCGCACGGCGATCCGCCCCATTCTCGAGCATGGCCGCGAGAAGAGTCTCAACTCCCTCTTCCACGAACCATGCATCCGGACGCTTGCTCGGCGCCGTCCCCTCCTTCCTGGGAAGAACGGCGTGGAGCAATCCGGAGACTCCGTGGATGTCGTCACGCATGATGATTCCCAGGCACGATCCGAGGGAATAGGTGGCAAGGATCTCGGCCGGGTCCGCCGTGACCACAAGCGCCCCCAGACTGACGACCCGGCGGCGTCCGTCCAGGAGGCCAGAATGCTGCAAGGCTTTGTGCACTGTCGTCACGTGATTTTCCTGTAGACGGAAGGAGCGAGTCGCTCGAACTTGTGGTCCCAGCCGGTCAATCCCTCGGAGTGCCCGACATAGAGGAGTCCGTCCGACCCAAGGAGGCGGTGAATCTCCTCGAGAAGACGTCCCCGCACGGCATCGTCGAAGTAGATCATGACGTTGCGGCAGAATACGGCGTCGAACGGCCCTTTCATGGGGAAAGGAGGTTTGGCGAGATTCAACCGGGCCAGGGTGACCAAGGACCGCGTGCGCTCCACGACGCGAAAGAGCTTTTCGCCGTTCGACACGACAGGCTCGAACTGTCGCGCCCGGATCTGTTGAGGGATCGGCGCCAGATCCTTCTCCTGGTAGGTCGCCTCATAGGCCTGGGCCAAGACCTCCGTCGAGAGATCCGTGGAGAGGATGCGGGCGTCCAACTTTCTGTTCAACGCCCTCATCAGCTCATCGATGACGATGGCCAGGGTATAGGGCTCCTGGCCCGTGGAAGCCGCCGCGCACCAAATGCGAACGCGATTCCTGCCTTTGCCGGTGATACTCTCCAGCTGTTCCCTCAGGTGATCGAAGTGGGCGGACTCGCGGAAGAAGCTGGTCACGTTCGTCGTGACGGCCTCGAGCATGGCCTCCACTTCCTGCTCGCCTTCGGAACTCACGAGGAATTGGATGTACTCGCGCTCCGAGGAGAACCCCAATTCACGGAGACGTCGCGCCAAGCGACAGGACAGCATCTGCTGCTTGTTGTCTCCCAAGGTAATTCCGCTGCGGTCGTAGATGATGCGCCGCAATTCCTGATAGTCCGAAGCCAACATGCCCGGTCCCTTCCGTCAGTTCTCTTCTGAAACCCGAAACTCTCAGAATCGCGTCAGAAGTTCCGAAGCTCCGAGTCGTCGAGAGGGAAGACCTGGGCCGGTCGCTGCACGGCCTCAGAGGGAGCTCGCACCGAACGAGTCGGACGACCCGCGGAACTCGCCGCCAGGCCTCCCCCCCCTTGATCGACCGAAGAATGGTAGTGGCTGACGACCTCATCGAGCTCCCGAGCCAGGTCGGTCAACTGTTTCGCGGAGGCGGCGGATTCCTCGCTGGTGGCGGCGTTCTCCTGGGTCACCCGATTCACCTGATCCACCGCCTGATTGATCTGGCTGATACCCTCGAACTGCTCCTTGCTCGCGGCGGCGATCTCGGCCACGAGATCATTGACCTTCGTCGAGCCATCGAAGATCTCGATCAAGATGTCGCTCACCTCACTCGAAATCTGGACTCCACCCTCGGCGTTGGTGAGGGCCTGACTGATGAGCTGAGCCGTGTTCTTGGCGGCGTCCGCGCTCCTCTGTGCGAGAGAGCGCACTTCCTCCGCCACGACGGCAAAACCGCGACCGGCGTCACCGGCCCGCGCCGCTTCGACGGCGGCGTTCAGCGCCAAGAGATTGGTTTGGAACGCGATCTCATCGATGGTCTTCACGATCTTCGCGGTCTCGTCGCTCGACTCCTTGATGGCGCCGATGGCCGACTTCATTCTCTCCATGGTCTCGCGTCCCTTGTTCGCGGACCCCTGTGCGCTGTCCGCCAGGGTGCTGGCGAGGGCTGCGTTGTCGGCGTTCTGGGAGGTCATCGACGACAGCTCTTCGACGGATGCGGAGATCTCTTCGAGACTCGCCGCCTGGGTGCTGACGCCGAGAGCAAGCTTGTCACCGCCCTCGCTGATCTGGCCGGCCGCCTCGGCGACCTCCTTGACTGGCTGAACGACTCGACCGACCGTCTCATCGAGAATGGCGATGAGCGCGTTCACGGACTCCATCATGGGCCGATAGGCAGGCTCGAGATGCTCGAGATCGCCACGCACCGTCAGCTCGCCTGAGCGCACGGCGTTGATGAGGCGATCGACTTCTCGTCGATAGTCCTCCCGGGCATTGAGATCGGTCCATTCCACACCGCTTCCAATGTGACGTCCGTGCTCATCCATCAACGCCGTCGCGGTCACCATGAGGCTCAGATCTCCGAGTTTGATCTCGGAGGACACAGGCAGCGCGGACGGATTTCCCAGAATCCGCCTCTGGTGGCTGGGGTTGACATGGAACATGTCGATGTTCTGACCGATCAGCTTCTCGGGATCGAAGGCCGGGAACACCTCGCGGATCTTGACTTGATACTTCCGCAACATCGCGAGGACCGCCGGATTGCAGTAGGTGATCCGAAGATCGGTATCACAGGTCATGAACATGGCGGACGCGCCCTGGACCATCGAGTAGAGCTCGGATGCCTTCCGGGCGTCACGCCTGGCCTGCGTGACGTCCTTCCATTCGAGGCAGCTCCCCGTATGAGTGCCTGCCTTGTCGAGGATGGCCGTGATATTCAGCTCGAATGT
>DRQF01000037.1 GCA_011369445.1 Planctomycetota bacterium | reverse complement strand
GCAGCGGTAGCGTGATGGGCATGTGCGTCGTGGGACTTGGGCTGCTGGGTCTCACGGGTCTCTACTTGGCGTTCGGGAAGGATCAGCTCGCGATCGAGGCCGTCTTCGGCTTCTCATTCGGGGCCTCTTCCATCGCCTTGTTCGCGCGCGTGGGGGGCGGCATCTTCACGAAGGCCGCCGACGTGGGCGCGGACTTGGTGGGCAAGGTGGAGGCGGGCATCCCCGAGGACGATCCCCGCAACCCGGCGACCATCGCCGACAACGTGGGCGACAACGTGGGCGACGTGGCCGGGATGGGGGCGGACCTCTTCGAATCCTACGTGGGCTCGATCATCGCGTCCGTCGCTTTGGGTTACACCACCACGCAGATCGCCGGCAGCACGCTGAGCGATGCGGCCCATGAGGGACTCGTCGTGATGCCTTTGGCTCTTTCGGGCGTCGGGATTTTGGCGTCCATCGTGGGGACGTTTTTCGTCCGCACCTCCGACGACAAGAAGATTCACGGAGCTTTGTTTCGGGGCATGATCGTGGCTGGTGTTCTCCTCATCGGCATGGCTTTCGGGCTCGTGAAGGCCTTGGAGCTTCCGGTGGAGATCTTCTACGTGGTGACCTTCGGTCTCGCCGCCGGTATCGTCATCGGGAAATTGACCGAGTACTACACCGCCGGCGAATACGGCCCTGTGAAGAGCATCGTCCAGAACACTACAACCGGCGCGGCGACGACCATCATTCAGGGCCTCTCGGTGGGCATGAAGTCCTGCGCCCTTCCGGTTCTCGTGATCGCCGCCGCGATCTACTACTCGTTTGAGTGGGCCGGCATCTACGGGATCGCCCTGTCAGCCGTGGGCATGCTCAGCACCCTGGGAATCAGCTTGGGTGTCGACGCCTACGGTCCCGTCGCGGACAATGCGGGCGGTCTGGCGGAGATGAGCGAATGCGATCCCTCCGTGCGCCAGAAGACGGACGCTCTCGACTCCGTGGGCAACACGACCGCGGCCATCGGGAAGGGCTTCGCGATCGGATCGGCTGCGCTGACCGCTCTGGCGCTCTTCAGCACGTTCAGCGAGGCGATTGTCACGAAGATCGGTGAGGCCGGGTTCTCACCTGAGCAGCTGCAGGCTTTTGGGACGAAGTACGGGTTCATCATGTCCGGCGGCACCGTGCAGAAGATCGTCTTCGACGTCACGGATGCCCGCGTCCTCATCGGATTGCTCATCGGAGGCATCCTGCCTTTCCTCTTCAGCGCCATGACCATGGAAGCCGTGGGTCGCGCCGCCGCGCGCATGATCGAAGAGGTGCGTCGTCAGTTCAGAACGATCCCAGGAATCATGGAGGGCACCGGCAAACCCGATTATGCCGCTTGCGTGACGATCAGCACCGCTGCCGCCATTCGTGAAATGATCATCCCGGGTATCATGGCCGTGCTGGCTCCCATTCTGGTCGGCACGCTTCTTGGGCCGACGGCGCTGGGGGGGCTCCTCGCGGGGGCTCTCGTCACCGGTGTGCTCCTCGCCATCATGATGGCGAACGCGGGAGGTGCCTGGGACAACGCGAAGAAGGAGATCGAGGCCGGCAAGCAGGGAGGGAAGGGCTCGGACGCTCACAAGGCGGCCGTCGTCGGCGACACGGTGGGGGATCCCTTCAAGGACACGAGTGGCCCGTCGATCAACATCCTCATCAAGTTGATGTGCATCGTATCGCTGGTCTTCGTCCCATTGTTCGTGAAGTTCCTCTGAGGGTTCGGTCCTCGCAATGCGATGATTTTTTCAATTCGATGGGGGTCGAGGCCGCGGGCCTCGACCCCCGTCGACTTTCAACCATGAATAGAATCCCATTCTTGCATCGCGACGCGCCGGAAGAGATGATGCATGAGGCCCGGGAAGCGCCAGGATTGGCGCCTCCCCTCACACAGGAGAATCGATGACGCACGGAAAAAGCGGCGCTCAGGCCGCGTCGACCCCCCAGGAGTCCACCCCGAGCTATTCCCCGGCTCGCCTCGCCCACGCCGTGGGCGATCTCATCCTCGACAAGAAGGGCGAGAACCTCGTCGTGATCGACGTGGAGAAGGTCACGTCCCTGGCCGACCTCATCGTCGTGGCCACTGGGACAAGTCGGCGCCACGTCCTCGCCATGGCGACGGAGATTCATGCCATGGCCAAGCAGAAGGGATTGCCTCTGCTTGGAGAGGAAGGACTCGATCAGGGGTGGTGGATTCTGATCGATCTGGGCGATGTCGTCGTCCACATCATGCAGGCCGAGGCGAGAGAGTACTACGATCTCGAAGCGATCTGGGGAGATGGCGAAGTGGTCCGGCGCATGGGGCCGGACGATGTCGTGGCCTGAGTCAGGCGGCCCGCCTGCTCACTTCATGGCTTCGAAGGTGACTTGGCCGGTGTTGTAGCCGAGGATCGCACGGACGTCGTTCTCGAGGCGGGGATGGTTGGCCACCATCTCAGGGGCGCCATGGGCCCGGAAACGGAACGCTTGCATCGTGTCGGTCACGAATCCCAGCTTCTCTCCGTCCTCGTTCTCGACCCACTCGTAGTAGTGATCGTTGTAGTCGTTGCTGTCGCCGTCGAGGAGTCGGCTGCGCCGCAAGTGTCCGACGAAGCGCCCGTCGAGGTAGATCTTCCGCAAGGACACGTCCTTGAACCTCTCGGCGTAGGACTTCATGCGGATCGTACTCGGCCCGGTGGGGTGAGTTTCCGTGGTGCAAGAAAGGACCAGAGTCGAGACGACTCCGAGGGCCAGGCTTGCGATGATCTTCCCCAGATGGTTCATCACGATTCGATCTCCCGTTACGGCCGGGATGCTACCATTCCGCCCCAGGAGCTGAAAGTCCCGCCGAAGAGCAATGGAGTCTTGCGACCATGACGTCGGCCGAAATCCAAGACAGTCGTTGGTTCTTCGGGGAGGACGGTCCCGCCAAGGCCTCGATGCCCGGATACAGCCCCCGGCCGGAGCAGATCGCCATGTCTTCGGCCGTGGAGGAGGCCCTCCGGGGCTCGAGGCACCTCGTCGTGGAGGCCGGCACCGGCGTGGGGAAGAGTCTGGGCTATCTCGTTCCGAGCTTGCTCACCCTTTTGCCCGAGGGCGCAAGAATCGTCGTCTCGACCCACACCCTTTCCCTCCAGCAGCAACTCATGGCCGTGGATCTGCCCATGCTGGCAGGGTTGCTCCCCATGCCGTTCCAGGCCGAGCTGGCCAAGGGGCGGGGCAACTACCTCTCGCCTCGGCGCGCCGAGACGGCCCTCGAACTGGCGACGACGGCCGGCGACGCCTCGCGCGCGCAGGAGATCCGCAGGGTGATCGAGGCCTGGAACGGCACGAAGGATGGGACACGGCAGGAGATCCATCCTCAGCCCGATCCGCCGGTCTGGGAGGACCTGCAATCGGAGCAAGGAAACTGCCTTGGGCGGGCCTGCCCCCACTACGAGACGGACTGCTCCTTCTACCAGGCGAGGCGGCGACTTCGGGAGGCTCAGGTCCTCGTCGTGAACCACAGCCTCTACATGGCGGATCTCGTCCTCAGGGAGATCGACAAGCCTCTTCTGCCTCCCCATGACGTGGTGATTTTCGACGAGGCTCACACCCTCGAATCCGTGGCCCGGGAACACTTCGGTGGCAGGCTGACTCGTTTCATGGTGCGACGGGTCCTTCTCCGGCTCGCTCGCCGGGGGCGACACCCGGGACTCCTCCAGCTCATGGCTCGCGCGGAGTGGGCGCGCCGCTTGGCGGAAATTGCCCTCGAGGCCACCGATGCTTTCTTTGTGTCCGTCGGGCGTCGCGCCCTCGCGTGCGGAGGGGCGTTCGCGATCGAGTCGCCGGGAGACGTCGAGGACGGTTTGTCGTCGCCTCTCATGGAGCTTTCGGCTGCACTCGCGGATCTCGTCGCGCTTGCGTCTTCCAAGGAAAAGCGCCTCGAACTCCAGGCATGCGCGAGGCGGCTGGATGAGTTGGCGGCTCTCGTTCAGCAGATCCTCCATCCGAAGCCCGATTCCGGGAACATGGTGCACTGGGTGGAGTCGGGGAGACGTCTCGAGCGTGCGACCCTGCACATGAAGCCCCTCGAGGTCTCCGATCTCTTGGCCGAACGCCTCTTCGGCCCGATGCGATCGGTCATCCTCACCAGTGCGACCCTGTCCGTGGGACGGCGGGACGGGCTGAATCACGCGGCTCGCTCGCTGGGATGCCCCGGTGCGGACAAACTCATCGTGGGTTCGCCCTTCAACTATCACGAGCATGTCCGCCTTCGGGTGCCGACGTGGCTGGACGAGCCGGACCGTGGAGAAGACTACGAGGAGCGGCTCGCGAACGCGATTCTGCACTATGTGGAGCGGTCTCAGGGCGGGGCGTTCGTGCTGTTCACCAGCTATCAGTCCATGCGTCGTACGCGGGACGCGCTCGCGTCCGACTTCGAGGAGCGGGGATTCCCTTTCTTGGTTCAGGGCGACGCAATAGATCGGGGGCGGATGATCGAGGAGTTCAAGAAGACGGAAAACGGCGTGCTCTTCGGCACGGACAGTTTCTGGCAGGGCGTGGATGTGCCGGGACGATCGCTTCGGCTCGTCATCATCACCCGACTGCCTTTCGCCGTCCCGTCAGACCCTCTGCAGAAAGCCCGCGCGGAGCGAATCCGCGCCCGGGGCGGCTCGCCGTTCAAGGAAATGAGCCTCCCCGAGGCGGTCATTCGTTTCAAACAGGGGTTCGGCCGTCTCGTGCGCCGGGAGGACGATCGAGGAACCGTGGTGGTGATGGACACCCGCATTCTCACGAAGCCTTACGGGCGAAGTTTTCTCGACGCGATTCCCCCAGTCACGCTCTACCGGGATTGACCCGCCCGACGGCGTCAGCGCTGGGTGGCGCGGGCGGCTTCCAAGATGCCGCGGGCGATTTCCAAGGCCGCTTCGGCGCTGGGAATCCCCTTCTCCGCGGCGAGTTCGAAGGTGCTCTTCAAGGCGAGGGGGATCTCCTCGATGTGGCGGCGGGCCGCTTCCTCGTCGTAGCCTCCGGGGAGCAACTCGCATCCCACGTTGATGATGCCGCCGGCGTTGATGATGTAGTCTGGGGCGTAGAGGATGCCTTTCTCGCGGAGCATGGCACCGTGCGCCACGGTGGCGAGCTGGTTGTTCGCCGAGCCGGCCACGATGGCGCAACGCAGGCGGGGGAGGGTGTCATCGTTGATCACCGCACCCAGGGCGCACGGGGCGAAGACGTCGCACTCGACGTCGTAGATGGCGTCCGGAGGGACGAAGGTGACCTGGGGGTGCCGGGCCCGGAGCCGCTCCACCCGATCCTCGGCGATGTCGCACGCCGTCACGCGCGCCCCGTCCTCGAGAAGGGCGTCGATGAGATAGGTGGCCACGGTGCCCGCTCCTTGGACCGCGATGTGGCGTCCCTTGCACGAGGGATCCCCCAAGCGGTGTTCGAGGGTGGCCTTGATGCCCAGGTAGCAGCCGTGGGCCGTGAACGGCCCCGGGTTCCCCGATCCGCCCTCTTCGCGACTGAGTCCGGTGACGAAGCGGGTGGTCTTGCGGACTTCTCGCAGATCTTCGATGCGGCAGTTGACGTCTTCCGCGGTGATGTAGCGACCTTCGAGAGAGTCGATCAGACGTCCCATGGCCTGGAGGGTCTCGGGGCGCCGCACCTTCGCCGGATCGCCCACGATCACCGCCTTGCCGCCCCCCAGGCCCGTCTTCGCGATGGCCGACTTGTAGGTCATCCCCTCGGCGAGCCGGAGCACGTCCCGCAAGCCCGCCTCCTCGTCCGCGTAGGGCCAGATGCGCAGGCCTCCGAGGGCCGGGCCGAGAGTCGTGTCGTGGATGGCGATGAAGGCGTTCAAGCCCGTGTCCTCGTCGGTGCCGTGGCGGACACACTCGAAGCCGGGACAATCCAGGTCGTGGATCTTCATGGGCGTCTCGATTTGCGGTACTGGGGATCTAATCTGTCGTAAAGCGTTGTGGCGGCTTATTCTATGACAGGATCGCCGAGTTTTCAAGGTTCGCGATCTGGAGCCGATCTCGCCCCATCTCCGGAATTCTTGGAACAAGTTCGGCCCCTCGGTCGTTTGGTTAGTGTATCCTAATCAGGGCACGCACGAGGCCGGATTGGGACACCGACCGGCGCCCCAGGGGAATGTGGGCATCGATACAAATCGCTGCGGAAGAATGACTTAGAAGAAAACTTCCCGATTTGTCGCCTGTTGGCCCCTGACTTGCGAGATGGAGAACACACGGCATCGCGCATCGGGCCGGATTCGCTTCCCACCCGGGGAGGCGAATGAGCATGGAATCACCGGACGGGAGGGCCGGGACATGAGGGATGAAGTCATGGTCGAGTCAAGGAAGCCGGAAAGCGTGAGCCCCGAAGCCGGGGTGGCGACGAGTCCGGGAAAGACGGCACGGCGGCAGCGAAGTCGCGAAGAGATCGAGGCGGAGCGCCAGCTGATCCGCCGCGTCCAGGCGGGAGATCAGGACGCCTTCGAAGAATTGGTGAAAGCCTACGAGAAGCGGATCTTCTGGGTGGCCTACAACTTCGTGGGTCACGTCGAGGATGCGCGGGACATCGCCCAAGAGGCGTTTCTCAGGGTCTACAAGGCCATCGATCGCTTCGATCTTCGCTTCAACTTCTACACGTGGCTGTATCGCATCGTCATGAACCTCTCCATCGATCGCCTCCGCAAGCGCGGCAAGCGCAACATGGTGAGCATCGAGGAATTTCCCAGCGATCCGGAGACCGATGCCGACCCGGAGCGGCACTATCGTCAGACCGAAATGGGCGAGAAGATTCGCGAGGTTCTGGAGAGCATGCCGGAGAAGTATCGCACGGTGATCATCCTGCGGGACGTGGAACAGCTCTCGGGAGAGGAGATCAGCGAGATCATCGGCTGCACGAACGCCACCACCCGCTGGCGGCTGCACAAGGCCCGAGAGATCTTCCGCGAGAAGTGGAGCCGCGTGGAAGTCTGATCTTTGACGGCGAGTCTGTGCGAATCGCATCGAGGGGCGACGGTCTTCCGTCGCCCCTCCTCTTTGCGACGTGGCGTTCAGGTTGGGGGGGGGGCGGCGATCTTCGTGCCGCGCTGCCTGGCGGGTTCAGGCGAGAGCCAGCAGGTCGGTGACCAGCTTCTCAATGCCGGCGCCGACTTCAGCGGGGCCCGTGCCGCACATGTAAGCAGGGGTGGTGACGATGCGGGTTTCGGCGTCGACGAGATCCTCCTTGGCGGATCGCTCCACGTGGGACGCCCCCGCGGCCGCGAGGGCGGCGGCGGTGTCTGGATCGCTTCCGATGGTGAGGCGCGGCCCCTCCGCCCCCAGGACGAGGGCTATGACCGCAGGCGCGATGCAGATGGCCCCGATGGGTTTTCCGGCCCCGTGCATCGCTCGGACGAGGGCCTCCAGATCCGGGTCCACGCTCCCCTGCGCCCCTTTCTCGGCGAAGTCGCAAAGATTGAGGGCGGCTCCGAAGCCCCCGGGGAGGATGAGGGCGTCCAAATCTTCTGGATTCGCATCCTTCAGGTCCCGGATGTCGCCGCGGGCGATCCGCGCCGATTCCCAAAGGACATTACGGGTGTCCGCCGGATCGACTTCTCCCGTGAGATGGTTCACCACCTTGGCCTGAGGGCGATTGGGCGCCATGCAGATGGCGCGGGCTCCCGCCCTATCCAGGAAATAGAGGGTGAGGACGGATTCGTGGATTTCCGCTCCGTCCAGGAATCCGCATCCGGAAAGCACGACTCCGACAGTTTTCATGTCCTCTCTCCCGTTTCGAAACGTTTCCGATCTGCAGCATGACGATGACGCCCGTGGTCGAGATCGTCCAGTCTTCCACGGGCATGCGTCGATTTTTTTGGAAAAAAGAAAACGACATGGAATCAGAAGCGTCTTCTGGGAATTAGAGAGGTTGGTGGTCGCATGTGAAACCGCAGCGCCACCGTCCCATCGGTTTTCGCAGCGACAAGACACGGAGTCCACCCATGAGCAGGTCCCCCCGTAGGCGCCGCATCGGTGTCATCTTGGCTCTCTTCGGCTTTCTCGCCCTCGCCCCTTTGTCGGCCCAGGTCAAGCGTCTGAGCAAGTTCGCGGACAAGGCGGAGGGCTTCGAACTCCAGGTTCCAGCGGATTGGGACCAGATCCCCACCCAGCCCGATGAGGTCGACATCCTCGTGAAATGGGCTCGAGATACGATGGCGCGGGGCACCGGGGAGCTGTGGGAACTCCAGGTTCTTCGTTTCGAGCCCAAGGCGATGACCACGCCCGGGGGCAAGGAGGAGACTCCGGTGGGAGCTCCCGAGGATTTGGGGAGCATGAGCAAGAAGGATCTGCGCAAGCTCATGAGAGAGCGGACGCGGCCCCATTCCTTCCAGGAGTGGTTCAAGTCCCATATTTGGGGGGCGGGCGATCTTCCGAAGGCCCAAAAGGGCAAATTCAAGATGAACAAGGGGAAGGCGAAGCTCTACGCCGTTCCCGAGCTGGGATCCTTCAAGGGCTTGGCGGCCATCGTGGGCATCCACAACGACGGCACCTCCGAATGGGCGGTGATGTACCTGGTTCCCCTCAAGCAGGTCATGAAGAAGAAGAGCGGGCGCTGGCGTCTCAAGAACAGTTCTCTGCTCTCGAAGCTCTTGAAGTCGCTGAAGTCGTTTCGCGTGACCGAAAAGGAGCGCGTGAACACGGACGTGAGTCCGGAAGACATGAGCGAGATGGATCGCAAGATCTGGGAGGTGAAAAAGCGCCTTCCGAAGGGGTGGAAGGTGATCCCCACACCCAGCAAGCGCTACGTCATCGTTCACCACATCTCGCAGAATAAGACATCGTTGATCGTGTTCGTCAAGAAGATCGTGGCCTACCTCGACCATGCACGCGACAAGTACGAAGTCCTTTTTCCGCCGCGCAAGCCCATCACCGCGGTCAGCGTGGTGCGAGTCTGCGAAGACCGAGAGGAGTACCATCAGTACGGTGGTCCGGGTGGCAGCGCCGGCTACTGGAATTCAGCCGACGAGGAACTCGTCATCTACAACGCTTCGAAAGAGGGCGGGAAGAAGGACTCCTATTCCACCCTCTTCCATGAGGCCTTCCACCAGTACATCTACTATGCCGTGGGCGAGATCTCGCCCCACTCGTGGTACAACGAAGGATTCGGTGACTATTTCGCCGGCATGAATCCCAAGAAGCGTTTCAAGATCGAGACGTTCAAGTGGCGGACGGGCGTCGTCCGCAACGCGGTCGCCGCGAAGAAGAACGTGCCTTTGAAGGACCTCATTCACTACACCCAGGCACAGTACTACTCCAACCCCAGCGTCTGCTACGCCCAGGGGTGGGCTCTCATCTATTTCCTCAACTCCTCCGTGGCGAAGAAGAACCCGCGGTGGGCGAAGATTCTCGACATCTACTTCAACACGCTGGTTGAAACGGGTGACAAGGAAGGAGCCGTCACGAAGGCCTTCGCCGGAGTCGACATGGATGAGCTGGATGCTGCCTATCAGCAATTCATCACCCGCGGCTTCAAGTGATCCTCGAGGCCCGGAGGCGGTCGCGTGGGTTCGAAGCGCGGCCGCGGGTCACCCCACGTCGTCAATGGAGTCGAGACTCCGGGAGCCGAAGTAGACCTCCTCGGGACTGGGCCCTCGCTTGACGAAGACCAAAACGAGCGCCAGGAAGCCGTAAAGGACCGCAACCCCTGCCAGGGGCACCCAATCATCCATCCGTTCCAACTCGGCATCGATCACTCGGAACACGAAGGCCCAGGCGCCGAGCAGGACGGCGAACAGCGGCAGGTAGTTGTTCACGAGCCTCGCTTTGAGCGCCATGAGGAACGTGATCTTGAAGTTGGGGTTGAGGAGGTCCTCGGCCACGTAGAATCCCCAATTCTCCACCATGCTCGTGAGGTCGCGGCGGAGGATTGGGACATAGAAGTTCTCTTCGATGCGGCGAACTCGGTTGCGCCAGGCGTCGTAGAACCGGAACCGCCTGGCTTCGAAGACCAACATCGTGAAGATCATGTACATCCCGAGCACGAGAACGACGTGAGGCATGGCGCCTCCGTCATGAATCTTCGTGAACGCGAACGACAGGAGGGCGCCGATCGAGAGCACGGCCCAGTTCGTGGTGACGTCGAGGCGGGTGCGCCAGACCTGAGCCCGGTATTGCTCGCCGCGGTACAAGTGCACCATGGCGGCGATATACTCCGACCTGGTCAAGGGATAGCTCTCGAAGCGATCCTCCTGGTCTCTGTTCATGGCGGCGGCTCCTCGAAGTCTCATCGCGACGCTGAACGAAAAAAGGCCCTCGCACGATACCGTGCGAGGGCCTCATTCGCATGGGGAGTGGAGACGATGGGATTCGAACCCACGACCTTCGCATTGCGAACGCGACGCTCTCCCAACTGAGCTACGTCCCCATGGAAAGGAAACTTAGGCCGCGATCGGTTCGGAATCAAGCCATCCGGCCGGAGAACCCCCGATGACCCTCTCCGGGGCGCCGACTTGGAGGGGCCCGCACCCCACGATTCGACCTCGTGAGGGGGCGGCGTGCGCGTCGCTTCGCAGTGCGTGTCCCCCACGGAGGCGGGCCGAAAGGATACCCTGAATCGCTCAAAAGAATGCTTCGGGAACGGTCTGTTTTCTGTCGGACGGACGTGTAGGATGTGGTCGTCCTTGGGACTACCGGGCGGCTCGCGCCTCCGACCGGGTCACGGTCGGGGGCGTTTTTCGTGCCGAGAAACTGAGGATGTATGACCTATCGATTTGCCGCGCGCCGAGTGTTGTTTTTGATTCTTCTCTTCGGCCCGGCCACGATCGGCCAGACCCAACCCAGTGCTCCAATACTCGTGCAGAATGCTGCCGACGTGGCACGGACCCAGGAGCCTGTTGCTTCGGGGCTCTGCCTGCCTGCATGGAGCAACTTTCTCGATCCCAATCTGGATTTCGAACTCGTGGACGGCAACGGCAGCCCAGTGCCTGTGCAGTTCAAGGTTCTCTCTCGGTGGGGGGGGACGCGGGACGACGGAAGCCTTCCCGCCAAGTGGGCGCTCATCGAGTTCCTGGCGGATGTTCCGGCCAACGGAACGGCCGTCTACTTCCTGCGGCAGGGGACGCGAGCCCAAGGAAATCTCACCTCTCAGGCCTTGCCAGGCGAAATCGTCGTCAGCACGGGGGCCGCTGACTTCACCATCGACACGACGCAATTCACTCTGCTGAAGGACGTGAAGGTGGGCGGCGTGAGCGTGATCGGCGGTCCGGGGGCCTTGATCGTTCACGACGTCAATGGCACCTCCATCGACAGCATGCTCGCGGAGACGGTCTGGGAGGAGCAGGGCGACGTGCGGGCCGTCCTTCGACAAAAGGGCATGCTGGGCGCGCTCGGTCTGAATTTCACGGTGCGGTACACGTTCTGGACCGATCGCACGGATGTGAAAGTCGACTTCCGGTTGGAGAACAACAATGCGAACGGTGAGCTCCCCTACTTGGGGTCGACGATCGGTCACGCCTGGTTCGAGGATCTCACTCTCGTGCTTCACGGGACAGACGCCCAAGCCGACGTGCAGCTCACCGACGGCGTGCGGAATACGAACGGGGCTTCCTGGTCCCTGGAGCAGGACTACACGTCTCCCATCGAGGCGCTGCAGATGCTCACGGGTTTCCAGCTCAGGGAATCCGGTCCCGGCATCAGCTCCGTCCAGCAAGATGCCCGCGCGGACGGGACGGTCGCGCTGAGGAGTGCCGGCAATTCCCTAGCCGTCAGCGTGGATCGATTCTGGCAGAACTTTCCCAAGGGGTTTTCCGCGGCCGGCGACATGTTGGCCATCGATCTTTGGCCGGCTTTCGGCAACGGCCCTGAATACGGGGGGCAGTGGGGTCTGCCATCGAGCCCCGTGACCGATCCCTTGAGTCTCGACTACTACCGCTTCGAGGGGGGCCGTTGGAAGACGGTGACTCTCGGATTGGATTTCCGCCAGGGCGCTTACAGTGCAGCGGAGTTGACCCATCGGGCGAAGGCCTTGGACAAGCCGCTGATGGCGCTGTGGGATCCTGCGTTTTACGCGAAGAGCTTCGTGTTTGGCACGCTGGTTGTCGAGCGTCGGAACTGGAACAAGGTTTCCAACAATCGATACGAACGGATGTTGGATATTCTCGCGCGGGACGATGCCGCGGATGACCAGCCGTCCTTGGGGAAGATCGGTTTGCCGGGATTCCGGGAGCGCGGCGGCACCTATGGCGGCCGCCAGATGTACGGTTGGGAGAACTTCGGCGACTTGGCGTGGGGCGACGGATTCTGTTCGAACCACTACGACCTCGTGTGGGGCGTTCTCATCAACTACCCCCGCACGGCGGATTACTCCTTCTTCGATGTCGCCCGCGATCTCGTCGCCCATCGACGGGACTACGACCAGAATCACACGCAAGACCCTTCGGCGCAGCGGCGAGGAGGCCAGTACTACGAGAAGGGGTATTGGCACGGGAATTTCGGGCCCCCGGCCCCCAGTCACACCTGGGTTCAGGGGCTTTTGCTCTGGTACGTGCTCACCGGTGACGAGGGGGCCTACGAGGCCGCCAAGGAGGTGGGCGATTTCGTGATACGTCTGCATCCCGAGACCTGGGACGGCTGGTGGGGCAGCCGTATTCCGGGGTGGGAGACCGAGGCGCTTCTCAACCTGTATCTCTATCTTGGGGACAGCGTCTACCTCTCCACGGCGCAGCAGTCGATCGTCAACTACGAGCAGCAGGAGCAGGCCAACGGTGGAGGGGGATACGTCCTGAATCCCGGTTGGACGTCGAACCCTCATGCCCAGACGTGGATGCACTGCATCATGTTCAACACGTTGGGTAAGTATCACCTCATGACGGGCGATCCCTCGGTCTTGCCCCTGATGGGACGCATGGCGGACTGGATCGTGAACGAAGTCGTGCTCGAGACGCCCGCCGGGCCCACCCCGGCGCGAACCACCGGGAAGGTCTGGGGGCGTTTTGCTCCGGGCTGGCACCAAGACCCGAGTGTCCACCACCAGTGGGTCACCATCGAGTCTTTGTCCTATGCGGCGCTCTGTCTGCACGACAACGCCTACATGATGTTGGCGCGGTCGCTGTGGGAGAGCGTCACCCGGTATCACCAGGAATCTGCGAGCAACGGTTCACCGCACGACTACGACGACCCCTCGACGTTTTCGCCCATCTCGTTTCGGCTGATGCAGTACCCCAACGCGGAAACGAAAGTCATGAGCAACGTCGCCCTGTGGGGCCAGGTCTTCCTGGCGGCGGATGCCATCTGGGACGGGGTCTTCTGACCCATTCTCCCCGGAGGTGAAGGGTCTCCGGGAGCCTTTCGAGGATGGGAAGCGGAAAATGCCGCCGCGCGCCGGATCCTGGGGTACGCTTTTTCGGTCGATCCCGTCGCGCCGGCGGGAGGACGGGTTGGAGCCCGTCTTCTCGAAGCGGGGCCGAGGCGTAGCATCCCAAGGATCCGAAAGAACTCGGACGAATGCACCGCTGTTGGTCTGCTTCCTGTCGGACGGAGGTGTACGAGCAAGCCGCTCTCGGAGCCAGAGGGCGGTTTGAGCCTCCGACCGAATGACGGTCGGGGCGTTTTCGGTACCAAGGAGCTGAGGATTCATGACAAGTCGAGTAGCCGCGCGCTGGGTGTTCTTTTCACTTCTCTTTTTCGGTCCCGTGGCGGTCAGTCAGGTTTGGCTGGGCGCTCCCGTCTACGTGCAGAACGCGACGGACGAAGCACGGGTCCAGGAGCCCGTCGCGTCGGGGCTCTGTTTCCCCGCGGGAAACAACTACATCGATCCCAATTTGGACTTCGAGCTGGTGGACGGCAACGGCAACTCGGTGCCCGTTCAGTTCAAGGTTCTTTCCCGATGGTGGGGCCCTCGAGACGACGCGAGCTTCGCCACGAAGTGGGCGTTGATCGAATTCCTGGCCGACGTGCCCGCGAACGGCACGGGGGTCTACTTCTTGAGGCAGGGCACCAGAGCTCAGGGCAATCTCAGCTATCAGACATTGCCCGGCGAAATCGTCGTGAGCACCGGCGCCGCCGATTTTTCCGTCGATACCACCCAATTCACCCTGCTGAAGGACGTCCAGGTGGGTGGCGTGAGTGTCACCGGTGGTCCGGGTGGACTCATCGTCCACGACGTCAACGGCACGTCCATCGACAGCGTCCTCACGGAGACGTTGTGGGAGGAGCAGGGGGACGTCCGCGCGGTCCTTCGTCAGAAGGGAAGCATCGGATCGCTCGGCTTGAACTTCACGGTTCGTTACACGTTCTGGACCGGGCGTACCGACGTGAAGGTGGACTTCCGGCTCGAGAACAACAACGCCAATGGCGAACTCCCCTACCTGGGGTCGAGCATCGGTCACGCCTGGTTCGAGGATCTCACCCTCGTTCTCCACGGCACGGACACCGGCGCCGACGTCCAGCTTTCCGACGGGATTCGCGACACGAACGGCGGGTCGTGGACCCTGGAACAGGATTACACGTCGCCGAATGATGCCCTGCACATGCTCACCGGTTTCCAGTTGCGGGAGTCGGGGCCGAACATCAACAGCGTCCAGCAGGATGCGAGGGCGGACGGCACCGTCGCCTTGCGGGGAGCCGGGAGCTCCTTGGCCGTCAGCGTGGACCGTTTCTGGCAGAACTTTCCGAAGGGTTTCTCGGCGGCGGGCGACATGTTGGCTGTCGATCTTTGGCCGGCCTTCGGAAACGGGCCCGAATTCGGCGGTCAGTGGGGGCTCCCCTCCGGTCCGGTGACCGACCCATTGAGTCTCGATTACTACCGTTTCGAAGGCGGGCGCTGGAAGACGGTGACCCTCAACCTGGATTTCCGCCAGGGCGTCTTCAGTGCTGCCGAGTTGACCCACAGGGCGAAGGCCTTGGAAAAGCCCCTGATGGCGCTCTGGAGCCCCGAGTACTACTCCAAGAGTTTCGCTTTCGGCACGCTGCTGGCTGAGCGCAGAAACTGGAACAAGGTTTCCAACAACCGCTACGAGCGCATGCTGGACGTGCTGGCCCGCGACGACGCCGCCGACAACCAGCCTTCCTTGGGCCAGATTGGTCTTCCGGGGTTCCGGGAGCGCGGCGGCACCTACGGCGGTCGCCAGATGTACGGGTGGGAGAACTTCGGCGATCTGGCGTGGGGCGATGGGTTCTGCTCGAACCACTACGATCTCGTCTGGGGTGTTCTCGTCAATTACCCGCGCACGGCGGACTACTCGTTCTTCGACATCGGTCGCGATCTCGTCTCCCATCGTCGCGACTACGACCAAAACCATACCCAGGACCCCTCGGCGCAACGGCGCGGTGGGCAGTACTACGAGAAGGGGTATTGGCACGGGAACTATGGCGCTCCGGCGCCCAGCCACACCTGGGTCCATGGGCTGTTGGTCTGGTACGTCCTGACCGGCGACGAGGGCGCCTACGAGGCGGCCAAGGAGGTGGGGGAGTTCGTGGCCCGCATGCATCCGGAATCCTGGGATGGTTGGTGGGGGAGCCGCATCCCCGGGTGGCAGATCGAGGTGCTCTTGAACCTCTATCTGTATCTCGGCGAGTCGACCTACCTCTCCACCGCCCAGCAGGCGATGGGCAACTACGAACAGAAGGAACAGGCGAGCGGAGGGGCGGGGTACGTCCTGAATCCAGGGTGGACTTCGAACCCTCATGCCCAGACGTGGATGCACTGCATCATGTTCAACACGCTGGGCAAGTATCACCTCATGACGGGGGATCCTTCCGTCCTACCCCTCATGGGACGGATGGCGGACTGGATCGTGAACCAGGTCGTGCTCGAGGTGCCCACCGGACCGCCTTCGGCGCGGACGACGGGCAAGGTCTGGGGCCGATACGCTCCGGGATGGCATCAGGATCCGAGCGTCCACCACCAGTGGGTGACGATCGAGTCCTTATCCTACGCGGCGCTTTGCCTCCACGACAACGCGTACATGATGTTGGCGCGATCACTGTGGGAAAGCGTCACCCGCTACCATCAGGAGTCCCCGAACAACGGTTCGCCTCACAACTACAACGATGCCTCCACCTTCTCGCCGATCGCGTTTCGGATGATGCAGTACCCGAACGCGGAGACGAAGGTGATGAGCAACGTTGCTCTTTGGGGCCAGGTCTTCATGGCCGCCGACGCCATCTGGGACAACACTTTCTAGGCTTGGCGTTTCCGGAGGCGGGGGTCTTCGGGATTCGCGTGAACCGCAAGGGTCGGGGTCGCCAAGCGACCCCGACCCTTGCTATAACCCCGTCATGGGTCGTGGAAAGAGCTTGAAAGCGCGCATCCGGGGCGGGGAGTCCGCATCCTTGGAGTTCAAGTCGGTGCCTCCGGGCGAGACCAAGCTCGCGCGGGTCATCGCTTCGTTCGCGAATTCCAGCGGGGGGGACCTCGTCCTCGGCGTCGATGACCTGGGGCGCATCGTCGGCCTCGAGGACCCTGTCGCCGCGCGGCGCGTCCTCGAGCGGGCCCTGGCCCTGGTCGACCCCCGCCCCGAAACCCGTCTCGAACCCTACGTCCACGAGCTGAAAGACGTCCTCGTCCTCGAGGTCCAGGCGTTCGAGGACGGGTCGCTCTGCCACGTCGATGAAGGAGAAGAGCAGGTCCTTTGTTTTCGGGTGGGCAAGGAGACTCGCCGGGTCGGACGGGACGTGGAGAAGCTGGTGCTCAACCTGCGGCGTCGATTCGCTGGGAAGAGCGCCCGGATTCCCGAGGCGAAAAGGCTCGTGGCTTGGCTCTGGGAGCGAGGCGAGGCCCCGGAGTCCGCCTGTGCCCACCACCTCAATTGGTCCAAGCACCGGCTTCGCAAGCTGGCGGAGGCCCTCGTCGCCGACGGTTTTCTCGTCCCCGCTCGCCTGGGCGAGGGCCGCGCCTACCAGGTCATTCGACGCTTCTGAGCCGTCCCCCCCGCGGGCTCGCCCGCCGACGGAGCCGCTTGATGCCCCCGCGGGACTCGTCTATGATCCGGGCCCAACGGGCGGTTAGTTCAGTTGGCTAGAACGCGTCGTTCACACCGACGAGGTCACTGGTTCAAGTCCAGTACCGCCCACACCAACCCCGAGGCAGCCCCTCGGGGTTTTTTCGTTGAGGTGGCGGAGTCAGCGGAGGGGGACGAAGGCGACCGGGAAGATGGTCGTGCGGCGGACCCCTTTGGGGGTTTTCTCGATGAGGATGAGATCCTGCTGCGCCCGACCCTCCGGGCCCACCAAGCGGCCGCCCACGGCGAGTTGATCGACGAGGGGCGAGGGGATGGTCTTCGGCGCCGCGGTGAGCAGGATGCCCGCGAAGGGAGACGCTTCAGGCCACCCCGACCGACCGTCGCCCAAGCGGACATGAACCGTGTCGTAGCCCAGGCGGGCGAGGAGTTCGCGCG
>DRQF01000036.1 GCA_011369445.1 Planctomycetota bacterium | reverse complement strand
GTGACATTGGTGGTGAGATTCTGTCCCTCGCTGGGCGCACCGGTGGCGGCTGAAGCCGCCGGTCCGCAAGGCGTCGCCTTCCCCTACCTCGTCATGGCCACGAGCTTGCGACGGGAGGCTTTAGCCTTCATTTGACCCCAAGGGGCAAGGATCAGCCCTCACGGTGTTCGCGGGACGGGGACGTCCCGGCTCCAGCGGAAGAACCTCTCACGGAGACACAGAGGCACGGAGTCCCCGACGCGACGCCGAAGGGCTCCCATTCTCCATGCCTTTCTTTGTGTCTCCGTGCCTCCGTGAGAGAAAAAAACGAGTGGCCTCGCGGTGTCGACTGACGTCGCATCTCTCCGGGAATGCGGACGTCCCCGTCCGCTTCTTCGCTTCCACGCAGAGATCGGAGAGCAGGACGAGGAGGACCTCGACGTTCCCGGGGCGAGGGACGTCCCGGCTCCAACAGAAGAACCTCTCACGGAGAGGCGTGGGCCGGCTCTCGTGAGAAAAAGAAACGGGCTGCGGAGGCGACGCTCCGCAGCCCGTTCGATTCAGGTTCTCTTGGGGATTCAGCCCGCGAAGGGGCCCACCGCGAAATACTTGTTGAGGGCCATGAACATCACGAGCATGGCGCCCAGCAACAAAACGGTGGTGGTGATCACGATCCCGCTGGTGAGATCGCGAGCGTTGTCCGACTCTTCCTGGTCAAGGTCGAGATCGTCGTCGAAGTCAGCCATGATCTCTCCTCTCAGTTCTTGGTGGGCACGGCCGACAGCTTGGTGGCCAAATCACCCGCCTGCGGCCAGCGACCCGTCTTGATTTCGATAGAGCACACGCAGGAGTCAGGACCCACGCGATCCGCCCGGACCGTGCAGATGTACTGGCTGTTGCCCCGCACCAAGTCGAACACGTGGCCGATCTTCACACCGTGCTTGGAGCCGCGGTTGATCTCAACCAACTGGGTGGCGCCGTCGAAGCGAACCACGAACCCGTCGATCTTCGGCTGGACCGCCTCGGCGGGCGGAGGATAGATCGCGACATAGGTCGCCAACTTCGCCTCCGTCCTCGACAGCGTCTGCTGAATGGACTCGAGGGTGGTTTTCAGGTTGTGGATCTCACCCGCCCGCTCGTCCGCGAGCTTGGCCAATTCGGCCTGCTTCTGCTGGGCTTGAGCCGCCGCCTTTTGCGCTTCCTCGGCGCGGGTGCGGTAGCGTTCGATCAGATCGTGCAGCTGGCTGTAGATCCCGCGCAGTTCCTCGACCTGCCCCGTGAGCTTCGTCACGTCGCCGCGAAGCTGCTGGGCCGCGCGCTCGGCGCCGTTCTTCTGCTCTTGCAACGCATCCCGGCGAGCCTTGAGATCGGTGATCTCGTTTTCCTTGGCGCTCACCTTATCGGTCAGCATTTGCTTGGCCTGATTGAGACGCTGGATCTCGGCATTCAACTCGCTGATCTCGCGAGCCTTCTCCTGCTCCAGGTTGCTCATTTCGTTCCGGGCCGTCATCTCCTTGGCCTTCCAGTCCGTGCTCTGCTGGAGGAAGGTCGCAGCAGCCAGGAGGAATCCGGCCGACAGAAGAAGATTGATGATTACGAAGACTCGCGCGACTTGGTTCATGCCACTTTTTTCCCTTTTCTGGGCACATCCTGCGAGGTCGACAGGATTCCCGTGATCCGCTTCGGCGTCTTGTACCACAAGAGCGCGCCCTTGGTACGAGGAAATCCCGTGGAGAGACCCCTAGACCATTCCCTTCAGGCGATGGGGCATGATTCTATGCGGGCGGCTCTCGATGTCAAGGAAACAAACCTTCTCATAACTCGGGGCGGGATCGTGACTTGCCCGTGGGTACTCCGGCGACGGCGGCGAGGAAGGCCGCCAGCACGACCCAAGGAGCCCAAATTGCCGTGGGAAATGGGCCTACGCCGCGCGGTAGGAGGGGGGGACGTCCCACCAGCGCCCCCCGAACGGACAGCCGCTTGCCGCCCTTCTCCACCACCGCCACCTCCTCCCCCAGCGGGCCGATGATGGCGCTGATGCCCGTGTTGCTGAGACGCACGACGCTGCGGCGGTTCTCCACGGCGCGAAAACGGGTTTGCGCATGCACGAGTTCCCTCTCCCCCGAATCGTCGTACCAACCATCGTTGCTGATGTTCAGAACGAAGTCGGCGCCCGCCTCGCGAGCCCGGACGAAGTCTTCGGGGAAGACGATCTCGAAGCAGATATTGACGGCGAATCGAGGACCGCCCGGGGCCACATCCCACAGGACGTCTCGCTCGCCCGGCGTCTGTGCCGGACGGTATCCCGCCGTGCGCGTCACGTAGTCTTCGAGGTCCTTCCCGAAAAACGTGTCCTTGAAAGGCAGGTACTCGCCAAAAGGAACGAGACGACGTTTGTCGTAATGATCGAGGACACGCAACCTATCTCCCGTGGTGTCGACCAAGACCGCGCGATTGGCCTCGACGACCTCTCCTCTGCCGGGTTCGAACTGGACGAGGCCCAACACGATCCGAGGCGACCGCGACGAAACCCTTTCCTCGCCAGCCTTGAAGAGGTTTTGGAACGCGGCACGCACGTCGACGCGCCGACCACCGTAGCGGAAGGGACGATTGAGCAGGTCGACGAGGGGAAGACCGCGGCGACGCGATGGGGGGCGATTCGTTTCGTCCGCGGTGAAAAAGGAGGTCTCGGGCAAGACGTAGAGATCCGCGAGGCCCGCTTCCGCCGTCCCCTGGCGAAGAAGGTCCATCATGATCTCGAATTCTCCAGCCCGTCCGATCTTCTGAAGTTTCTTCTCCTGGGTGATGGCGGGTTGGGCTCCGATCACGAGAGGGCCTTCGCGATACTGGGCGCGCAGGTCGGCCTCCCTCCACGCGCCGTAGCCGAGAAGAACCCCGGTGGCGAGCCCCCAACCCACCGCATGCAGGGCCCACCGGCGACCTCGGCACCGACCGCGGAAGCCGGCCCAGGCCTCCCCCAGAACGACGTTGCCCGCGACAACCCAAAGCGTCAGGGGAAACACACGCCCCCAATCCGCTGATTGGATCAGAAGGGGCCAATCCGCGAGAGCGTAGCCGAAATCATGCCAGGCCAGCCCACCGGTGGCCCACGTCCTCAGGGCATCGTTGGCTGCGAAAGCGAGGGGAGCGGCCCAAATCAGGGATTCCGGGCGGCGGCGCCAGATCCGCCTGAATCCCCAGCCCACGGGCCAGGCGATGAGGACGTAGATGACCGTGAGGATCGCCGTTCCGGCCCAGCCGGCCTCGGGCGCGCCGGCCAACCCTCCCAACCATCCCAATCGAAAGAACCCGTAGAGCCCTTGGCCCAACAGAAAAGCCCGCAAGACCCCCCGCTCCGTCGCGGGTTGGCCAAGAAGATAGAACCAGGGGGCGAGGGCCACCAGAACGAGGGGCGACCACCCCAGGGGAGGAAATGCGGCGGCGGCCAAACCGTGAGAAAAAACAGACGTCAGGATGAGAACGCGCGGCGAGACGGCCCCTGGCTTCACCGCGCCTCATCCGAAACCGGGAGGCAGCGGGACGGGTCGATGGGTTCCACCAGATGTACCCAGGCCTCCTCGCCGTCGACCGGAGGGGACGCGCCGGCTTCCACCACCAACAACCCGTTCGCCTCCGCCATTCCCCGCAGATCTCCGCTTCCGTGCCACGTCACCCGCTCCGCGACCAGGCGGCCGTCCCTCTGACGGACGTTGACGGGCAAATGTTGCGTGCGGGGAATGGCCTTCCCAGAACTCGTTCCCCGGATCTCCATGCGGAAAACAGGCGGCTCTCGTTCGGGCAACCCGCAGAACGCTTCGAGGTGAGGTCGGACGAAGATCTCGAACGTGGCGAACGACGAGACCGGGTTGCCGGGGAGTCCGAAGACCTCGACGACGCGGCCGCCGTCGGCCGCCAGACGCCCGTAGAGCAAAGGCTTTCCGGGCTTGATGGCGACCTTTTCGATCAGCACCTCCAACCCGCGGCGATGGAGCTCCCTGTGGACGTAGTCGAAGTCGCCCATCGAAACCCCGCCCGAAAGGATCACCACATCCCCATGCAGGGCGTCCTCCAAGGCCGCCCTCACGGCGGCGGGATCGTCCGGAACGATGCCGCCATGGCGCACAGGTATGCCCAGTCCGAGCGCCGCCACCTGAGCGGTGAGCATGACACCGTTGCTCTCTCGGATCTGGCTGGGGCCCGGCGCCGGACCGCCGGGAGGGACGAGCTCGTCTCCCGTGGCGAGCACGGTCACACGGGGCAGCGCATGGACCGCCACGGGGTCCTTTCCGAGCGAGGCCAGCATGCCCAGCTCAAGAGGTCTCAGGCGGCGGCCCACCCGGAGTATGGCTTCCCCCTCGCGATAATCCTGACCCCGAGGAGCGATGTTCCGCCCGGAGGGGACCTCCTCCAAGATCCTCACACGACGCCCCTCCTCCAACGTCTCGGTCTTCTCCACCATGACGACCACATCGGCGCCGGTGGGCACCGGAGCGCCCGTCATGATCTTGGCGCAGGCCCCCGGACCGAGGACGCGGGAGGACATCTCCCCCGCGGCAATGACGTCGACGACCTCCAAGACGACCGGCGCCCCCTCGAGATCCTCCGCGCGACACGCATAGCCGTCCATCGCCGAGCGGTGAAAGGGAGGCTGATCCCGGTCCGCCACGCAGTCCTCGGCGAGGACCCGCCCCACGGCGGCGCCGAGGGGGACGGTCTCCACGCCCAGGGGCTTCGGCCGATGGGCCCGAAGGATGTCCAGCGCTTCGTCCTTGGTCATCATGAGGGCGAGGTCTCCGTCAGGGATTCCGCGTCCGGCTGGGATCGAATCACATCCATGAAAGCCGAAACCGAGAACACGGCATGCCCCCGGCCCGGACGGCCGTAACCGCGAGGCGCCGGCAAGGCGTGGCGTTCGTGGGTGTCTCGCCAAAGGCGTAGAAGCCCCACGTGATAGCGGAGGCTCGCGGGTTGGGCCCCCTCCCTCCCCAGCCCACTGAGAGGCTCGGGACACCACGTCGTGAAACGGGGAATGACGCCGCGACTCATGAAGAACTCGAGGCCTTCGCCGGTGGACGCCCACGCCTCCTCCTCCGTGGCGAAGCCATGGGGCGGAGCCGTCTCCACGCCGGCGACGAAGTTCGGGATGACGTCCTGCGGAGGGAAGATCTCGGCCGCGGCCAAAATGCGATCGATCCACTCCTGACGACCGACGTAGCGGGTCTTGCCCGGGCAGATCTTCTCGAAGAGCTTCTCGTCCCAGATCTCGTAGTTCGGGTGGTAGATCTGAATGCCGGCGTCGCGAATCCGCCTCACCTGATCCTCGGGCAACGCTTGCACCACCATCTTGCCGATCCAGCGGCCCGGATGAGCCTTCTCGATGGCCTCCGCGTAGGGAAGGTAGAATTCCAGCTCGCCCTTCCCCTGCAGTTCGCTCGTGACGGCGCCTCCGGTAAGGGTATAGGCGCCGGGCTCCGCCCCCGACTCGAGGATCAGCGACAGCGCCTCAACGATCCGCTCCACCGGCTTCACCGCGTTGTAAGTCCGGCCGTCGTCGCGTTGCTGCTTGAAGTTGGAGTTGATGTCGCAAAAGCGGCATTCCTCCCCCTTGTTGAAGTATTGGCACATGCGAAAGACGGTGAGATATAGCAGGTAGCCCCATTCAATGCTGGGAGCCGTCTCGATCAGGGAGGCGCCGTCGGACGTGGAGCCGCCGTAGTAGGGCGGAATCGGAGCGAACTCGACCCGGTCGGCCATGGTGACACCGTCCAGTTCGAGAACGGTTTGCCCCTCCTCGGTCACGTCCACCACCCAGGGGGATTCCGGGTTCAACCGCACCGAAACGACCGTCGGCGACAGATCCTCTCGTCCGCCCGAGAATCGGATTTCCTCAGGCGCGCCCCGCCTGGGCAACCGGTCCAGGTCGGCCAAGGGCCGCCTGTCGAAGCTGAAAATGAAATAGGACTTCCGCGCGTAGTCCTCCGCCGCCCGAAGGGCGTCCCCCGTGAACCACACGCCCAGGCGCAAGAGATCTTCCTTGAAGACCGCTTCGGCGGGAATATCCGGAAACTCTTCTCGAACGGCTTGGATGCGATCGTGGTGATTCATTGCGGTCGAATCGGTCCGGTCCATGGATTCCCTTCGATTGATCGGCCCCGGGGATGTTCACACAATGCCCGACGGCCATCAATCGACGAGAAAAGCCCGGGAATCCCACTCGATCTCATTCGTAGAACCCGGCGACGCTCGCACACGAGACCCTGCGCAATGTACTCAAGAATCGTCTTCCTTCTCTTCCTCGGCTGCCTGCTGGCGAGCGGCGGCTGCAAAAGACCCGGGCCCGACGGAGCCGACGGGGGCACGGTGGACTCCGCGCCCACCACGAAATCCATCCTCGTTCGGACCGTTCGCCCCACGAGGGGCTCTCTCAGCGACACGCTGCCCATCACCGGCCGCGTCGAGGCCTTCGAGCGGGCGGACATCATTCCGCGGGTCGAGGGGATCGTCTTCGCGATCCTGAAGGACGAAGGCGACCCCGTGAAGAAGGGAGACATCCTGGCTCGCGTCGATTGCCGGGAGCGCGAACTCACACGCGATAAGGCGCGTCTCGCCGTAAGACTCGCCGAGTTGGCCGTCGAAGAGGCTGCCGTGTCACTGGAGGAGGCCGAAGCTCGCTTGGTCTCGAATCAGGTGGACCTCGGCCAGGAAGAAAAGAACCTCGCTCGCGCCAAAGATCAGCACGCCAAGGGCGCCATCGCCGACCAGGACTTGGAGATGGCTCAGCACGCCTACGACCTCGTCGCCGCCCGCCGCGCGGAGTTGATCCTCGCCCGCAAGAAAGCAGAACAGGAACTCGCCC
>DRQF01000035.1 GCA_011369445.1 Planctomycetota bacterium | reverse complement strand
TCGCTGCCCGTGAGTGTCCAGCGCCCGGGGGTGATCGCGGCGATGGCCGTGAGAAACCGGGAGGTCGTTCCGGCGAGTCTGCAGTCGATCACCCCTTCGCCGGGGGAGGGTGGCGGCCCGCCCTTCACATGGAGCCTGCCCGGGTGTCCTGGGACGTCGTGGAGCGTATATCCGAGGGCGCGGAGTCCTTCGATCATGAGAGTGACGTCCTCCGAGCACGGGAGGTTCGCGAGGAGGCGGTCCCCAGGCAGGAGTGCCGCCAGTCCCAGGAGGCGGTTGGCCTGCGACTTCGAGCCGGGAAGATTCAGCCTGACGTCATAGGGAAGTTCGAGGGGAGGGATTTCCAGAACCTGGCGGGTCACCGTGCGAGTGCCCTCTCCAGGTTCTCTTTCGTGATGGGCACCACGCGGCCGCCTCCGAGCTTCTCGGGCACGGCGACACGGACCGTGTCGCCCTGGGTTTTCTTGTCCGCCTCCATCACTTCCCAGAGTGCGTCGGCGTCGAACGCGAAGCGACGATCGACATCGATCCCCAGGGCCTCGAGAATACGGATCAGGCGGTCCGGGGTTCCGTTCGCGATGGCGTCCATCTCCACGCACATGCCCAAGGCCACCGCCTCGCCGTGACGGAGTCGGAATTCCGACACGGTTTCCATGGCGTGCCCCACGGTGTGCCCGAAGTTGAGAAGCATGCGGCGCCCCTTGTCGTTTTCGTCCTCGCGAACGACGTCGAGCTTGAGGTCGATCCCCATAACGACGGCTTCGGTGACGGCGGCGGTTTCACGAGTCACCACCTCGGAGACGATCTCCTCGCAGCGTCGGAAAGCGTCGGCGTTGAGGACCATCGCCATCTTCACCCACTCGACGAGTCCTTCCCGGAACTCGTCGTCGGGGAGGGTTTCGAGGAGATCCGGATCGGCCCCGACGTAGATCGGCTGACGGATCGTGCCGATCATGTTCTTGTGGTTGGCGACATGGACGCCGTTCTTGCCGCCGAGGGCGGCATCCACCATGGCGAGCGATGTGGAAGGCAAGAGGGCCACGTCGATGCCTCGCTGGTAGATGGCGGCCAGAAACGCGCCAAGGTCGCACAGCGTTCCTCCCCCCAGGACCACGAGCAGGGAGTTGCGCCGGGCCCGGGCCCGAAGGAGTTCTTCGGCCACATCCTCGACGGCCGTGAGCGTCTTCACGCCCTCGCCCCCCGACCGCAAGATGGGTGCGGGGGCGTTGAAGGCCCCGGCAAGCGCCGAGGCCTGCCGTTCCAGGATGGCGTCGGCCAGAATGTGGACCGAAGGCCAGTGCCCCAGACGTCCGAGGCGGTCCGCGACGTCGCTGAGCAGACCTCGATCAACCTGGATCGTGCAGCGCCTTTCCGTCCCTGGAAACACCTCGACGCGATTCATCATGGATCGTGGTACGAAACCTCGAAGATAAAGTCCAAAATCCTTGCCGCGGGGGCCTCGACCGGGCAGCATGAGCCGTTCCCGAGAGAGTCGTCATGAGCCCCAACCCTGAAGACATCGAAGACGTTCGCCGCAGCATCGAGGATCTCGATCGGGAACTCGTCCGTTTGCTGGCCAAGCGCTTGGATGCGGCGCGTGCCATCGGTTCCTTGAAGGCTTCGTCCGGGCGTTCCGAGATCCGTGACCCCGAACGGGAGCGTGCACTCCTCGAAACCTGGTGCGACGAGGCCGAGGCGGCGGGGCTCCCCCGCTGGTTGGCCGGACGCATTCTCACGGAAATCCTCGAGCATTCGCGCCGGGCCCAGGAGGACGTCTTTCTCGGGAAGTCGCCCGATGGTGCGTCGATCCTCCGGCTCAAGGTTGGTTATCAGGGGGTGCCCGCCAGCTACAGCGACCTGTGCATCGACAAGCTCTTCGCTGCTCGCGAGGGCCTCGTCCTGGAGAAGCAGGGATTCGAAACCTTCTCCCACGTGGCGCGCGCCCTCGAGCGCCAGGACATCGACTGCGCCCTTCTTCCCGTCGAGAACAGCACATGCGGCGGCATCGGTGAGGTGGGGGAGATCCTCGTGAAGGGGGCCTTCTCGGTTCTTGCGGAGGAGATTCTGCCCGTGGAGCACGTGTTGGCGGCACTCCCCGGAACGAGGCGGCGCGATGTCAAGGCCGTTCGATCCCATCGCGCGGCGTTGGAACAGTGCCGAAGCCTCCTCGAGAGGATGGAGGACGCCCGAGTGGAGGTCTGGCACGACACGGCTGACGCGGCTCGCAGCATTGCGGATGAGAAGGCCGCTGGCGTGGCGGCGATCTGCTCGATGGAGGCGGCGCAGCGGCACGGCCTGGAAGTCCTCGCCCGCGATGTGGCGGACAATCCTGAAAACTACACGCGGTTTCTGCTGCTCGGCCGCGAGCCTGGCGAGTCGGACCCACGCTTGCCTTCGAAGACCAGTCTCGTTCTCGCCCTGCGGGACGAGAAGGGCGCTCTCGCCCAAT
Organism: Planctomycetota bacterium; assembly: GCA_011369445.1. GTDB lineage: Bacteria > Planctomycetota > DRQF01 > DRQF01. The sequence continues at coordinate 308 of DRQF01000035.1, read as the reverse complement.
GCCTCGAGGTCTTCGCGCGGCACGAGATCAATCTCACCCGCATCGAGAGTCGGCCGAAGCCCCAGGCGCCCTGGGAGTACATCTTCCTCATCGACTTCGAGGGGCATCGGGACGACGAATCCGTTCGGGACGCTTTGGCGGACCTTCCCACCTACACGAGCCAACTCAGGGTTCTCGGTAGCTATCCCATGCGGAGACCTTCCGACGATCACCTCCAGAGCTTGCCCGTACCGCGAGTCAACCTGGACGACGAGGGCATTCCCAAGGTCGCGCGGCCCCTCATCGAAGACGTCCCGTTGACGGCGTTG
>DRQF01000034.1 GCA_011369445.1 Planctomycetota bacterium | reverse complement strand
ACGAAAAGTCCCTTCCCACGAACCAGGTCGAGCCCCTCGACGATGTCGACCCCGTTCCCGCCCACATGGGAGACCCAGATGGCGGGGCCGGACGGACTGTATTTGGCAATCAGCATGTATGTGGGTGTGATCGTCCCAAACGTCTTCATCGCGGGCGCCGAAGTCCAAATATGGACACCTCCTCCTTCGTCCTCTCCCGCGTAGACGTACCCGAGCTCATCGATGGCAATCGACCGACCGAAGTCGCCAAGGGAGGAGTTCCCACCGAGGAAGGTGGAGAAGAGGGCGACGAGGGGATCGATGACGAGGGGGAGGGCGGGATCGCGGCCGGGGACCTCGAAGCCGAAGACGCCGGGGGCGCGTTCGACGAAGCGGGAGGCGACGGGCAGGGACTGGGCCGTGCCCTGCTGGAAACTCTTGGGCGCCATGAGGCGCATGAAGACCTCGCCGTCCCGGCGGAGGACGAGTTGGCCGTCCACGAGTTCCGTGCTGAAACCCTCCTCGACGATGCGGAAACGAATCCGATCCGTGGGAACACCGGGCGCCACGTGAAGGTCGAAGGCGAGCAGACCGTTCTCACTGCGCAGGGCGAGGTCGACTCCCTCATAGAGATCGGGAAGCGTCATCGTGCGATAGGTGGGGATGCCTTCGAACCACTTCGAGGCGTCGTTGCCAATGTAGCGGTTCACCCGGCAGATGTCTTGTTCGCCGGGCTGGACGCTGGAGACGCCCCGCGCATCCAGGAATCGGAGGGTCGCCTGCGCCCACCCTTTCGACGTGCGCCGGGTCATGAGCAATCCGTCGCGCAGGCCGTGGATGCGGCCAGCTCGCGTGCGCGCTTCGAGAAGCACGTTCGAGGGCCACTGGCCGACGTTGGGTTCGAAGAGGACATGGCGGGAAGAAGGGGTGAGGGAAGGGGGTGTTTGCGCAGTAGCCGGCCCATCAAGGGCGGCGAGAGTCAGAAGGACGAGCGCGCAACGGAGCGCCTGAGTCCTGAGTCCTGAGTCCTGAGTCCTGAGTTCTGAACCATCATGGCTTTCCTTTCTTCTCGGTTTCAAGAAATCAACGATGCGCCCTTCCCCGTGGGGAAGCGCTCCAGGCGCCTTGATGTCCGTCTTACACGGACACCGGAACTTTGGTCAAGAAGAAACTGAGAAATGGGAAGAATCTCTCGGGGGTCGAACGAGGATTCGAGGGGGTTGAGGATCGGAAGTGCCGATGCGGTGCCAGGTTCGAGGAGGAACGATCACAACAAACCCAACCCAAGGAGACCAAGGCGGCGGGCGGGAGAGACCTTGCCGGGAGGGAAGGTCAGAGGAGGTCCGTGAGGAGGGTGTCGATGGAGGGGATCTCCGGGGGATCGAGTTGGGGGTCGTCCGGTTTCGGCGCCTCCGCGGAGGTGAGGATCTGCTGAAGGAGCCGGGCGACGAGGGCAATCTCGACGGATCGAGGGCGACCGCGACGCACGAGCTTGCGTTCGAACCGCTCGAGGAGCTCCTGCACCTCCTCCACCGCGGCAAGATCGAACCGATGATGGCGGTAGTCCAGCAACATGTTCACGAGACGGGAGGCCGGGTCGCGCAGAGCGTCCGCCGCCTCGCGAAGATCATCGGCGCTGACGGGTTGCCCGTAGCACGTGGCGAGGTCCGGATCGTCGGAGAGCTGGGTGAGGGCACGGGCGAGGAGGTCGTCGATGCTGGTGGACGCCAGCTCCTCGCGTTCCACGTTGAGGACGGCCAACGCCGACCGAGACGGCGGGACGACGCAGCGATCGAAGACGAAAGGATTGTTGACGTGATCCGCGACGCGCTTCATGACTGCCGTCCTCCCGAAAGCATCACCTTCATCCATGAGGGAACCCGCACCGCCCGGAGCCGACCCGCGATCTCCTCCGATTTCACGCCGTTGCCCTCATCGGCGGCACAACGGGCGCACAGGAAAAGAGCCAGTTCGTCGTCGGGGTTCGCGGCGAGGATCTCCTCGACGATGGCGGAGGCCTCCGTATTCTTGCCCCGCTCATGCAACTCCCAGGCGGCGTAAAGGTCTCCCCCCCGCTCGCTGACGGCTTCGAGACAGGACAGGAGAGCTCCCAGCTCCCTGTGATCCTGTGTCACGTCGCGGCAACGCCCGAACTCTTCCAGAACGTGGCGCGCCTTTTCGAGCTTGTGCATGCCGAGAAGGATGCGCACGTGGGTCTTCAAGTGGATCGGCTCCTTCTCACGGCCCTCCGTCGCCTCGCGGAAGACCGCGAGCGCCCCACGGAAGTTCCTCTGGGCGAGCGCCTGCTCCACCATCTGCATCCGACTTTCGTAGCGCAGTTTCTCGCGCCCGCTTCGCACCTGATGCAGCAACTCCACCGCCGCGCGGACCCGAGCCGGCTCACCCGACTGTCGCGCGCCGTCGAACAACCCACGGGCGAGCGCCTCGGCTTCGTCGTCGCGCTGGAGAGCCAACAGGAGCTTCGCCTTCTGGGTGATGACTTCCACGTTGCCGGGGTCCAGGTCGAGCAGACGGTCGACCTCGGAGATGGCCTCCTCGAGGGGATTCTCGGCGGAATCGGCGGGGGCGTCATCAGGTGCGTGTTCCATCGTCCGGCGCACCACGTCCAGGCCCACCTCCGAGCGCAAGTGCCGGAGGGCTTCCGACGACTCTCCCGAACGATCGAGCAGGTCGATGGCCCGATCCAGATCCGCCGCGGCGGCTTCCACATCGTTGTCGCGGCGCCAGGCCACGAAGGCCCGGGCGCGCAGACAAGTGGCGAGACTCTTCGCCAAGTCTCGGTCCGTAACGTCGGTTCCGGCCAACTCATTCAGACACCCGCCGGCCACGGCGAGGACCTGGGAGATGAGCGCGGAGGTGTCGGCCACCATGGAGTCGTCGGGCGGCGAGGTCAAAGCGTCGACCACCGCCAAGTTACCCTGGACCGCGGTGGCCGCGACCCGCACCATCTCGCGCATCGCGGTGGGATTGCTGGGATCGGCGACGATCACGTGGTCAATACAGGTGAGGGCCTCGGTCATCTGGCCCAGTTGGAGCCGCTTTTCGAGATCCCCCGACAATGCATGGAAGAGTTCGTCCCGAATGCGCGAGGCGTCCGCGAGTTCCAACAGGGGCGACTTCACCGTCAGTCGGCCGTGATCCACGGCCGTCGAGAGGTCCCCCTGATGAAGGCACTGCTTCGAGAGCCTCAGTTGGGCGTCCAACATCCAGTAGGCGATCTTCCCGCGAATGCGCTCGACCACGTCCTTCGCGACGTCGTCGGGGTGTTGCCCCGCCAGGTCCGATCTCGCCTGCTCCCAGAAAGCTTCGGAATCCAGCAGACGCCGCCACGCCTCGTGAGCGGCGCGCCAAAGTTCCATGTCGCCCGAATTCAGGTTCTCGGCCTCGTGGGCCATGCTGAGCCGCTGGAGCGCCACGTGATGCGCGGCCTCCCCACGAGGATCATCATCGAGCCGGCGCTCCCAGAATCGCAGGACGTCATGTGCGTGGGTGCGGCTGCGCTTGCCGGCCGTCCTCAAGCGCGCGGAGGCCCAGGCGGGAGACGGAGTCTCTCGCACAGTGGTGATCTTCGCCTCCATCTTGCGCAGACAGTCCTCGTCGTCGGGCGCAAGCGGCGCGAGAGATGTTTTCAGGGAGTGGACCAAGTTCAGAAGGTGAGCCCACTCCATGGTCTCCTCTCCCGCGCGAGCCGCCTTCAGGTGGCGGAAGTCGCGGAAGACCGCGAGATTCGACCCGCCCGTGGCGAGCACCTGATCGAGCCCCTCGTCGTCACTCATCGCGAGGGCTCGGCCGGCCGCGAGGGCCAAGAGCTCACTGCGTGAGAACGGAAGAGGTTCATTGTGTTCGACGATGCGCTCCATGGCGCCCAACAGTTCACAGGCGGGAGCCGTGTCATCGCCAATGGCGTCCAGAAGCAGGGCCAGCCGCCCATCCTCCGTCTCCGGCGACTCCTTTCGCCGGCGGTCCCCATCGACCGACTTCCGGCGCGTCTTTCGCCGCTCTCCTCCCGCGAGAGAGACCGCCAGGGCCAGGGGACGAGGCGTGGCCCGACCGAGAGGGATGTCGCCATCGTGCCGACCCGCGGCCTTGGCCAACGCCAGGGCGGCGGCCGCGAAGTGGGTGGACGGAGCGCGACGCGCGGCCTCTTCCAGGTCCGCGAGCACGGACTCGATGACATCGCGACCATCGCCGGTCGACGCGGCCGCGCGACGCAACGCTCGGCTTCGAAGCAGCCGAGCGGATTGAGTCTTGAGCTGACGTTCGAGCGCCTTCGATAGCTCGCCCTCCGCAAACAGGGCTTCCATGACTTCCAATGCCACGTCGTCATCCCCTGCTTCCAGGGATCGCCGAATGCGTTCGCACTGAATGCGTTGCCACGCCTTCCCCGCGGTGCGGGGCAGGGCCGCGGCCAGTCGTTCGGCTGCGAGGTGTCCGTCCGGTTCGAGTCGGCTCTCGGCCAAGACCCGCCGGACGACGGATTCAGAGTCATTGAACCCATGAAGGAGTTTAACGGCGCGTTCGAGACCTTCGCTGTCGACGGCGACGCCGCTGTCGTCCGTCGCAAGGTCGAACGCCAACCATCCGGCGCGACGACGGGCGTCGCGCTGTCCCTCGTCGGCTTTCGCGGCCGCGAGATAGTCCATGAGCGCCTCTTCGGGCCGCCCCGCACGTTCCCTGAGGCGACCGCGGAGGCTGTGAATTCGTCCGACGAGAACGTCGGTGCCGCCCTCATCGTCTCGATACGCGTCGAGAATCTTCAAGGCGTCCGCCTCGTTCTCCTCGCCGAGGGCGACGGCCGCCAGAATCCATCGCGCGTCCGCCGTGGGCACCCTCTGATAGGCGGCTTCGGCAAAGGCACGCGCGGCATCCAGGTCCCCGTCTTGTAGCGCAACCATGCCGGCCAGAATCTTCGTTTCTCCGGAGTTCCCGTGCCCGGACTCCTCCGCGGATCGCAAGTAGTCCTTCGCCTCGTCCATCCGGCCGGCTTGAATGCAAGCGCGAGCGCCTTCAATGAAGATCTGCGTGTCTCCGCCCCGTCTCTCGACGAGATCCGCGATGATTCTCCGAGCGCCTTCCACGTCACCCGTGGCGAGCGACAGCTGAACCGCGCGGCGCTCGATGAACGGCGCCACGAGGTCGACGTCCTTGTGGCGAATCGCGTGCATCTCGACCATCAGCATGGCAAGCAGGGGCCCGTCTGCGCTGGCCTGCCCGTGCATCCTTCGGATCCGATCGGCGAGGACGAAGAGGGCCTTCTCCTGGTGATCTCGGCCCGCTTTCTGAGCCGCCTCGATGCCCTGCATCGCACGGGCATTCTCGCGAAGGGCTTCCTCCAATCGACCTTCCGCCTCCGCGATACGAGACTTCAGATGGGCCTCGAGAGGAACGACACGCTGGGAGAAGCGCGCCTGAAGAGCGGCTTTGGCACTCGCCAGATCTCCCCGGCGAAAGGAGATCTCCGCCAGGCGGACGGCGGCCCATTCGTCGGCGGCGTCCTCCTGAAGAAGGGACTTGAGCAGGGGTTCCGCACGATCGTCGTCGCCGGCTTCGAAGAGCAGCTCCGCCCGCCTTCGTGCAATGATGGTCTTGAACTCGGGGGGCGTCGCGGCGTCAGCCTGAGCCGCCTCGAGTTTGGAGGCCAGACGGACTCGCCCCTCCCCTGACGACGGTTCGGCGACGAGCAGGTCCAGCACCTGAATCCCATAGCGAGCGCGATCCGTGTTTCCGACGAATCGCGAAAACTGGTGGGCGGTGACCACGAACCCGATCTCCGCCACGCAGGGCGACAGATACGCCATCAATTCCGGCGGAGGCCCCGAGATCTCCATCGCTCGGGCCAGGCAGGCCAGGGCCCCCATGGACTCGCCGCGCCGTCGGAAGAGGAGGGCGCGATTTCGCCACACCCATGCCGCGTCGGGATAGTGCTCGGAGAGGACGTGATTCAAGGCCTCGAGATCCGTGTCAGGCCCGATGTCCGGATCGGGATTCGCGTAAGCGAGTTCTTCGAAGGCCCTCTCGAGCTCGTCCTTCGTCTCAGGTTGGCTTTGGAGGAGCTCGCTGTAGAGGCTTCGGGCTTCTTGGTCCCTGCGCTCGTCCGCCACGACGCGCTTCACGAGATTCACGAAGACCTCCCCTTCGCAGGGAAGACAAACATGACGCGCATAGAGCCAGGTTCTGAGGGCCGTCGGTGTCGCCAAGTCTTCCATGTGGTCGGAAAGAATCCGAGGCAACAGCTGAGCCAACTTGCTCCAGGCCTCCGGATAGGCGGCCCGCGCCCAGTCGCTGATCTCGAGAATGACGTCGACGATTCCCGATTCGAAAACATCCCCCATGAGGTCGGCGGCCAAATCCAAGAAGCCGTCGACGAGTTCCGCATCCATTCCTTCGGGTCCGGACTTCTGTGCGTCATACAGGACTCGGAAGACGGACCACGCGGTCCTGCGCGAACCGATCTCGCGGAGGTCCCCGAGCACACCGGAGGCAAGGGTGCACAAGGAGGACAAGGGTTCGACGGGATCCCCCAGTTCTCTCAGCGCGGCGCGCGCCTCCACGAGGGCTTCCGCAGCCTCGAGAGCCGTGGCCCCACTGCTCTGATGGTACAGCCGTGCACGGGCCCGTTGGGCTTCGAAAAGCAATCGGGTCTCGTCGTCCTTTCTCCCCGGCTTGGCCATGAGATTGGCGACGACGTGGTTCCCGATCAGATCTCCCGCATCCATGCGGGGGAGTTCCCCGCGTTCGGTTCGCTCGAGGATCTCATCCAAACGTCCACCGAGCCGGCCCTTCTTGCTGAATCGTTCGAAGATCTCTCGTTTCATCACCCGCCTCGGTGTTCATAAGTGCGGACCATCCCCCCCGCCGCGAACCACGGATGGGGCCCCTTCGTTTGATCGACCGGTTGGGGCTTCGGGCATGAGCGGAGCCGGGGAGGAATGAGGCATTCCTCTCGGAAAGGCGGGTTTCGAGGGGGAACTCCGGGGTGTCAGCGGCCGGAGGTTTCGTACCACCGAGCCCAGGCTCGGGCGTCGTATCCGAAGTCCTTGTGACTGAGCGCCCTCAGGGAGCGGCGAAAGGCGCGCCGCTGGGTCACGATGGATACGACACCCACGTCCAAAACGACACCTTCGGTGACGATGTCGATCACGGGATCCGCGATGGCGGCCCCTTGGGCGATCTCGACGTCATAATCCTTCACGTAGGCGCGCTGGCGGGTGAAAACCACGTTGTCGCGCACGACTCCGCCGCCTTGGGTGGCGCGGAGCGCCAGCGCCAGGGCGGGGATGGCGCGGCGGTCTCCGAGAGTTTCCAGGGCCTCGGCGGCGTGGACGCGAATTGCCCCGTTGTCGGATTTCAGAAGGGCCTTCACGAAGGGTCCCAAGGTCGTCCCGTCGTCATGGGCCACGAGAGATGCCACGGCTTGTCGGCGCACGGGGGTCGACGGATCGCCCAGGGCGCAGCGGTAGAGAGGCTTCACCCGTCGGGTGCTTTCGCTCATCCCGAGCAGATAGGTTGCGATCCATCGCTGCGGAGCGGTCCCCTTGCGCGCCATGCGCACGGCGTCTCCCAGGAGGATGTCGGAGGGGAGGGCCCCGAGTTGACTTCGGAGGAGCGCCGCCCGGACGATGTCGGCCTTGGCCGCGGCGGAGAAGAGGAGATCCTTTTCGCGACGCGCCCACCGGGGTTTTTCCTTGGGCATGGGATTCGGCCGCGCCAAGCGATAATGGGGCGCCAGACTCTCCACCAACGCCAAAGCGCCCGTGTCCTGGGGATCGCGGGACAAAAGCCCCTTCAGTTCCGCGACCATCCCCGTGAGGTAGCCCCGGGTCTTGCACCAACGGGCGAGCGAAAGATGCCCGTCCCGGTCCGCCTTGGCAAGGCCGTTGCGCTTGCTCTCATAGGTCGCGGCGAGACCTTCGACCGGACGCCGCGCGAGGACATTGACGACGGGGACGTCGCGACGGCCCAGCGGTGTCTGGACATGCAGGACCTCGGACGCCTTTTTCTGAACGATGCCTTCGAAGGCATCACCGCTGCGGAGGAGAAAGACTTGCGGCGCCTGACCCGACAGCACCGACGTGATGCCGGTCATGAAGATCAGGACGAATCCGAGATGAACCATGGGATCGCTCCTTTCACCGCGTCCGCTCCTCGCGCATGTTGCGGTTTCGTCCGGTCGATCGGAAGATCTTTTCGGACGGTAGCATTCTGACACCCTTCCCGCGGCTGGGGGACTCCGAGCGGAACCGCTCCGATGGGGGCAAGCTCTCCCCGCCGGGAAGACGATGAGTGGAGGACATGGACACCACCGACCGGATTATCCGCATGCTGGACTCCGAGGAAGGGGAGATCGCCATCGCGGCCGCTCTCGTCCTGGGCCGGCTGCGGCCGGTCGAACAACGGGTGGTGGAGGCTCTCCGAGGTGCCCTCCGCCGAGCACCCGCGTCGGCACGCAGCTATTTCCTCGACGCGCTCGCAGCGACGCAGGATGCGTGCGTGCTCGAAGATGTGGTGAACTCCCTCCTTGCGGGCGAGAACGGCAGCGAACAGGCCATCCGGATCCTCCGACGCTTCGGAGCGAAGACGCTCGCCCACGTCACGAGAATTCACGAGGGTCATGAGGGGTGGTTGGGAGGGGCTTGGATCAAGGTGGTCGCTGGAATCCCACAAAGGGATGCGATCCGCATGCTCTTCGACAAGCTTCCGCACTGCAATTGGGAACAAGCCCGCGCCACCAGTCTCTTCATCCGGGAGAACTGGGAGATCTACCCCGAACCCGCGAAGGCACTGGCCCGCAGGAGAGTCAAGGAGTTCCTCGCAACGCCCAAGCGGCTTCCGCCCCACGCCCTCGTCACGTGTCTGAAGCTTCGCCGCCCCGTGGGCGATCCTCTCGATGCGACGGAGATCGCCGCCTGGTGCGGTCCCGGCCAGGAGTCGTCGGTGCGGCGTCACGCCTTGGAGATTCTCGCGGAGACACCCCTGAGTCCGCCCGACGAAGAGGTCGTCCGCCATGCCCTCTTCTCAGCGCTCGCCGACGGAATCCATCGTGAAATCAACACGGCGGCCCTCCATGTCGCGACGGGAGCAAGCGCCCCGGCTTTTCGTGTCGAGCAACTGGAAGAGCTCCTGGGCCGGAAGAACTTGAGCGTGGCCGCATTCGCCATGGACGAGATGGCGCGCATCGCTCCACGGGTCGCACTGCGACGGCTCCCCGACTTCCTGATGGCGCCCCACCCCAGGCAACGGATCGCGGCGATGGAGGCCTTGCTTGGAATCCAGGGCGGACCCTCAGCGGTCCTCGCGGCGCTGACGGGCGACGCTCCGGAGCCCCGACGCAGGGAGTTGGCGGAGAACCTGCTCCGATCGGGGGTGCGGTTTTCTCCGGCGGT
>DRQF01000033.1 GCA_011369445.1 Planctomycetota bacterium | reverse complement strand
TCACGGGACAGAATCGGGCCGCTTCGCGCCCCTTAGCCCCACTTCAAGACTCACAGGAGCATCCCATGTCCCCTTCGCGCATCATGTCCCGGGCCATCGTCCTCGGGTTCCTATTCTTCTTGTCTGCGCCCCTCCTCTCTCAGTCTCTGACTGACGAGGCGGCCACCATCGACCAACTCGAGACGAGGCTGAAGGCGGCGGACAAGGAAGCCGTCACGGCTGCGATGACCGTCTGGGTCGACCGGGTCCGGTCCAAGGAGGCCGAGCTCGTCGCGCTCGTGGAGAAGCGCTCCTCCGTCGAAGGCGACGAGAAAAGCCGCCTCGAAGAACAGATCGATGCCTTGCGCACGGAACGCGATGCCCTCGCCGACAAGGCCATGGTCATCGTCAAGGCGGCCAAGGCCCAGGGCGTGGACGGGGCCGACGCCAACGAGGCCTTTCTCTCCGGCCTCTCCACCCATCTCGATCTGAAGGACCCGAATGCTCTGTTGACCTTTGCCCTCAATTGGATCAAGTCGCCTCAGGGGGGGATCAAATGGGGCCTCAATATCCTCGCCTTCTTCGCGATCATCATCGGTTTCAAGATTCTCTCGAGGATCGCCGGGAAAGTCGTCGCCAAGACCATGAAGGCTTCCCGCATGCAGGTCTCGGACCTCTTGCGGGACTTCTTCATCAACACGGTGAGGAAGACCGTCTACTTCATCGGCATCATGATGGCGCTCGGTCAGATCGGAATTGACATCGGCCCCTTGCTCGCCGGCATCGGAGTCATGGGATTCGTCGTCGGCTTCGCGCTTCAGGGTACCCTCAGTAACTTCGCGTCGGGCATCATGATCCTGCTCTACCGTCCCTATGACATCGGCGACGTCGTGTCCGCGGCCGGCGCCACCGGCAAGGTCACGGCCATGAGTCTGGTTTCCACGACGCTCACGACGCCGGACAACCAAATCGTCGTCATCCCGAATTCCTCGATCTGGGGCGGCGTCATCACCAACATCACCGGAAACGACACCCGCCGCGTCGATCTCGTTTTCGGCATCGGCTACGACGACGACATCGGTCTGGCGCTGCGCGTCCTCGAAGACATCGTCACGAAGCATCCAAAGGTCTTGGAGAGCCCGGCCCCCGTCGTTCAGCTCCACGAACTCGCGGACTCTTCGGTGAACTTCGTTGTGCGTCCCTGGTCGAAGACGTCGGATTACTGGACCGTCTACTGGGACATCACCAAGGAGGTGAAGGAGCGCTTCGACAAGGAAGGGCTCTCGATCCCCTATCCCCAACAGGACATCCATCTCCACGGTTTGCCCACCGACGCGGCCTGAAAGAAGCCCCTTGTTTCAGAGGAGCCAGGCGGGGTGCTCGACGCGGACATCGAGCCCCCGCCGCCTCACCCCCTGTCGCCACTGCATCAGGCAGCCGGGGTTGCCGCTGAAGAGAATCTGGGCCCCGCTGCGCTCCAACTGATCGAGCTTCTTCTCGAGGATCGCTCGGCTCTGTTCGGGGAAGAGGAATCCGTGAATCCCTGCCGCTCCGCAGCAGTTCTCGGCTCCTTCCAGGGGCACCCATGCGACCCCCGGCGCGCGCGCCATCACGGCGCGGGGGCCGGCGTCCACGCCTTGGGCATGGAGCAGGTGACATGGCGCGTCGTAGGCGGCAAGGAAAGGCGTGGAGGGGAGCGCCCCCTCCGGTCGGAAGCCCCGCGGCGAGAGATCCAGCCGATGGAATAGATCCAGGATGTCCACCACCTTCTCGGACAGCGCGCGCGCTCCAGCGGCGCGCCCCGGCCTTCCCTCGAGGAGATGGGGGGCCTCCGATAGGGCGGCGCCGCAGCCCGCGGCGTCGAGTACGATCCAGTCGGGGGCGTCCGCGAGGAGAGCCTCGACGTTGGTCTCGAGAAGCTCTTTGGCAAGACCCATGTTGCCTTGATGAGCGGCGAGGGCGCCGCAGCAGGTCTGGTTCTTCGGCACGAGGACCTCGAAACCCTGGGCGGCGAGCGCCTCCACGGCGTGGTGCTGAAGTTCTCCGAAAAGTTGGGGCATCACGCAGCCTGAAAAATAGACCACCCGCCCCCGGTGGGGCGCGCCCGGCGAAGGGGGCGTGCGGCGGGGAAGAGGGCGGCGTACTCTTCGCGGAGGGATCATGGGCGCGCCGTCGGCGAGGGCGCGCAGGGGGGAAGGGAGCAGTGGTAGCTTGGCCGCCAGACGATCCAGTCGGAGGCGCTGCAGCCCGCGCAGGACGGGGGCGACGGCGCGCACGCGGCCCGGGCGGCTCACCAGATGGGTGATGAGGACGTTCCGCAGGGCGCGTCCGAGGACACTCCCGTCCAGACCCTTCCCGTGCAGCTCCTCCCGCGTGGTCTCCAGCATGTGCCGGTAGTCCACGCCCGAAGGACAGAGACTTTCACAGGCGAGGCAGCCCAAGCAGCGATTCAGTGGGCGCGCTGTCTCCGCGTCCCAAGCGAGTCGGCCCTCCGTCACCGCTCTCATGAGGTGGATACGCCCCCGCGGGCTCTGGGTCTCGTCCCGCGTGATCTCGTAGGTGGGGCAGACCGAGAGGCACAGTCCGCAATGCACGCAGTCGAGAGTCTTCTCGTAGCGATCGAGGAGATCTCGACCCTGGTCGTCCCGTGTCGTTTCGAGAGACGTCATGAGGCGGGACTCCATGCCGTGCGTCCGGGAGAGAGGATGCCGTCCGGATCGAAGGAGCGGCGGATACGGAGAAGCAACTCCAGCTCTTTGGGTGACGGCCGTCCAAATCGCCGCGGCCCATGCACGGCGTCCAAGGGATCGCTGGGTAGAGCTGCCCACGCGCCTCGAGCGTTCAGGTATTCGCCGAGCTTCAACTCGGCCCACCACGCGTCGTGATCGGACTCCTCCGCGGCCTCCGTGTAGTGGAGCTTCCCCCCGAGTGCGTCGATGACGAGGGCGCCACGGCGATCCACCATGCGAGGACGGAGTCGCCGCGCGAGATCCAAGACCACGGAGACCGCGCCACCCGCTTCCAGGTGCCGAGCCTTCTCCTCTGAGAACGCGAGGAGGGTTTGCCAAAGTTCTCGTGCCGCGTCGTCTTCGATCGGTTCACCCCCTGGTGTGAGGGATTCCAGTTTCCTCGTGGCGTCCGCCAAGGTGGCCGGCGCCCCTTCGAGCGTAAGAGCGATGAGGGTAGGGCGCCCTTCCACGCCCACGGCTTCTCCTTGCACCACGACGAGCCGCGTCATGCGATAGGGCAGGGTGCGCAGGCGAGCGACGAGGGGGCCCGGGTCCTCATCCGCCGGACGTTGAAACACCCAGGTCGACGTGGCCGGGGGAACGGGGGTCAGTCTCAACGTGACCTCGGTGAGAACGGCCAGTGTGCCCCGGCTCCCCGACAGCAGGCGGACCAGGTCATAACCCGTGACGTTCTTCACGACGCGGCCTCCGAACGCGAGGGATCGGCCCGCCCCGTCCACGCAGCGCAGACCGAGGACGTGATTCTTGACGGGGCCGTGAGCGCCCTCGGAAAAACTGGGAGCTCGCCCGGCCACGAGTCCTCCCACGGTCCACGTTTCCGGGTCGGGGGCTTCGAGCGTCGAGCGCTGCCCTGAGCCCACCAGAGCCGCGTTCAGGGCTGCCAGGGTCATTCCCGGCTGGACCGTGATGGTGAGGTCCGTTCGGTCGAAGGAGAGCACCCGATCCATGGGGGCCAGGGAGAGGTAGGCATGGGATGCATCGCCTTGTTCCGGCGGTGAGGGGAACTCACTCCCGCCCGGGACGATGGCCGCCCCCTGCCGTCGCGCTTCCCGCAACGCTTTCAAGACGGCGGCTTCGTCCCGACAAAGGATGCGTTCGCCCGCGAGGTCTTTCATGGAGCGCCCTCCCCGTCGGGAATGCGAGCCGCCCTGCCCTTCACCGCTGCGCAGGCGCGGGGAGTCGGCAAAAGCTTGCCGGGATTGAGGAGGAGTTCGGGGGACCAAGCCCTGCGAAAGTCTTCGAAGGCAGCCAAGTCGTCGTCACTGAACTGGAGTTTCATGTAGGCCCGCTTCTCGATGCCAATTCCGTGTTCCCCCGACAGGGCGCCGCCCAGTTCCAGGCAGACCTCGACGATCTCCCCGTTGGCGGCGAGGACCCGGGTGAGCTCCTCTGTGTCCCGCCGGTCGTAACTGATGTTGGGATGGAGATTCCCCTCGCCCGCATGGAAGACGTTGGCAAGGCGCAGTCCGTGGCGCGCGCAGATGTCGGTGATGCGGCGGATGGCCTCTTCGAGTTTCGAGCGCGGAACGACGGTGTCCATCACGTAGAGGTCAGGCGCCACGCGGCCCATGGCGCCGTAAGCCCCCTTCCGCCCCCGCCAAAGACGCTTGCGGTGTTCCTCATCTTCGGCCTGCTGAATGTCGAGGGCGTTCCCCTCCCGAAAGATGCGGCGGACGACGTCGCCGTCGTGCTCCACATCGAGGGGGTGGCCGTGAAGCTCGACGAGAAGCACGGCGCCGGCGTCCTTGGGGTAGCCTGCGGCGAACACCGAGGACTCCACCGCTTCGATGGTGAGGCGGTCGAGGGCTTCGATGGCCGAGGCCCGCACGCCCTCCGCGATCATCCGCGAGACGGCGCGGCACGCCGTCGGAAGGTCGGCGAAACTTCCGAGTAACGTGGCGACTGCTTCGGGTATCGGCAGCAGCTTGACCCATAGTTCGGTGACGATGCCCAAGGTGCCCTCGCTGCCCGCGAAGGAACCCAGGAGATCGGGGCCGGGGGCCGCCGGGTGGGGCCCGCCCAGATGGAGAATCGCACCGTCTTCCATGACGACAGTGGCTCCAAGGACGTGCGCGCAGGTCGGCCCGTAGAGGAGACTGTGGGGACCACTCGAGTTCTCCGCCACATTGCCGCCGAGCGTGCACGCCATCTGGCTGGACGGGTCGGGGGCGTACATGAGGCCGTATTCCTTCACGGCCAGCGACAGGTCCAGATTGACGACGCCGGGTTGCACCCGGGCCATGCGGTCGTCCGCGAGAACCTCGAGGATCCCGTCCATGGCGCACGTGTCGATGAGGACGCCGCCGCCCTCCGGGGGGAGGGCGCCGCCGGAGAGTCCCGTCCCGGCGCCTCGGGGCGTGAAGGGGATCTTCTCCTCGAAGAGCGTCCGGACGGTCTCGGCCACTTGCTCCGTCGTTCGTGGCAACGCGACGGCGAGGGGAGGTTCGTGGAAATGGGTGAGGGCGTCCGATTCGTAGACGAGGAGGGAGGCGGCATCCGTGAGCAGGCGGCCCTTGCCGAGGATGCGATCCAGTCGATGACGCAGCGATCGACTCAGGATGTGGCGTTCATCGGTCGGCATGGCGAAAGACCTCCGGCAGTCGGGACCTGTCGAGCTTGCCCATGGC
>DRQF01000032.1 GCA_011369445.1 Planctomycetota bacterium | reverse complement strand
GCGGGGGCGATCTATGTGCTTTCGGGGGCGACGGGCCAAGTGACGTGCCTGGCGACGGGTGCCACGGACTTTCCCTACCCGACCCACAAGGGGCTCGGTTTTCGCATTGCACTGATGGGCGATGTGACCGGAGACGGGTTGGCCGACATCGTGGCGAGTGCTCCGAATCAGAGTGCTTTCACGGGCTACGGGTATCCTGGCTTCGTTCGCGCCTACGCCGGGCAGCCCTGGACGAGTGATGGGGCGCGGGCGGGGAACGTGAATGCCAACGGAGTGGGCGGAGTCGTGGATGTCCTGCGGGTGGATGCGGGGATGACGGGGCAACCCAGTGCGGGGCAAGGGACCAGCCGAAGCCTGGACCTAACCGTGGGCCTGCCGTTTTCCCTGTGGATGGCGGCCCCACCGGCGGGGCCGGGAATCGCGCCCTATGTGCTGTGGGGGCAGGTCTCGGAGGCGTTGGTCTTCCAAGCCGTGACTCTGCCCTTCGGGGTGGGGGACATGGCGATCACGCCGCCATTCTTGGCGCCAGGCGATCCCACCCTGTTCACCTTGAGCGACACCTTCAGCTACGCCAACCAACTGCTCCCCGCCTTCCCGGCGGTGGGACAGGGCAACGGCATCGCGGTGTCGTCGGTGACCACAGGGATTCCCTTCCCCGTCACCTTCACTCTGCAAGGCGTGATCCTCGACGCGTCCTCCCCCGTGGGGGTCAGCGTCACCAACGCCCTTCGCCTCCATCTGGATTGACGAGGTCCCCGTCGTCTTCGGCTTGCTGGATTGACAAGGCCCTCCTCGTCCTGTTTTCCGCGCTCTGCGTCTCCGTGAGAGCCCTCCTGGAGTCGGGACGTCCTCGTCCCGCGAACTTCGGGTGGCGCGATCCTTGCCACGTGGCGTCAGGCGAAGTCGGAAGCCTCTCTCCCCGGGGTCGCCGTTGCGGCGGGTTTCAGGCCTTCACGTCCCAAAGGTCGCCGGAGTAGAGGAGTTGTTCGAGGTCGCCTTCGCCGAACTTCTCTTTCGCGACCTCGATCTGATGGTGAACGCCGCTTTCGAAGGAGCCGCGCCGAACCTCGCGGAAGATTCCGATGGGGGTCGGGAACTCGTCCTCGGGCATGCTGGCCATGGTGAACGCGATCGCCGGGTTGGCCTCCAGGTCCCAGGCGGGGAGGGAGTCCTCTGCGACGTCGTTGAGGCTGACCACCTTCGGGGTCAGGCAATCGAAGTCGATGGCCTTGTCCTTGTTCTTCCCGAAGATGAGCTTCTTGCCGGGACGAAGGTCGACCAGTCGGTCATCGCGCACTTCACGCCCCACGCGATCCTCCCAAGCCCCGTCGTTGAAGATGTGGCAGTTCTGGAAGATTTCGATGAACGCCGAGCCCTCGTGGGCGGCGGCGGCTTCGATCATCTCCACCAGATGGGGCACCATGACGTCGACGGAGCGGGCGACGAAGGACGCCTTCGCCGCGATGGCCAGAGCGATGGGGTTGAACGGCGTGTCGAGGGAGCCCATGGGGCTGGACTTCGTCACCTTGCCGAGGGGGCTGGTGGGGGAGTACTGGCCCTTGGTCAGTCCATAGATGCGGTTGTTGAACATCAACACCTTCACGTTGACGCGTCGCCGCAGGACGTGGATGAAGTGGTTGCCGCCGATGGACATGGCATCGCCATCACCCGTGATGACCCAGACGTCGAGGTCCGGGTTGGCGATCTTCACGCCGGAGGCGATCGCCGGAGCGCGTCCGTGGATCGTGTGGAAACCATAGGTGTCCATGTAATACGGGAAGCGGCTGGAGCAGCCGATGCCCGAGACGAACACGAGGTCGTCCTTGCTCTTGCCCAGCTTTGCCATGGCGGTCTGCACCGCATTGAGGATGGCGTAATCGCCGCACCCCGGACACCAACGGACGTCCTGGTCCGACTTGAAGTCCTTCTTGGTCAGCTTCGTCTGCGCGCTCGGTGTCGACATGGGTGTCATCCCAAAAGGGCCTCGATCCGATCGAGGATTTCAGTGGTGGTAAAAGGCTGCCCCTTGATCTTGGTGAGGGACTCGACCTTCTTGACGAACTTGCCTTGGATGATCAGCGAGAGCTGCCCCGTGTTCATCTCAGGGATCAGAACGATCTCGTGCCGCTTGAGGATGCCCTCGAGGTTAGCGGGGAACGGATTGATCCATCGCAGATGGGCGCGGGCCACGGAAAGACCCTTCTTCTGGGCGCGGTTCACAGCGCCGGTGATGGCGCCCTCGGTGGATCCCCACCCCAGAACCAGGAGCTTCGCGTTCTCGTCGCCGTGAACCTCCAAGGGGGCGATGTCCTTGGCGATGCCCTCGACCTTGTTGTGTCGCAACCACGTCATGCGCTCGTGATTGTCCGGGTCGTACGAGACGTCGCCCGTGACGTCCGCCTTCTCCAATCCCCCGACCCGGTGGTGGAGCCCCGGTGTGCCAGGAACGGCCCAGGGTCGCGCCAGGGTTTCCTGGTCACGGAGGTAGGGTTCGAACCATCCTGCGTCGTCGGCCGTGGCCTTCCGCACGGGGATCTCGGGCAGGTCTTCGATCTTGGGCAGTCGCCAGGGCTCGGCGCCGTTGGCGAGATAGCCGTCGGACAGAAGAACCACGGGCGTCATGTACTTCACGGCCACTCTGGCTGCTTCCACGGCGCAGTCAAAGCAATTCGATGGCGTGCTCGCCGCGAGTACCGGAATCGGGCTGTCCCCGTTGCGACCGTAGAGCACCTGGAGAAGATCCGACTGCTCCGTTTTCGTGGGGAGTCCCGTCGAGGGACCGCCCCGTTGAACGTTGACGATGATCAGTGGCAACTCGACGATGACGGCCAAGTTCATCGCTTCGGACTTGAGGGCGATGCCCGGACCGCTCGTTGTCGTGAGACCCAGGCACCCGGCATAGGACGCACCGATGGCTGCACACACGGCGGCGATCTCATCCTCGGCTTGGAAAGTGATCACACCGAAGTTCTTGTAGGCGGAGAGCTGGTGCAGGATGTCGCTGGCGGGCGTGATGGGATAGCTGCCCAGGAAAAGCTGGAGACCGGACAGCTTGGACGCGGCCACCAAGCCCAGACTGAGGGCGGCATTGCCCTGGATGTTGCGGTAGGTGCCCGGTGGCAGCTTGGCCTTCGGGACCTCGTAGGTGGTCTGGAAGATCCCGGTGATGTCTGCGTAGTTGTAGCCTCCCTTCAGGCACGCGACGTTGGCCGCAGCAATCTCGGGGCGCTTCTTCTTCTCGCCGAACTCCTTCTCGAGCCACCGGATCGTGGTCTCCAAAGGTCGATGGTAGAGCCAGTAGACGATGCCGAGCGCGAAGAAGTTCTTGCACCGCAGGATGGTCTTCTGGTCCAGCCCGGAGTCTTTCAGGGTCTCTTTCGTGAGCGTCGTCAGCTTGACCTGAACGACTCGGTAGCCATCCAGGCTAGAGTCTTCGAGCGGGTTCGATTCATACTTGGCCTTGGCCAGCTCGCCCCGGGTGAAGGAATCCGTGTTGATGATGACGATGCCGCCCGGCTTCAGGTCCTTGATGTTGACCTTGAGCGCCGCCGGGTTCATGGCCACGAGCACATCGGGACGATCGCCCGGCGTGTGGATGTCGAAGCTCGAGATCCTGACCTGAAAACCGGAGACTCCGGGCACCGTGCCAGCCGGGGCGCGGATTTCGGCCGGAAAGTCGGGGAACGTGGCCAGATCGTTGCCGAGGATCGCGGATGTGGTGGTGAACTGGTTCCCGGTGATCTGCATCCCATCGCCGGAATCCCCGGCGAAACGGATCACGGCCTGATCGAGAACCTCCACGCGGCTCTCGCCGCCCTGGGAATCGCTTGCATTGGACATGACTTGTAAGCTTTCGAAGACGGTTCTGGCCGTCCTCCCTCCGGGACATGAGACTCCGTCCGGCACGGGCGGGGCGGATTATAGGAACGCTTGCCAACAGATCCAACGGGGATTCGGGCCGGTTTGCGTGCCTCGGAAGGACCGGGCAAGTGCCTGGAGGAGGGAGGTTTGGAGCCGGCCCTCCTCCGAATCCAGGGTCGCCTCATCCACTGCATGAACATTCTTCCAGAATTGCGGAAAAGGCCGCGAGCGAACCGGCCGATGAATCCCATGTGCCCTTTTCTACCGGCCCCCTCCCGCCAATGGAGGCCCGGTGCAGCTCATGTTTTCTCGGAGGTGATCATCGATGCGTTCGACTTTGGTCGTAGCAAGCATTCTGGCCGTCTGTCTGGCCTTGCCGGGGGGAGAGCGGCCCGCAGGAGCCGCAGTGATTCCCATGGATCTGAACCGTCTCGTGGACGGCGCCGAGGTGGCGCTCCGCGGTGACGTGGTCGCGGCGGAACCCGCCTGGACCGCCGACGGTTCCATGATCTAC
Organism: Planctomycetota bacterium; assembly: GCA_011369445.1. Classification (GTDB taxonomy): domain Bacteria; phylum Planctomycetota; family DRQF01; genus DRQF01. Next base: position 4,474 of record DRQF01000032.1, on the reverse strand, counting down.
ACCACCTACACCTTGCGGACCACGGAAGCCCTCATGGGGCAGGTCCCCGGCGAGGTGCAGGTTCGGGTGCCCGGCGGAACCTTGAACGGGATGCGGATTCGCAACGGCGAGGCCCCCGTCTTCACCCTTGGCGAGGACGTGGTCTGCTTCCTGAGACCCGAGGTCTCTGGCGCGCAATGGACGACCTACGGGTGGTTCCAGGGCAAGTACACCCTGATCGACGGGATGGTGCGTGAAATGGTGGGCGTCGACTACGAAGCCTTCCGCGCGGACATTCTCCAGGCCGTGGCCGAGAAGAAGTGAAAGGAACCCACCCCATGCGAATCTCGATGAAACGATTCCTCGTGGCGGGCGCCGTCCTCGGCCTCGCCGTCCTCGCCCAGAAGCAAGCCCCCGAGGAGGCGAACGCTTTCGCTCTTACGGGAGACTCCTGGGCAAGCTCGACCGTGACCTATTATGTCAACCCGAGCTTCGTCGACGCTCCCGCTGGCAGCGCTCAGGACCAAATCGCGGCCCTCCAAAGAGGTGCTTCGGAATGGAAGAGCGCCGGCCAGATCCCGTTCCAGTTTCTCTACGGGGGGACGACGACGGTGAATACCGTCGCGCCCAACGACGGGACGAACGCGGTCTTCTACTCCCACATCGACGGCGGAGGGGCCTTGGCCACCACCACATGGTCGTCTTTCAGCAACGGCAACATGGTGGGGTTCGATATCCAGTTCTATGACCGTACAGGGTCCTTCGACTTCATCTGGGCGACGAATCCCAACTTCTCCCAGTTCGACATCGAATCCGTCGCCGTGCACGAGTTCGGCCATGCCCTCGGCATGGCCCACTCCGACGTCGTCGGCGCCACCATGTATCCCTCCGTCAGCGCCGGAAACATCCAGAACCGCACGTTGGAAGCCGACGACATCGCCGGCGTGCAGTCCATCTACGGAACTCAGGCCACGGGTGTGCCGTCGGTGACGCAGGTGAATCCGCCCTTTGCGCAGATTTCTAGCGGAACCCGCATCACCCTCACGGGGACGAATCTCGCCGGCGGCGACCCCCAGACTGTGACCTTCGGGGGAATCGCGGCCACCGACGTCACCGTCCTCGACGACGGTCGCATCGAGTGCAACCTTCCGGTGGGCGTGGCGACGGGGTACGTGGACGTGTCGGTCTCCCATGCTCAGGGCAGCTTCGATCTGACCAACGGTTTTTTCAATACGGCGATTTCGGAGGTCGCACCGTTGTCGATTTCGGCGCCCGCTCAGTTCCAGATGGAATTCCCCGCGGACGGCAATCTGAGCTACCAGGTTTTCGTGGCGTACGGCTTCCAGGCGGGTCTCTCCCTGGCGACCTACGGCGACCCCACCGATAACCGAGTCATCCCCATCAACGACGATCCGCTCCTGAGGGCGGTCCTCGACAACCAGTTCCCCCAGAACTTCAGCGGATTGACGGGAACCCTGGACCCCCAGGGCATGGCGGACTTCTTCGTCTACATCCCGAATATCCCCTCTTACGTCGGGGGGTGGCTGTGCTTTACCGCGGTCACTCTGAACGCGGCGTCTCCGTCGGGTGTGAAGAACATCGCCGAGGCGGACGTCTACGTCATCCAGAACTGATCCTTCGGGGAGGCTCGGGGCGCCAAGTCGTTCCGGGTCTCCTCGCTCCCTCCGACCGCATCTTCCGAATCCCATGGCGGAGCGCCGTGGAATCGTGGGCGGTGAGGTCTTGACGGGGGGACGCCTAACGGGCGAGCATGGAGGTTGGAGGTCAACCCCATGCTGCGCACCGTTCTTCTGCTCGTTCTGCTCCTCGCATGTCCGGCGCGTGCTACGTGGTCGATTCTCATCGTCGACCTCTCGACGGGCGAGGTCGCCATGGGGATCGCCACGTGCATTCCCTTTTTCGATCTTCAGCCCGCGACCATGCTCGTGATTCCCGGTGTGGGTGCGGCTGCGGCGCAAAGCTTCGTGGGGCCCATCTCGCTTCGTCAGCTCATCCGCGCCCAGTTGCTCCTCGGGACTCCTCCGACTCAGATTCTAAACATGCTGGCGGCGGCGGATCCGGGCCATCAATCCCGTCAATACGGCATCATCGATACTCAGGGAGGCGTGGTGACCTTCACCGGCAGCGGCGCCGGCGCCTTCGCCGGCGGACTGACGGGCATGACCGGCTCCCTCGTCTACTCCATCCAGGGCAACGTTCTCACCGGTATGCCCGTGTTGACCCAGGCGGAGCAGGCCATCCTCAACACCCCCGGCGATCTCGCGGCCAAACTCATGGCGGCCATGGATGCGGCGCGCATGATGGGCGGTGACGGTCGCTGCTCCTGTAATCCCGTGGCGCCCACGTCCTGCGGTTCTCCGCCGCCGTCCTTCACGAACGCCGCCAACGCGGCGTCGATGATCGTGAGTCGTCCGGGGGATATCGATGCGCCTTGCGGCGGGGCCGCGGGCTGCGTCGCGGGCACGTACTGGATGAATCTCAACGTGGCGAATCAGCCGCCCACCGCCTTGGATCCTGTTCTCCAGCTTCAAGGACTGCTCGCGGCGTTTCGCGCGGCGCACGTCGGGCGCCCCGATCACTTCCAGTCCACCGCGATGCTCGGTGCGAGCACCCTCCGTGCGAACGGTCAGGACACGACGACTCTCCACCTCGTGCTCAGGGACGGCCAGGGAACGCCGCTCTCCGCGGGGGGCGCCGTCGTCACCGTGACAGCAGGGCCCCAGGGAACGACGACCGATCTTCAGGCCGGGCCCGTCGTCGATCACGGCGACGGCACCTATGACGTCCCCCTCACCGCGGGTCTCACGCCGGGGACGGCGGAACTCCTCGTGACGGTCGATGACGGACTGGGCGGCCCGCCCGTGCAATTGGGGCCCCCGCCGGTCCTCGTCCTCGACGATCCCTACGGCCCCTGCGGGGCGAGCGCCGTCGCCGACGGACAGGGGGGTGTCCTCGACGTGTTGAAGGTGAACGGGGGGGCGGGCTCTCAGCGCGTCGTGAACGTCGGGGTGGGACAACCCTTGACCTTGAGCATGGATGCGCCGCCCGCGGGCAGCTTCACGCCCCACTTTCTTCTCTGGGCCAAGATGGGCGTGCCCGCACCCGGCGCGGAAGTGAATCTCGGGTCGGGCATCGGGGCCTTGTGTTTTCTGCCTCCGCCCTTCGCGGCGGACCCGTCCGCGTTCGTCCTGGTGAACACCTTTGTGCCGACGCCGCCCGGCCTCCTGGCGGCGACCCCCGCCCCCTGGACGGCGACGAGCCCCACGGGCTGGCCTCAGGCTGTGGACGTCACGTTCCAGGGACTCATCGTGGACGGACCCGGTTTCGACTTGGCGGTGACCAATGCCATCCTCTTGCGCGTCGCGTTGCTGGCGCCGCCCACCATCGACGCGGTCACCCCGGAGACCGCCGCCGCCGGTCAGTCCGTCACCGTCACCGGGCAGGGCTTTCAGCCGGGGGTCATGTTGACAGTCAACGGAACACCCGTGACCCCCACGGCGGTCACCGCGAATCAGATCGATTTCATCATGCCCATGGGCGCAGGCTGCGACGCCTCCTTGGTGGTGACGAACGTGGACCAGCAGAGCGCTACGGCGCTCCTCAACCCGAGCCCGGTGATCACGGGCACCGTCTTCGGCACAGGATCGGCGGCGGGCGGCGCCTTGTTTCTCATCCAGGGCATGAATCTGGGTTCGGTGACGGTCACCATCGGCGGTCAACTCGCGACCATCTCCAGCCAGAACCTGGGGGGCGTGGTCGTTATCACCCCGGCGGGCACACCTGGCACGGTTCCGGTCGTCGTCACCTCTCCCGCCGGCTGCACCGCCTCCACGACCTACACCTATCTCTGACGGGTTGCCCCTTCTCCTGGACTGACGAGGCCCCCCTCGTCCTGCTTTCCGCGCTCTGCGTTGGAGCGAAGAAGCGGACGAGGACGTCCACATTCCAAGAGAGATACGACTTCAATCGCCACCGCGAGCCCGCTTGCTTTTTTCTCACGGAGGCACGGAGAAGAGGGAGAGGATTGGGCGTCGCCCGGCACGTCACGGCCCACGGCCCCCCGTGTCTCTGGGTCTCCGTGAGAGTCCCCTTGGAGTCGGGACGTCCCCGTCCCGCGAAGGTCGGCGGGTGATCCTTGCCATGGGACGTCAAGCGAAGGCTAAAGCTTCCAGTACCAGGTTCGCCGCGGCGAAGCGAAGGGGAGAGGGCGTCGTCATCTGGACCGGCGGCTTCAGTCGCCACCGTCCTCTCTTCGTGAGGATGTGGCGCTCTCCACGGCACGCGCGTGTCACCTTCCTCATCCTGCGTTTTTAAATTGCAGAGGTTTTCTTGTTGACATGACCCTGTCTGCCGGTGTAAACCATCCATTAAGGCGTCTGTCGATCTTCCCTGCCAGGTCGAACGACGGAAAAGCAGTTCTCGACTTGATCGAGAGGAAAGGTTCTTTCATGACTTATCGGCTCTCGGCTCTCGG
>DRQF01000031.1 GCA_011369445.1 Planctomycetota bacterium | reverse complement strand
GTCAACGGCCCCGCCGAGCCTTTCTTTGACCCCAAGGAGTCACCGTCATGAAACTCCAGGCGCTGAGTCTCATTTTCTTGCTCTGCTTGAATGCCCACTCCCAAGACAAGTCTCCGGACCCCAGAAAGAACGAGGTTCCCCTCCCCGCCCTGTCGGAGTGGCGCGCAAGCCTCATCTACGAGAGCGACGTCGGAATCTGGACGGTCGGCACGTTGAATTGCTTCCAGCAATACGGCTGTCCGGACGTTTTCGGACTGGACGACCGGGGCCGATGCACGATCCTCAGCTCCTACAGCGGCAAGTGGACGCCGCATCAAACCGTCGAGGACGGCGCGTGGCTGGGAGCCCTCTGCCGCGTCGATCTCGACCCTTCCCTGGACGGCCCGGAAATCTACACGGGAGGAAAGAAAGGCAACCTCTACCAGATCCGTCCCACCGCGCACGGCGGGTTCGACGTCCGCCTGGTCCTCCACGTCCCCGACGAGGAAATCCACACGCTCGTGGCGGGCGATCTCCTTCCCGAACGACCCGGGGAAGAGATGCTGCTGTTCTCCCGCAGCGGTCTCGTGTTCGATGTCTCGGCACCGCCCAAAACGACGGAGCCCTTCGAGAAACGTCTCGTGGCGCGGCTGCCCGGACGCGTCCGGCAGGCCTTTTTACTCCCACGCAGGACCGCGGAGCCCCCATGGATCGTCGCCGCCTGTCGCTTCGGAGCCATCAAGCTCTTGCGCTTGAGGCGCGACGGTCTGGAGCAAGAAACGATCCTCGACGAGGACATGGGGTTCGGGAGGATCGGCATCGCCCCAGCGCGCAATCGTGGAAACGATGTCCTCTACGCCACGCGCGATGACGGCGTGATCCTTCGGCTGGAAGGACATCCTGGAGGATCGTGGAAGCGCGAGGTGATCTACGCCGGACCGCAAGGCGCCCGCGGTGTCGTGGGAGGCCGATTCGCGGCGGACCCGGCCGTCGAGACCGTCGCCGTCTTCGGGTACTCGCGGAAGATCCAATTGTTGTCGCGGGCCCCCGGAGAACCCTGGCGCGTCGAAACCCTTTTCGTGGATCGCGACAAGGGGCACTGGTTGTCGGTGGCGGAGCTCGACGGGAGGAACGCGACGCAGGAGCTGATCGCATCCGGATACGGTGGTCGCATCGTCCTCCTCGCACGACCGCCGGGGTACGGTCTCAGCGACGTGCCGACGGCCGCCGATGCGAAGGGAAATCCGCCGTGTGCATGCGGCACAGGGGTTTCATCGAAGCCCGATGCGCCGTGAAGAACCGGCATCGGCGAGTTAAACCGCCGAGGCTCTATTGACATGAGGTCTCCGGGCGGTCATGAACGCCGGACCGAGTTCGGTTGACATGTCCCCGGAGACCCATGACCATGAATCGCTTCCTGGCCCCCCTCGGCATTCTGACGATCCTGGCGTCGCCGCTCAGCGCCGCGGGTGGCGATGCGCCTCTCGTCACCAGCACTCACGGAGTGCTGGCGATCTTGCTCCTCGTTCTGGGAATCCTCTTCACCGCCAACCGATCGCCCGTAGGCCGGCGGGTCTTCACCTTCGTCCCTCTGTTGGTCTTCGCTTACTTCGTTCCCACGCTCCTGTCGAATACAGGCGTGATCCCGCTCGCCTCCCCGCTCTACACCTTCGTCAAGAAGACCCTGCTCCCGGCGAGTCTGGTGCTGCTCACCCTTTCCGTCGACATCCCAGCCATTCTGAAGCTGGGGCGCCACGCCGTGTTCCTCTTCCTGGGCGCCACAGCCAGCATCGTGATCGGAGGCCCCTTGGCGCTTCTCATCCTGGGAAGCGTGGGGCTCTTGCCGGAAGGGCTGGGCGACCAGACTTGGAAGGGGCTGGCGGCCCTTTCGGGCTCGTGGATCGGAGGCGGCGCCAACTTCGTCGCCATCGGCGAGAGCGTCGGCGCCAAGGACACGACGATCAGCCTCATGGTCGTCGTCGACGTGGCCGTCGCCAACGTATGGATGGCCGTCCTGCTATTCTTCGCCGGGCGCGAGAAAGCCATGGACGAGAAGATCGGCGCCGACCGCACCAGTATCGACGACTGTCGCACACGCGTCGAGTCCTTCCAAAAAGAGGTCTCACGACCGACCAACCTCCCGGATCTCCTCATGATCCTCGCCATCGCCTTCGGCGCAACGGCTGTGGCCAAGGGCCTGGCGGACGTGCTGCCCGATGTGGGTGACATCATTCGGGGATTCACCTGGACCGTGTTGATCGTCACGGCCGTGGGCGTGGGTCTCTCCTTCACCTCGCTGAGGAAGCTGGACGGAGCGGGGGCGTCCGCGATCGGGTCCGTCTTTCTCTACCTGCTCGTGACGACCATCGGTGCTCACGCCGAATTCCATCGCATTTTCGACCCGGAGAACTTCAAGCTCGTCCTCGTGGGGGCCCTCTGGATGACGTTCCACGCGACGATCATTCTCCTATTGCGAAGAAAGATGAAGGCGCCCATCTTCTTCGCCGCGGTGGGGTCCCAAGCGAACATCGGAGGAGCCGCCTCCGCCCCGGTGGTTGCGGCGGCGTTTCACCCGGCGCTCGCTCCGGCGGGCGTTCTGCTCGCGGTGGGCGGTTATGTTCTGGGGACCTACGCGGGCCTCCTCTGCGCTCTGCTTCTGGAGTGGGCGCAGCACTTCATCGCATGACCGGCCGGTTCAGTCCCCGAGGAGACGGCCAACGCGCCAGGCGTTGGCCATCAGCGTGTAGGTGAGGTTCTTGGAGGGCAGGCTCGGCAGTGCCGAACCGTCGGCCACGTAGAGATTACGGAAGGGACGCAAACGTCCCGCCGCATCCAGAGTCAAGTCGCCGCCATTCGCGCTGTAGGGCAACGTACCCGCGTAGTGGACGCTGGCTCCCATCGGCCGCACGTGGGCCATGGATCGCGGCGCGAATGCCCCCAACCTCCGGAGGACCCTTCGCACACGCCGAAGCCCCGCCGGTAAGCGTGTGCGCTCGAGGGGCGGAGGTTCGTAGTGGACCCGAAGGGTCGCCGTTCCGCCGAGATCCTCCAAGGCAACGAAGCTCTCATCGCGCCGCTCGTCCGCGAAGTTGACGTTGACGAGCCCCAAAGCACCGTGAAGATCTCGGAAGAGTCGCAAGGCCCCTTTCAAGCCGATGGGGAGGCTCTGCACAACCGGATGGATCATCGCAGTCTTGAGCGTGGTGATGAGGGCGTGGATCTGCCTGGCTCCTCCGCCGGGCTCGATCACCATCGCCAACTGGTGATACTGATAGCTCTCCGGCTCGAAGCCCTTTCCGAGACGTCCAGGACTCACGAAGGGCACGAGAACTTGACGATTGTCCATGAGGCCGGGAAGGCGATCCACGCCGACGCCCGCGAGTGAACGCAGGACGATGTCGGCGGTGGCGAGGGTCCCCGCCGCCAGAACGACCGTTTCGACTTCGAGGACCTCGTCCGCTCCTCCGTCCACGGGACGCAGGTGAAGTCGGCGCACGTCCCCGCCGTCGGTGGCTTCGATCCGCAGGACCCGGATGCCCGGGCGGTAGGTGAAGCCGTCGCGCTCCTGGCATCGCGCGAGTCCCCACGACGGCGTGTAGAGGGCACCGCGAGGGCAACCCCAAAGACAGCGCCCGAGTCGGGTACACGCCTTCCGCTCCCCCCTGTCCCGGGTGAGTACCGCCAGACGCGCCCGCCCCAGCACGCAGGACTCCTTCCGGCGTAGAGTCTCGCGGGCCAAGTCGTAGCGGGCGAGGAGTCTCGTGGTGTGCGCATCCGCCTCGACCGGGGGCAGGGGGTGCGCCGGATGGGGAAAGACCTCGCTCAGATCGTCCTCGGCGCCGCTGATCCCGATCTCGCTCGCCACGGCTTCGTAAGCCTCTCCCATCTCGTCCGCCGGAAACGGAAAACCCTCCAGTTCCTCCGGCGTGAACGCGTAGGAGCCACCGGTCCAGGCCTCGGCCAGCCCTCCCCGGGCAAACGAGAGCAGAGGCGCGAACCCGTCTGCCACCCAATCGAAACCCTCCAACCCCTCGAAAATGATCTTCTTCGCCGGGGGAAATCCGTAGTACTCACCGTCGTGGTCGGGGAGGACGAGCGCCTCGCCGGATCGACCGAGCAGGGTTTCCGCGGGATCGGCGAGACTTCTGCGCCAGGCGGGAAACGCGAGATCGGGATGATCGGCGCGAACCACCTCCCGCCCCACGTCCAGCATGAGAACCTTCCGTCCTCGCTCGAGGAGCGAGAGGGCCAGGGCGACGCCGCTGGCGCCCGATCCCACGATGACCACGGTTCCGACCGTCATCCTCGGCCTCCCGTCGCAGACTCCCAACCCGCCAACACCGCCATGGGAGGGATGGAGGCCAGAAGCAAGAGCACGTGCCCCACAGCCTCGATCACTCCGCGGAAGACGGCGCCGGCGGGGCCCCGAGACAGGGGAGTATCGAGGACCTCCCCCGCGTCGGGGTCCGCCTCGAGCAACGCCAGCACGAGAATGAGACGGCGTCGAAGAGGACCGCGCTTGCGGAACCGGGCCGCGAAGGCGTCTGCCAGAGCGAGCCCGGGCCGGCCCCACGAGGCGAGCCGGTCGAGGGCGCGATCGAGGGAACGAGGGGGCCGGGCCTCGAGTCCGCGCGCGCGAGCCAGACGCTCGTAGGCCTCCCGGAGCCGCGGCGCAGTGTCCGGAAATCCCAGCCAAGAGGTCATCATGTCGAGGGAAGGCGCGGGGGGAAGGTGTTCAGCGTTCACCGCAGGCCTCCGCCACCATGCTCTCGATGTCGTGAGTGAGAAAGGACTCCACCCAGGGCGGGTTTTCGGCCACACCATCTTGGACGAAACTCATGAGCTGCCCCTCGGTCAAGGGCAAGCGACCGCCGCCCAGGAGCGCCTCCATGCATCGCAGAGGAAGGGACGTTGAGGCAAGAGGAATCGAGATCCGGTGGGGCGGCCTCCCCTTCATCCGTTCCGCCAGGCGTTCCACGAGTTCGGCCATGGAAAGCTGCTCCCTCCCCCCCACTGCAAGCGTCTCTCCGGTGAACCGGTCCGCGGCGAGAGCGTCCAGCAGCACGTCGGCCAAGTCGTCCCCGTGAATGGGTTGAACCCGCCCCGTTCCCCCGCCGAACAGGGGCACGATGGGGAGACCCGCCAAGCGACGCAGGGCCTCGAACGCCGGCGCACGGCGCCCACCAATGAGGGTAGGGCGGAGAATGAGGGTATCGAAGCCGGCCTCCAAGACCGCGTCCTCTGCGGCCTTCTTCGCCGCGCCATAGGGATAGCGCTCGAGAGAGTTGAACCCGGCGGCCACACTGCTGACGAAGAGAAAGCGCCGAACACCCCGGTCCCGCGCGACGCGCACGAGGTGCCGCGTGCCCTCGAAGTTGACGCGAAAATGCTCCTTCCGGGAGGCCTTGCCCGTCAGCGCCCCCATGTGCACCACCGTGTCCACGCCATCGAGGGCGTTCGTCCAATCTCCGCTTGTGGTGAAGTCTCCAAGGATCGACGTGAAGCCGGGCTCCGGCTGGACCTCATCAGGCCGGCGTACGAGTGCCCGCCACGTCCAGCCCCGTGGGGAGAGGGCGAGCCGCCGGCGCAGACAGGCGCCCAGGTGTCCGGTCAGACCGGTCAAGAAAATCGTCGACGTCGGGGTTCTCATGGGCCGCCCACGCTATCAGGGAGGCGGCGCAGGTCCAGTCGCGGGGGATTGTCGCTATGATGAGCGAGCCTTCGGGGGCGCGGGTGCCCCCGAGGCCGCCGTCCCGGAGGGCCGTTCGCCATGTCCATGTCACGAACCATCCGAATCCTCGTCCTTTTCACGGTCGCCCTGGCGTCCGCCTGTCAGTCGTCGAAGACCGACTTGACGACGGCCCCAACGGCCAATCGCGCGCCCACAAAGACCGCACCCCCGGCCGGGTGGGTGGACATCGCGGACATCGCGACCCGAAATGGCCTGCACTATCGGAGTGACGCGGAAACAGGCCGACACTACCTGGAGGGCAAGTCCCACGTTCTCGAGTTCGACGAGCGAAGCCGTGTCTCCTATTTCGACAAGGAACTCGTGGTTCTGGATAGCGTTCCCAAGAGACGGTCGGGTGGCCTCTTGGTGCCCAGCGATATCAAGGCGCGAATCGATGCGCTCCTCCACTCTCGCCCGGCCGCCCGCAAACCCGCTGCCGTGGTACGAAACCTGCCCGAGAAAAGTGCCTTGGCGGGAGAAGTGTTCATCATCGACGCCGGCCACGGAGGCAAAGACCCGGGGACCGCGGCCGGTGGGGCCGTGGAAAAAGCCATCGTCCTCGACATTGCGAAGCGGGTTGCGGCTCGGCTGAAGTCCAAAGGGGCGCGTGCCGTCCAAACCCGGCCAAAGGACAGGTTCGTCTCCCTGGACCGACGCGTTCAAATCGCCAACCAAACGCGGCCGGATGCCTTCGTCTCGATCCACGTCAACTCCGCAGGCAATCGGAAAGCCCGGGGCGTTGAGATCTACCGACCGATTCGCCGCGAGGCGGGCCATGAGTCCGGGAAACTTTCCCGATCGGCCCGCTTGGCGGAGTTTCTCTATCGCGAGCTGGCCAAGCTTTCGCCGGCGAAGGACCGCGGCGTGAAGCCCAATTCCCGAAAGCTGCGCGTCGTCAGGAAGACCCATGCTCCCGCCGTGCTCATCGAAGTGGGCTTCGTGACCAACCCGTCTGACCGAGCGCTTTTGAAAAACTCCGAATACAGGGACAAGCTGGCGAAAGCCATCGTGCGCGGGCTCGAGAACTACTCCGCGTCCCGTCGGTGACAGGCTGGAGGTCAGGACTTGGACACATCAGATGGAGCGTACGCCCTCGAGCTCGAGGGCGTCACCAAGACATTCGGCGACCACGTGGCCGTCGACGCCTTGGATCTTCGCATCCCCTCGGGGAGTCTCTATGGATTCCTGGGCCCCAACGGCGCGGGCAAGACCACGACGATCCGCATGATCATGAGCATCATCTTCCCGGATGAGGGCCGTCTGTCGGTACTCGGCCATCCCCGCGCCGAGGAGATCAAGGACCGCCTGGGCTACCTGCCCGAAGAAAAGGGGCTCTACAAGAAGATGAAAACAGGCGAGCTGATCGCCTACTTCGGCCGCCTCAAGGGGCTGGACAAGCGGGCCGCCCGGGCTCGAGCCCGCCAACTTCTGGACGAATACGGTCTCGGCGAATGGCACGATCAACGCTGCGAGACACTTTCAAAGGGCATGGGCCAAAAGGTACAGATCCTCTCGGCACTGGTCCACGAACCGGAACTCGTGATCCTGGACGAACCCTTCAGCGGCCTGGACCCGGTCAACGTGGAGCTGATGCGGGACTTGATCCTCGACCTGAAGCGCGAGGGACGAACCGTGATCTTCTCCACCCACGTCATGGAGCAGGCGGAGCAGATCTGCGAGTACATTTTTCTCATCAACAAGGGAAAGAAAGTGCTGGACGGCCCCATCGGCGAAATCAAAGCCGGCGCTGGCCGCTCGGTGAAACTCGAGTATGAGGGCGACGGACGCGTGCTTCCCGCGACGCCGGGCATCGCCCGAGTCCATGACGCGGGCATGCAGGCGGAGGTTTTTCTCGAGGACGAGGCCGATCCCCAGGAGGTTTTGAAGGCTCTCGTGGACAAGATTCGGATCCGCCGCTGGGACATCAGTGAACCCTCTCTGTTCGAAATATTCATTCGCGCCGTGGAAGGAGAGGACTTATGAAGAAGATTCGTCTGGTGGCCCTCCGCGAGTTCTTCGAGAACATGCGGACGAAGACGTTTTGGATCGGAATCCTCTTCTTTCCGGTGGTCCTCATCCTCTCGATCGTCATCCCGAAACTCCTCCAGGACCATAAGGACGCTCGACTGTATGCCGTGCTCGACCGATCGGGCTGGCTTCTGGAGGCCGTTGAAGAACGGGCGGCGTTCCCGGACATGGAAAAACTTCTCCGCGTGATCCGCGACCGCCTGAGGGACGGCAGCGCCATGAAGGGCCTCCCCCCCGGCCTCGAAGGTCAGGCGGAAGCGATTCGCGACATGTCCGACGAAGAGATCAGCCGCGCTGCATCCACGCTGACCATGTTGCATGCCAGCCCCGAGGGACAGAAAATCCTCGACGACCTCCCCGAGGAGGTGGCCGAGATGGTCAAGAAGAGCGGAGAGCAGCTTCGTCGGTGGTATTCCGGCCTCTCCGCGAAGGAGGCGAGGAAGTTCAGCCGCTCTTTGAGCCGCAGTCTCTACGAGCGCGTCGACATCGCTCCCGGAGACGAAACCGATCCGGAAGCCCCTTTTCGAGAGGCTCTGAATGAGGGGCGCATCTTCGCCTACATCGTGGTGGGCAAGGACCCCATCGAGACTTCGCAGGGAAACAAGTACGTCTCGAACAATCTCACCGACGATGCGCTGCGGAACTGGTTCGCTCGGTTCGCGAGCGAGGTGGTCCGGGAGAAACGCATCGAACGCGAGGGGATTGACGAGGAAGTGATCCGACGCATCCAGACCCCAGTCGTCTTCAAAGCGGTGCAGCTCACGGAGACGGGCGAGGAAACGAAGGTCGAATCGGTGGACAAGGCCATGCAGTTCATCCCCATCGCATTCGTCTACCTGCTTTGGATCGCCATCTTCATGATCTCCCAGATGCTCCTCACGAACACGATCGAGGAGAAGTCCAATCGCACGATCGAAGTGTTGCTCTCGTCCGTCTCTCCGACCGAATTGATGGCAGGCAAGATCGTGGGGATCGCCCTCACCGGGCTGACCGTCGTTCTGTGCTGGGTGATGTTCTTCGTGCTCACGATCAAAGCCGCCCCGGCCATGAACCTCGAACCGCCTTTTGATTTGACGCCCCTCATCACGTATCCGAAGTACCTCGTCTCTTTCGTGGTCTACTTCCTCTTGGGCTATCTGCTCTACGCGTCGTTGCTCGTGGGAATCGGCTCCGTCTGCAACAGCCTCAAGGAAGCTCAAAACCTGATGATGCCGGTCTCGGTCATGCTGATGATCCCACTGTTCACGATGTTCCCCATCGTGCAGGACCCCAACGGCGCCCTTGCCCGCGTGATGACCTTCATTCCGCTGACGACACCGTTCGCCATGATGAATCGCGCGGCGGCCGATATCCCGACTTGGGAATATTTGGTCTCGGGCGTCCTGTTGCTCGCCACCATCGCGCTGTTCGTCTGGGCCGCCGGCAAGATCTTCCGCGTGGGCATCCTCATGACGGGAAAACCGCCCAAGCTGAAGGAGATCATCCGTTGGGTCCTCTCCGCCTGACCCGGGGGAGCAACACCGAAAATCACTGGGTGACCCACCCTGTCCCTGACACCGGGGGTTGATCGACCGACTCGGTCGGGGATGACATCCCGGCGCGCGGTTCACCTCTCGGCGACGATGTAGCAGATCCAGCCGGCCTGATTCTCCGCCTCGGTGACGGGGTGGTAGACGCCGGTGCCGTCGCCGTCCTCGTCCTCCTCTTCCCACCACACCCGCGAACGGGTGAAGCCGGCCTCCGCGAGGCATTCGGAAACCTCGACGGGGGACCAGAGGCGCCAGTCGTAGGTGAAGGCTTTCTTCATCTCCGACTTGTCAGGGAACCGGAAATGAATGTGGTTGATGACGTGGTTGTCGATGGGATTGAAGTAGGCTTGGTCCCACACGTACGTGAAGGTCTTCCCCTTCCACTTGCACTTGCGGGCCTCCTCCAGGACCTCGCCCGCATCCGTTCCGCCGTAAAGATCCATCATGAAAACGCCATCGTCCACCAACGAGGAGCGAACTCGCTTGAAATAGCGGATGAGATCCTTGCGGTCCTTGAAGATGCAATAGCTGAAGTTGAAAGCTGTGCAGAGGTCGACCTTGGGTGACGTCGTACTGATCACGTTCTTCGTCAAGAGAGTGACTCGCTTCGCATCGTCGCCCAGCGGGCGCAGGTTGTGCTGCCTGCCCCAGGCGAGCACGTCTTCGTCCAGGTCGAGCCCCATCGCCGTTCGCTTGCGGTGGCTCTTGACCCAGCTTGCACAGGCGATGGCCGTCCCGCAGAAGTCCTCGCGGAGCGTCATGGGACTCCGTCGGCGAATCTTCTTGAAGATCTCGATGATGCGCTCCGTCTCGGATTCGGAATCCTGGACGGCCGCTTGGTAGAGAAAATGCCTGTCCGCCGTCTTGGCGGTCAACCCCTTCGACTTCGCCATGGAACTCTCGCTTCAGGAACGCGGAGAATGTATCCCAGCCGGGGGGCGACGCAAGCGCTCCCATGTCTGGAACGTCATGGCATGGGGGTTCTTCTCGTCCGCGTCCCTCCTCTCCTCGGCGAGGAGTTCGAAATCCGCGGGATTCCAGTGGGGAAAGAAGACATCACCCTCGAATCGACCGTCGACGCGGGTGAGCTGCAAGCGTGTCGCCCGCGGGAGGAAGAGTCGATAGACCTCGGCGCCGCCGATCACCATCAGTTCCTCTCCGCCGGGGAACCCACCGGCCCGGTCCAAAGCCTCCTCGAGCGCCCCCACGACGACGACGCCCTCCGGCGCGAAGTCGGTCCGCCGCGTGAGCACCATGTTGGTGCGGCCCGGCAGGGGACGCCCGATGGACTCCCATGTCCTTCGACCCATGAGGATCGGATGCCCCATGGTGAGGCGTTTGAATCGAGCCAGATCGGCGGGCAGGCGCCAGGGAAGGTCTCCCCTGCAACCGATGAGCCCCTGCTCGTCCATCGCCACGACGAGAGTGACCGATGCAGTCATACGGCGACCGACGCCTTGATGGAAGGATGAGGATCGTAGTTCTCGATCACGACGTCCTCGATGCGGAAGCCGTCGATATCCTTCACGGAGGGATTCAGTCGAAGCGTGGGCCGACTTCGGGGTTCGCGCGAGAGCTGAAGATCCGCCGCATCCAGATGATTCCGGTAGAGATGCACGTCACCGAACGTATGAACGAATTCGCCGACCTCGAGGCCCGTCACCTGAGC
>DRQF01000030.1 GCA_011369445.1 Planctomycetota bacterium | reverse complement strand
GCGGTCAGAGAGTCCGGAGGAAGGCGACGAGGTCGGACTTCTCGGTGGTCGTGAGCTTCACGCCGAGGACGAGGTTGAAGAACTCGACCGTGTCCTCGAGGGTGAGGAGGCGACCGTCGTGCATGTAGGGCGGCGAGTCTTTGATCCCGCGTAAGACGAACGTCTTGATGGGGCCATCGGCGGTGGCGAAGCGGCCGTTGATCATCTTGGGTTTGAAGAAGCGCTCCACCTTGAGGTTGTGCATCGAGTTGTCCGTGTAGTACGGCGCCTGATGGCATTCGTTGCAACGCCCCTTGCCGAAGAAGACGGCCTGGCCTCGCATCTCCTCGTCCGTCGCCAAGGCGGGATCGAGCTTCCCATCCCAGCTGAGTTTGGGCGCCGGGGGAAAGTCCAGGATCGCCTGGAACTCCGCCATGAAGTGAACCTGGCTGCCCCGTTCCAAGGGATTGACACCCTTCTTCGCCGCGATCACGTGGTCGCCATCGAAGTAGGCCGCCCGCTGTTCGAACTCAGTGAAGTCCTCGATGGTCTTGAGAGCCCTTTGCGATCCAAAGAGGCGTTGGATACTCACGCCGCGAAGGCTGGGCGTATCGATCCGATGGCGATACTGCTGCGGCCGGATGTCGCCTACCAAGTGGGTCGCGGCATTGGTGTGGCCATTGGCGTGGCAGTCAAAACAGGCGACGCCGAGACTCGGCTCCAAACTACGGCGATCATGGGTGGCGTTGAACTGTTGCTGGGGGAACGGCGTCACGAGAAGCCGGAGTCCCTCCAGTTGCTTCGGGTTGAGGATGCCGCTGAACAGGTCGAAGTAGTTGGCGGAGGAGACCAACTTCCCCTGGGACACGTCTCCTAGATCGGGACGTGTGGTCAGGTAGATGGCGGGAGGAAACTGAGGAAGGAAACGATCTGGCATCACGTAGTCCAAGTCGAAACGGGTGAGATCACGTCCCGTCTGCGACTTCACTTCATCGATGTGGACCTTCGGGAAGAGCATCCCGCCCTCGGGGTGATTGGGATGAGGCAGCGGATAGAATCCGGCGGGCCAAAGATCCTTCGCCTTGATCTCCGCCGGGCTCATGGCAGCCAGGTCGTCCCACGTCACACCGGCGGGAAGTTTGACCCGCACACCTCCTTGAATCGGCTTGCCACGGGACATCGTCAGCCCAGGGACGGGGTGATCGCCGAGGTCGTAACGCTCCTCGAGCAGGGCCCTGTGCTTGGCCACGATGCCGGCCTTAGCCGCCGACATCCGCTTCACCACGGACGGGAAGGCCTCCGTTCCGGCCACCGGGGCGTAGCTGGTCGCACCACGGGGGGCGACCTCTTGCGCCTCGGCGAAGGGAAGCAAGGCGAAGAAAGCCAGGGCGGCCAGGGTGACGGCGATTGGGGTTCGAGTCGGTGTCATCGGGATTCCTCCATCGGTTGAGACATGATTCGCAACCCCATCATCACGAGCCTCCTTTGATAAGAGAAATCGCTTATTCCGATGGATGTGATAGGCTGAGCCAATCATGGAACGCCCCTCGATTCGACAACTGGAAAGCCTCGTCGCCGTCGCCGACCACTTGAACTTCCGCAAGGCGGCCGAGGCGTGCTACATCACGCAGCCGGCTCTGAGCGCCCAGATTCAACAATTGGAGGCCCTTTTGGGTGTCCCACTGTTCGAACGGGACCGGCGGCGCGTGGTACCGACCCCGGCGGGGCGCGATCTCGCGGAGAAGGCCCGGAAGATCTTGGTTCTCGTGAAGGAATTCGGGGATTCCGCTTCCCCCTTCAAGGAGCCCTTGACGGGCGACCTCAAGCTGGGCGTCATCCCTACCGTGGCCCCTTATCTGCTCCCCGGGGCTCTCGCGGGCGTTCGCACCCGCTTCCCCCAGCTCCGACTGCATCTGCACGAAGCGCCCACCGAGGTGCTGGTCCGCCAACTCGAGCACGGAGATCTGGACCTCCTACTCTTGGCGATGGAAGCGGAATTGGGCGATGCCGAGACCCACCCTCTTTTCTCCGACCCCTTTCAGCTGGCAGTTCCGGCCACCCATCCCCTCGCTAAGCGCAAGACAGTCACCGAATCCGACTTGACGGGCGAGGACGTCCTTCTGCTCGACGACATGCACTGTCTCCGCGACCAAGCCCTCGACATCTGCCACCGGACCGGCATGCGGGAGAAGGTGGACTGCCGCGCCAGCAGTCTGTCCACCTTGGTGCAGATGGTGGCGGGGGGACTGGGCGTCACCCTCCTCCCGGAACTCGCACTTGCCGTCGAGGTCTCCCCCGACCGGCCCCTCGGCCTCCTCCGATTCCGAAAGATTCACCCCCAACGCACCATCGGCCTCGCCTGGCGCCCCACCAGTTTTCGCAAGGACGAGTTCCGCCTCCTCGGCGCCGCCATCACCGCGTCGCAATCCGACTGAGTCGATTCTTTCCCTGAGACGCGCCACACACGACACCAGCATTCTCTCACCCAGAGTAGGCCCCTCGCGGCAGCCGAATCGCCGACGGGCCCGCGGGCCCGTTGAGGAGAACCGATGGGTGGCGCGGCCGCGCCGCGACGCGAGGGATCCGCGCAATGGATCGAGTTGGCGGGGCAGGGATGGGGTCCGGAGGTGCCCCTTATTGTCCCCCCTCGTGACTATTATTACTGAGTTCTTCGGCGGCCGCCGCGCGGGCGTCTCAGGTGATCGAAAAAACCCTTCTCTCAGCCTAAGTTTCGAGGACTTGCCATGTCGAAATCCGCCCCCACTTTCGTCATTCGACTCCAGGCCAATCTCGCTCCCCAACCCCTCGCAAAGGCGCTTCGTCGCTCCAACCGCCAGACCGATTGCGGACGACGCGCCCTCGCTTACTACCTCTTCGACATGCAAGACCGGGGCGTCCATCAGATGCTCGGCTTCGCCAGCGCCACCCACTTCGCCATCGAGCGCCTCGACATGAAACGGCGCACCGCCCGCGACCTCATCGCCGTTGGTCGCGCGCTGGCCGAACTTCCTCTCGTCGACCGCGCCTTTGCGGAGGGCCGCATCTCGTGGACCAAGCTCCGGCTGCTGGCCCGCATCTGCGTTCCCGAGACCCAAAGCGCCTGGCTCGAGAAAGCGGAGGCGCTGGTGCTTTCTGAATTCGAACGCCTGGTCAGCACCTCCGAGGCGGGAAGGCCGCCCCGGGAGGGCGGGCACGGCCTCCCGGTCACGAAGGTGGACCTGCGGCTGCGATTGAACGTGG